>JACQOF010000086.1 GCA_016202645.1 bacterium
CGGCAAGGCCGTCGAGATTTCCATCCGGCATGAGGACGGAACGACAGAGACCGTGAGTTCCCACCATACCCTGACCGCCGAGCAGATCGACTGGTTCCGCGCGGGCTCGGCGCTGAGTCACTTTCGCAATGTTGCATTGGCCGCCAAACCTGAGATAAGATGACCTTTTGAGCCAGACGACATTCAGCGTCTCCGCCCCTGGGGCGGAGTTGAAACGGGTGTGGTTCGCCGTCAGGCGAAGGGAGCCCGTTGATTGCCCGGCTGGCCAACGTGCCGGTTGGGCCGGAGGTGAAGGACATTGGTAAGAATCGCGATGAAGCAGCTCCTGGAGGCCGGCGCGCATTTCGGCCACCAGACGCGCCGTTGGAATCCCAAGATGGCGCCCTACATTTACACCAAGCGAAAGAACATCCACATCATTGATTTGCAGCAGACGCTCCGGATTTTCCGGGAAGTGCTCGGCAAGATCACGGAGGTCGCGTCGACCGGCGCGCGCTTTTTGTTTGTCGGCACGAAGAAGCAGGCCGCCGACGCGATCGAGCGTGAAGCCAAGCGATGCGGGATGTTCTACGTGAACACGCGCTGGCTGGGCGGCATGCTCACGAACTATTCGACGATTTCCAAAAACATCGACAAGCTCGTCCGGATGGAGAGATTCGAGACCGACGGCGGACTTGAGCGGATGGGCAACCGCGAGGCCAAGCGTTACCGCAAGGAACTGGCGCGTCTCCGGCAGGTCCTGTCCGGCATCCGGGACATGAAGCGACTTCCGGACATGCTGGTGATCATCGATATGAAGCGGGAGTTGACGTCGGTGCAGGAAGCCCGAAAGCTCGGCATTCCGGTCGTGGGCATTCTCGACACCAACTGCGATCCCGATTGGGCGACCTTCGGCATTCCCGGAAACGACGACGCCATCCGGGCCATCGCCCTCTATTTAAAAACCATGGCCGACGCCATTCTGGAGGGCGCCGCCGTTTACCAGCAAAAACTTCAGGAGGCGGAAAAGGCCGCAGCCGATGCTGCCGCCCAAGTGGCCGCCGCCTCGGCCGCCACCACCGCCGCGGCCATCGCCGCCGCGGCGTCCGCTCCGCAGGTTGAGCCCCAGCAGTCGGAGACGGCAGTGGCCGTCGCGCCGCCCCCAATGCGGACTGGAGGAAATCCCGTCCTGGGATTTCCTGATTCTGGAGCATTGGGGACAGGACATCCTTGTCCGCCGTCACCCCAGGAGGGCGTTGCGTCCTCCGCCGGGAACAAGGAGTAGCTCATGCCGGCGATCACAGCGGATCAAGTCAAAGCCCTCCGGGACAAAACCGGCGCGGGCATGATGGAGTGCAAGACCGCCCTGGCGAAGACCGAGGGAGACATTCAGGCCGCGATGCGTATTTTGCGTGAAGCCGGCGCCGCCAGCGCGGCCAGGAAATCCGCCCGGGCCGCGCGTGAGGGCCGGATCGGCTCTTTCGTCGATCCGGGCCGTCTGGGGGTTCTGGTTGAAGTCAACTGCGAGACGGATTTTGTCGCCAAGACCGAAGCCTTCCTGGAATTTTGCGATGAAGCCGCCCGAACCCTCGCGAAGAATCCTTCCGCGGACCTGGAGGCGTCCCGGACCGCTCTGGTTTCCAAGACCGGCGAGAACATCAAGATTTCCCGGCACACCCGGCTGGAGTCAAACGGCCGGAGCGCCGTTGCGGCGTACATTCACATGGGATCAAAAATCGGCGTGCTGGCGGAACTGTCCTGCCAGACGCCCGCGTCTCTGGCCTCGCCGGACCTCCGTTCTCTTCTCGACGAGATCTGCATGCAGATCGCCGCGTCGGCCCCGCAGGTTCTCACCCGCGAAGAAGTCCCGGCCGAACGACTGGCGGAGGAGAGGGCGATTTTGGAGAAGCAGGTAGACGCGAAGAAACCCGCGCCGATCCGCGAAAAGATCATCGCGGGCAAGCTCGGCTCGTTCTACGAGCAGATTTGTCTTCTCGAGCAGCCCTACATCCGCGAGCCCAAACGCCGGATCAAGGATTTGCTCCAGGAAAAGGGCGCGGCATTAAAGGACACCCTGCGAATCGAGCGGTTCGTCCGCTACGTCGTCGGGGACTGATTTGCCGAAAGCCTCGCGCAAACCCGTACTTCTCAAACTCTCCGGAGAATCTTTCTCAGGCCAGTCCGGATTCGGCCTCGATCCCGACCGCCTCACATCCGTCGCCCGTGAACTGGCGCGTGCGTCGCGCCGGGGCATCCGTCTTGGCGTCGTGGTCGGCGGGGGAAACTTCATTCGGGGCGCCGCCTTCACGCAAAAAACCCGGGTCGTTGATTGGGCCACCGCCGACTACATGGGCATGATCTCGACCGTCCTGAACGCCATCGGTCTTCAGGAGGCATTGGAGCGGGAAGGCCGCGCCGCGCGCGTGCTGTCGGCCATTCACGTCCGGCAGGTGTGCGAGCCTTACATCCGCCGCCGCGCGCTCCGGCATCTTGAGAAAGGCCGTGTGGTGATTTTCGCCGGCGGCACCGGCAATCCTTTTTTCACGACCGACACCGCGGCTGCTCTCCGCGCGGTGGAGATCGGCGCCGGTATCCTGCTCAAGGCGACGAAAGTGGACGGCGTGTACGACCGCGACCCGAACAAATTCCGGCAGGCGCGGAAATTTTCCCGGTTGACCTACGCCGAAGCGATCTCGCGCCATCTTGACATCATGGACCAGACCGCCTTCACCGTCTGCCGCGAGCACAAAATTCCCCTCCGAATTTTTAATCTTTTCCATCTGGCTGCGGCCTTGACGGGCAAACCCGTCGGAACGATGATTTCCGCATGATCAACGAATCTCTTTTTACCGCCGCCGCGTCCGACATGGACAAATCCTGCCAGGCCTATTCGGACGAACTGGCTGGCATCCGGACCGGCCGCGCCTCCAGCAAACTTCTGGAAGACATCGAGGTCGAAGCCTACGGATCGAAGATGCGCCTGAAGGAACTTGCCTCCATCGCCGTCTCCGACCCGCGGCTTCTCGTGGTCCAGCCCTGGGACAAGTCAGTCATGCCGGCCATCGAAAAAGCCATCCGGACGTCGGACCTGAAGCTGACTCCGGCCGTCGAAGGCGGCGCGGTGCGGGTGCCGATCCCGGTTCTTTCGGAAGAGCGCCGCAAGGAACTGTCGAAAGTTCTTTCCAAGAAAGCCGAGGATGCGCGGGTGTCCGTTCGGAACATTCGCCGGGAGGTTCTGGACCGCATCCAGGACATGCGGAAAAAGAGCGAGGCGACGGAGGACGAGGAGAAGCGTTCGAAGGACCGCGTTCAGAAGCTCACGGACGCGGCCGTCCGGAAGATCGACGAATCCCTGGCGAAGAAATCCGAGGAGCTTGAAAAGTTCTAGTCCGTGATCCGCCGCGCGCAGGACTGGGACCCGGCCCTCCGGGAAAAAGCCCGCCAACTCGACCCGCGCCGCATGCCCCGCCACATCGCCTTCATCATGGACGGCAACGGCCGCTGGGCCCGGCAGCGCCGCCGGCACCGCTTGATGGGGCACCGGGAGGGCATCAAGACCGCGAAGCGCATCATCCGGTTTTGTCATGACGTCGGCGGGATCGACTGCATCACGCTGTTTGCGTTTTCAACGGAGAACTGGAAGCGCCCGAAGCTGGAGGTATCCGGGCTGATGATGCTGCTCAAATATTTTCTCCGCCGCGAGACCGCCGAGATGGTTGAAAACGACATCCGGTTCCGGACCATCGGCCGGACCGACGAGTTCCCATCCTTCGTTCAGAGGGAACTTCAGCGCACCCGCGACGCCACGGCTGCCTGCCGGTCGTTTACCCTGAACGTCGCCCTCAACTACGGCGCCCGCCGGGAAATTCTGGAGGCGGCGATGGAACTCCACCGCCGTCTGGACCTCGGAGAATTGAAACCGGACCAAGTCGACGAATCCGTCTTCGAGAACCTCCTCTACACGGCGGACCTCCCGGACCTGGACCTTCTCATCCGGACCAGCGGAGAACACCGCATTTCAAATTTCCTTCTCTGGCAGGCCGCTTACGCGGAGCTGTACGTGACCCCCGCCCTCTGGCCGGACTTCGGGCCTTCCGAACTGGTCGACGCGATCCTCGACTATCAGCACCGCGAACGCCGCTTCGGCGGTCTCCGGTCCGATTTCGCGGCTACTCGCTCCGGGGGAACGTCCAGACCCGCGATCCAACCCGCGCACTGAAGGTCCGGGTGGCCGCCCGCCTTCCGGTTTTTTTCGGCGGTATCTTCCTCGGCGTCGGCGCCACAGTTCTCGGCGGATGGCTTTTCACTGGCGTCCTTGCGATCGTCTCCGGTCTTCTTTTACTTGAAATGATCTCCGTCTTCACCCGCGCTGAACCCGCGCCGGGGGCGTTCGTTCCGGCGTCCGCGCTCATTTATGTCTGCGCTGGCGTGTCCGCCTTCTATCTGCTCAGATCGGCCGGCCGTTTCTGGCCCCTCTGCGCCATCCTTGTGGCGGTCACGGCCGACACCGCGGCGTATCTGGTGGGCCGCCGCTGGGGCAAAACGCCGCTCGCGCCGAAGGTCAGTCCCGCCAAGACCTGGGAGGGCGCGCTGGCCGGTGTGGTCTGTTCGGCGGTCGCCGTGGCGCTCGCGGCGACGGGCAAATCCATGCCGGCGTTCCCGGCCGCGCTGCTTGGCGCCGGTCTTGCGGTCCTGGCCGTCCTGGGGGATCTTTTCGAATCCTTTCTGAAGCGCCGCGCCGGCGTAAAAGATTTCGGTTCCAGCCTGCCCGGCCACGGCGGACTTTTCGACAGGGTCGACAGTCTTCTGGCGGTTTCCATCGGACTGTTTATTTTCACCCGCGGGCAGGCGGCGGGCGCGTGGTGATTTATTTTCAGGTTCAAGACCGCGCGCTCCGGATGTTTCTCAACGGCCTCATGCGTCGCCTACCCTTTCCGGCCAGCGCCGGCGAAACGCCTCCGGGCCTGACCGACGCGCTGATCTTTTACGATCCTCTTGTCACTCCGACCCGTCCCGGCCACATTCTCCCGGCCGGCGTGTCCGCAAGTCTCGAATCCGGCAGTCCCGCCGAAGCGGAGCGGATCCTGATCGGATTCATATCCGACGCCCTGACCGCCGCGGCGGTTGAACACGACGCGGAACTCGACATGCTTGCGGTCGAGGAAGAAGACCACCGCCGCCGGATCAAGGACATCGAGACGCGCCGTGCGCGTCTCAAAGAATTGGCGGAGCTGACGGTCTCGGCCGGCGCTCAGTTGAAGGACTGGTCGCCTCCCGCGCCCGATGCGGCGCCGGAGACTCCCCAAGATGCCGAGTCGCCCGCGCCCGCGCAGCCCGAATCATCGGACGACGCGTCTTTATACCCGCAGCTCACCGCGCGTCTCCGGTCGATCATGGAAAAAACGGGCGGCGTTCTCGATGCCTCCTCATTCGACGACGCCTTCCGTCTGACCTTTGATCTGGGTCTTTCCTCCGAAGTCTCCCCTCACAGCGCGGCCGGGCCTCTGGAGGAATTCCGGACGCCGCATCACCGGGTCCTGCACATCAGCGAGTATCTGTCGCGGAAGTTTGTCGAGATTTATCAATTCGACAGCATCCGGGACACGGAACGGACCCTGTCCGGGATCCGCGCCGTGGTGGAGGAACACAAAACCCGGCTGGCAAAGCTCCAACAGATGCGACGGCAGTCCGTCGCCGCCGCCGGCCCCAACCTTTCCGCCGACTTCGACCGCCAAGCCCGCGCGCAGTATCAGTACTCCTTTCTGGACGCCCGGCGCCGGACGGCGGCGCTGACGGTCGAGGAGAAAAAGCAGTTTGGAATCCTGGAGGAGGAATTACAGAAGCTCGCCCGGTCGATCGAATCCGAACTGTACATGCGTTTTTCCTCCTCCCCGGATTTCCTCACGACGCTTGGCCGGATCAACCAGGCGATCCACCAGAGCATCCAGGAACTCATCCGCGCCCAGGAGGACGAGCCGGCCAAAGCGGACCTTCTCGCCAGGCTCCGGGAGACCTACGACGGGTCGTCCGTCCGGGAAAAGTGGCTGAAGATGGACGAGCAGGTCCGGCGCCTCTCGCAGTTCGCCAAACTGTTGGCCGGCCGGTCCCGCCACCGGCCGTTCACGGCCGTCACGCCGCCGCCGTGGCCGCTGACGGGAAAATTGGTGACGGACGAATTGAACCGGATCCAGTCCCTCGACACGACGCTCTTTCCGGAAAAATTCCTCCGCCGTCGCGGACTTCCCTCGGTCCTGCTCCTGCCGTGTTTCGGTTCCGGCCTCTATGACTGGCAGGACGGTCTCATCGTGATGTCTCTCTATCCGGAAAACATCACGTCCGCCGCCGTCGCGGCCCTGGCGGAATTCCGGATGGACGCCGACGATTCGAAGGAACTTTTCAACAGCTTCGGCAGCGACATCAAGCGCAACCGCGGGCTGGGATTTGCGAAACTCAAGGAGCTGTTTATTTCGGATTATTCAGCCTGGATCCAAAAAGAAGCCCAGGGATTCCGGGTGATGGAGAAGGACATCCGGTCGTGGTTCGAGCGGAAGATCCCCATGGGCGACGGAAAATCCCGGGGCCGCGGATGACGACACCCTACCGCGCCGCCGTCGTCGGCTGCGGCCGCGTCGGGTTTCTGCTCGAGCGCGACGCCCTGCGGGTCCGGCCCTGCACGCACGCCGGCGGCCTCGCCGCGCACCCGGACTTTCGTCTCGTGGCCGGTTGTGACATTGATCCCGGCCGTCTCTCGGATTTCGGGCGCACGTACACCATCGCCCCGGAACATCTGTACAGCCGCGTGGAGGATCTTCTCAGCCGGGAACGCCCGGACGTCCTGTCGATTGCGACGTGGACGCAGTCTCATGACGTCATCGTCCGTCTGGCCTGCCGGGCGGGTGTCGCGGCGATCATCTGTGAAAAGCCGATGGCCGTGAATTGGGCGCGGGCGCGGGCCATGCACAGCGCCGCAAGGCGCGCCGGGACTCTGCTCGTGATCAATCACGGCCGGCGCTGGACCTCCGAATACCGCGCGGTGCGGCAATTCGTCCGGGAGAAACGGTACGGCGAGCTCAAACACATTCAGGGTTGCGTACTCACGCCATTTTCTCCATCCGCCAAACGGCCCAAAACGGACTGGCACTCTCAAATTCAAACCGCGGGCGGCGGCCCCTTGCTTCATGACGGCACCCATCTCATCGACATCGTGTATTACCTGACCGGCCGTCGTCCCGCGGAAATCGAGGCAAGCCTCGACCGGCCCAGGGGATCCGCGGTGGAGCGCCGGGCCTGGGGCCGAATCCGCTTCCGGGGAAATCCGCCCCTCGATTTCTGTTTCGAGGCGGGCGGCGCCCGAAAATATTTTCATTTTGAAGTCGAGCTCTGGTTCGAGTCGGGCCGGGTCGTCGTCGGCAACGGCATTCGAACGGCGGAATGCTCAAGCCCCAGCCGCCGGTACAGCGGCTTTCAGGATCTGACGCCGGACGACGCGTTCCCCTGGCCTCCGTCGGCGGGTTCTGTGGAGCGGGTCTGTCTGGCGGAAATTTCCCGGTGGCTGACCGACGGCGGTGCGCCCTGTCCTGTGAATAACCACGTCGACGACGCGCTCCTCTCGCAGGAATCGATCTTCGCCGCCTACGAATCGGCCGTCCGCCGCCGCCCCGTCCGATTTCCGTATCGATCCCGCCTCTCCCACCCGCTCCTCCGACGGGCTTCCTCATGAATTACATCAACCGCCTCAATCCCGAGTCCGATTTCGTCGCCCTGGACGTGGAAACCACCGGCCGGTCGATTCTGCTGGACGTCGTGACGGAAATCGGCGCGATCCGCTACAGGGGCGGCCGGGAGATGGACCGGTTCGTATCGCTGGTCAAGCCCTCGACCCCTATGGTACCGTGGGTGGAACGCTTGACGGGAATCACGGACTCGATGCTGACGCGAGCGCCTTCGCCCGATTGGGTCGCCCCGCGGCTCATCAAATTCTTGCGGCGCCGGCCCCTCGTGGTCCACAACGCGGCGTTTGATATTCCGATCCTGGAACGGTTCCTGTCGCGCCGGTCGTCCCGCCCGTGGCTGGCCCGCCGGGTGCTTTGCACCCTGCGCCTGTCGCGGCGGCTTCTGCCCCACCTCGAGTCCCGCCGGCTGTCGGCACTCGCGGCCTATTTTGATTTCGAGCCGCGACTTGAGGCATCGAGATTTCACCGGGCGGACACGGACGCGGAGGCGGCGGCGCATGTGTTTTTTCGACTTTCCCGATGGGCCACGCCCCGAACGCGCGCGGCCAGGGAACGCAGATCTTTTCGAAAGGAGGCGTGACCTCATGATTCACCCGGAGCTTTTGAATATTCTGGCCTGTCCAGTCTGCAAGTCGGACCTTCGATATGATCAGCCGGAAGAGAAACTGACGTGCCTCGCCTGCGGCCGGCGGTATCCGATCCGGGAGGACATTCCGATCATGCTGGAGGAAGAGGCGGAAACGCCGAAGAAGGACTAGAAGGAGACCAGGTCATGCCGGAACCCGGATCAGCTGATTTCGATCTCGGCGAACTCGAACAGCTCAAAAAGGACATCGACGGCCTCGAAGATACGCTCACCGGCGCCAAGACCGCCGCGGCGGCCGCGACCACCGAGGCCCCGTCGCTGTCGGTGGATCAAGTCCTGGACGAATTTTACCGGTTCGGCGTAATTTCCCTCCCGAAAAAACTGTTGTTCTTCGACCAGCCTCTCAGCGAATTCAAAAAAGCCTTCCAGGCATTCCCCGGCCAGGTCATCATGGCGCCCACCCAGCGCGTCAAGAACGTCACCCTGAAGAGTTTTCTCGGCCGCCACCTGATTCTCGACGAGGAGAGTTGCCGGATTTTCGCGCAGGTATCGGGATGGGTCCGCTGGGTCAACAACCGCGTGACGGTGGACCTCGTCCACGACATTCCCCGCAGCGTGGTCGGCGCGGCCATCGAGTTCGACGGAACGGTCGTGATCACGGGAAACCTGGGCAAAGGGGGAAAGGTCAAGGCGACCGGGGACGTGTATATTCTCGGGGATGTGGAGGGCGGCGCGGTATCGAGCGGGGGTTCGGTCTACGTCTACAACGGCATCCTGCGTCGGTCATCCGTTTTCGCCGAGGGGTCCATTTTCTGCAATTTTATCGAACGCGGAGAAGCGACCGCGAAACGGGACATCTGGATCAAAATCGGTTCGGCGCACTCGCGGATCCAGGCCGGCGGAAAACTGGTGGTATTCGACCCCAAACAGCAGGGATTCATCAGCGGCACCGCCGTCGTCGGGCGGGAACTGAATGCCGCGCAGATCGGCGCCGAGGGACAGCGGGTTGACGTCGCGATCAAGCCGGAGCTCTACCGGGAACGCCTGGAGGATTTCCGGGGGTGGCTGGGCGAGGTGTTGAACGCAACCCGGGAGAGCCAGGAGAAAAAAGTGGCGGACCTGTTTTCGATCGAAGCCCAGCCGATCGCCGAGAGTCTTCAGAAGGAATCAGAATCTCCCAGTCTCCTCAGAGTCTCCTTCTCCCGGAAAATGGCCCGTGGCGTCCGGCTTTCCATCGGGCCCGCGACGACGGAGATGATGCGCGAGGAGGGATCGGGAACGTGGAAGCTCGACGGGGAAAAACTTAAAAAAGATGCGTACGAACCGCCGGAATACGTCGAAAGCCTGACCCGCCAGTATTTCCGCGTGTCCCAGGAACCGCCCGCGGCGGATACCCTGCAGAAGCTTCGCCGGAACGTCGTTTTGACTTCCAAAGATCTCAGCAAGATCGGCGTCGTTCGCGCCATCCTCGGCCGCGCGCCCGGGGACAATCTCCTTGAGGTCCCCGCGGGCAAATCGGCGGACGACCGGCCGCAGGAGATGCGGCGGGCCGTGCTGAAGGAGCCGGCGGATAAAGACGAGCCGTTAAAGGCGTTTTTCGAAATCGACCCGCCGCCCAAGAAAGTCAAAGTCACATGCGATGAAATCAAAAAGGGCCTCGACGCCGCTTCTGGAAAACTCGACGTCCTGAGCCACGAACTGACCTATACCGTTCTTCAGGAGAAATCAGACGGCGTCATGGGCCTGGCCAAGCGCCCGTACATCCTCGAGATTTACAGAAAGCCGATCGACAAATCGGAGCTCGCAAAAATGACCGCGCCCGTCGCCGCACGCGCGGGCGCCGCCGCCGCGAAGGACGCGGTAAAGCGGACCGAGGGATACTACACGATCGAAAACACGCCCGACGGGCTTTTCCTGACCGTCTATCCCGCCGAGGGGGAAAACGCCAAGGGCGTGGACGTCCGGGTACTTTTGGCGGACCTCAAGTCCCGCGGTTATACGGTGAATGTTTCCGAAGCCGTGGTCCGGACCGTCGTCGAGGAATCCAAGGCCGAGCGGATCCGGCTCGCCGAGCGCCAGCCGGAGGCCAAGCTCGACGGGAAGTTCGACATCGCGGTAACGCCGGACAAGCTGAAGGCCGTCCTGACCGTGACGCCGCAGAAAGAGGGCGGGATCCCGGTCTATCCGGAAGCCGTGATGCAGAAGGTGTCGGAGATGGGCCTCAAGAACGTCGACGCCGAGTCCGTCGCCGCCTACATCGAAGGCTCCGCCTATCACGACCCGCTGCTCGTCGCCGAGGGAAACCCGCCCGTCGACGGCGAGGACGCCAAGCTGGAATTTCTCTTCAAGACCGAATCCGAAAAAGACTTGAAGGAGGACGGCGCCGGCCGCGTCGATTACCGCGCAATGTCGGCCTTCAAGGGCGTCAAAGAGGGGGAACTCCTCGTCAAGAAATATCCGCCCACCGACGGCACCGTCGGCGTCGACGTGTTCGGCGGGGAGAGCCGCCCGAAACCCGGCAAGGACCAGGCCATGCAGGCCGGCAAGAACGTGCAGGTATCGCCCGACGGCACGGAATTTTTCGCGGTCACCAGCGGGCACGTCGTCATCACCGGCAAGACCATCCGGCTGGACAACATCCTTGAGCACAAAGGCAACGTGAATTATGAAATCGGCAACATCAATTTCGACGGCACCGTCATCATCCGGGGCGGCGTGGAGGAAGGCTTCGTGGTGCGCGCGACCGGTGACGTTTTTGTCGAGGCCGTCTCGCGCGGGTTCGTCGAGTCCGGCGGAAACATCGTCGTCGAAAAAGGGATCATCGGCACCCCCGACACCTACGTCCGGGCCGCGGGCGACATCACGGCCAAGTTCGTCGAGAACGCGAACCTCTTCGCGGAGGGAAACGTTCTGGTCGCCGAGGCCATCCTCCATTCCAACATCTCCGCGCGGCAGAACGTGGTCCTGCGGGACGGCAAGCGCAGCGTCATCATCGGCGGCGTCGTCCGGGCCGGCGGGAGCGTCGAGGCGAAGATGGTCGGGACGGACAACGCGACGAAGACCGTGATCGAGGTCGGCTACGATCCGACCATCCGGAGCCGGATCACTGAAATCGAAAAAGAGGTCGACGCGAACCGGAAAAACTTCGAGTCCGTCAAGCAGGGCATCGAGACCTTGAACAAATTGAAGGAAAAATACGGATCCCTGCCGATCGAGAAGGAGGAACTTCTGAAAAAACTGGTGTCCACCGCCCGCGGCATCGCCGAAAAAATCCGCCAGATGCAGCGCGAACTCCTCGATCTCAACCGCCGGCTGTCCGAGGCCAAGCCCGGCGTGATCTGCGCCAAAGAGAAAGTCCTGCCCGGGTCGGTTCTCACGATCATGAATTATACCCTTCAGATTGACAAGCCATATTCCTTTGTGCGATTTTACTTTGATCCCGGCGGGGACGACATCCGTTTCGGGGAATTCAAGGAAGTGGACGTCTAGGCCGAAGGGTCGGCAGAGGAGGAATATCCTGACTTTCAGTATGGATGCGGCTAATCCGGGAACGCTTCGGGTTCTCATTTTCCATATTCGCATCAGCATGGGCCACGAACGGGCCGCCCAGGCTCTCGCGGCGGCCTTCCGCTCGAAAGTCCCCGGCGCCGACGTGCGCCTGGTCGAGGCCATCGGGTATTCCTCCGGGTGGCTTGCGCCGGTCGTCTGCCGGTCGTATCTCTCCATCATCAAACACGCGCCGGGCCTCTGGGATTTCCTCTACGGCCACCCGAACGCCCGCCCGGCGGCGGGGTCCCTCCTTCGGACCTGGACCCGCCGGTCGCAAAAAAAATTCCTCGGCCTCATGGCCGCGTTCCGCCCCCACGCCGTCCTCTGCACGCAGGCCCTCCCGGCCAGGATTCTGGCGACCCTCAAGGAATGGGGATATGCCGGCGAACCCGGCATGCGGGCTCCGCTCTACGCGGTCGCGACCGATTTCAGCGTCCACCCGTACTGGGCCGCCGAGCAGATCGACGGATATTTTCTGCCGGGCGCCGACGAATTCGAAACCCTGAAGTCCATGGGCGTCCCCGCCGAAAAAATTTTCACGAGCGGCATTCCCATCCTTCCCGCGTTCGCCGAAGCGCCCTCCGATGAATCGCTGAGGACCGCGCGTCTCGAATACGGAATCGAGGAGGGCCTCCCGACCCTCATGTTCATGGGCGGCAGCCGCGGCATTGGCCTCCGCAAGGGCTTGATCCATGAACTGGAGCGGCTGCCCAGCCGGGTCAATATCCTCGCGCTCGCCGGCACAAATCCGATTTTGATGGAACTTTTCCGGTCCTGGGCCGCCGAATCCAGGCACCGCGTCATTCCTCTTGAGTATTCCCGCGACATGCGGCCTCTCTATGCGCTGTCCGACGTGGCCATCACCAAACCGGGCGGCCTGACTCTGGCCGAATGCATGGCCGTCGGCCTTCCCATGCTTGTGCCGTTCGCCCTCCCGGGGCAGGAACGGTACAATCTGGAATTCCTGCGCCGCCATCAGCTCGCCGAAATCGCCGTCGGCCCCTCGGAGGTCGCGTCCCGCGTGCAGGATCTGCTCGCAAGTCTGAGCCGCCGGGCGATGTATGCGAACCGCCTCAAGTCTCACGCGAGGCCCTCGGCGGCGCTGGATATCGTCGATACGGTTCTGGACGCTCTTGGGGAGGCCGCCCCGCCCGCCTGCCCCGGCCCCTACACTTTTTCCCGCGGTCACTGAGCCGCGCCTCCGCCGATGTTCACAGCTCTCCGTCCGTCTATTTTGCCGCCGCTCTCCGAAGCCATCTGGTACGCGGCGCTCCGGCGGATTCGGCGTTGGGCGGCGGAATTGCCCGAATCCGAACTCATCCGCCGGTCAACCTGCGTCGGTCTGCGCTTCGCGCATCTGACCGGCCGCCCCGCCGGGCCCTGTGTCGCGATGGCCCGGGGACTCGCGCTGACTCTGCACTGCCGGACCCGCGGCATTTCAGCTCTGGACAAATTTGATCCTCGCGGCGCCGCGCGCTGGGCGGCGTTTGTCCGGGATACGCAGTCCTCTTCGAAGGCTGTTTTTGTGAGCGCGCATCTGGGCCCGTTTGAACTTCAGATGGATCTTCTGTCCACACTGCCCAATCCGGTCTTGTTTCTCTATCGAGCCTATCGCTGGCCGCCGCTTCGGCGCCTGATAGAATCTTTCCGCCGGTCGGCGCCCAACTTGACCTATCTGGAATACCGCCAGAGCCGGGAAATTCTACGGGCGATCGACCAAGGTTGCAGTCTGGCTGTTCTCGGCGATCAATCTCCACCCACCCGTGCCCTCTCCGCGCTCGGCCGCCGGACCCTCGATAGTTTTCCTCTGCGGGTCGCCTCGTCGCAGGGCATTCCGCTCTTCGTGGGGGGACTCTTCAGCATCCCGGGCCGGGAGTGCCGGCTGGGATTTGATTTCCACCGGATTGATCCCTCCACATCGGCCGATCCGAGCGGAGACTATGTGGATGCATTCGAGCGGACCATCCGGAACAATCCGTCGGACTGGGTCTGCTTCGCCTGATGGACGCGCAGGAATTCATCGCGGCGACTGCCCTCCTGAGAGGCGAGGTGGACCGGTTGGCGTCGCTGGTGGCGGAGGGGGACATGAAATCTGAACTGGATCGAATCGAGAAAGAGGCGTCGGACCCGTCGTTCTGGTCGAATCAGCAGTCGGCCAGGGCCGTCGGGAAGCGGCGCGGAGAACTGGAATCAAAATTGGAGGATGTGGACGCGGCTCGGAGGTCCGTTTCGGACAGCGAAGCCTTCGGAGAACTTGCCCGCGAGTCTCCCGGATTTTTGGAGGACAACGCCCCGGAGGCCGCCCGGCTCCTGGACTCCGCGCGAAAAAACATTGAACGGCTCCGGCACTCCGTCTATTTCACAGACGCCATCTCGGACAAAAACGCGATCCTCTCCGTCCATCCCGGCGCCGGCGGCGTCGAGGCCCAGGACTGGGCCGACATGCTGCTTCGGATGTTCATCCGATGGAGCGAAGGCGCCGGATTCGACGTCGAACTCCTGGACCGCCAGCCTGGCGAGGAAGCGGGAATCAAGAGCGCGACCGTCCTGGTCGGCGGAAGATTTGCTTTCGGGCTGCTCCGGTGCGAGCGGGGCATTCACCGCCTGGTCCGGATTTCGCCATTCGACGCCAACAAGCGCCGGCACACGTCTTTCGCGGCCGTTTACGTTCTTCCCGAAATCAATGAAGAGATCACCATCGACGTCCGCCCGGAGGATCTCCGGGTCGATACCTACAGGTCCAGCGGCGCGGGCGGCCAGCACGTGAACAAAACCGACAGCGCCATCCGGATCACGCATCTGCCGACCGGGATTGTGGTCAGCTGCCAGACGGAGCGGTCCCAGCACAAGAACCGCGAAAACGCCATGAGGATTCTCCGGGCCAAACTGTATGACCGGAAGGAACAGGAAAATCAGAAGGAGCTGGACAAAATGGGAGGCGGAAAGGATGACATCGCGTGGGGAAACCAGATCCGGTCCTATGTCCTTGCGCCCTATCAGATGGTCAAGGACCACCGGACCGATTGCGAGACCAGCGGCGTGAACGCCGTCCTCGACGGCAATATTGACGCCTTCATCGACGCGGAACTGGCGCGGCAGGCCGGCGTCCGGGAACGCGGCGCATGAGCGGGATGACCGACGGGATGGAGAAGTTCCAGAAGCTCCTGGTCCGGTCGCGGCTCTGGATCATCGGCGCGGTGTTTCTCGGGATCGCCGTTTATCTCCTGCCTCACATCCTCTATTTTTCCTGGCGCCCCGCGATCCTCCTGACCGAATCGGCCGTCCGGGACATTCAGGCCATGCCGGCGGTCGCCCGGAAGCGCATGGCCGAGCGGATCCGCCAGAAAAATGTGCAGGGCGTGGCGGTCCCGGAATTGACGCTGGCGGATCTCGAGGCATCCGGAAACGCATTTGTGGCGTCGGGCAATGATCTGCTCCGGATTTTTAAAATCCAGTCCATCGCCTCCTATTACGTGTTTGAACAGGTTCGGGACAAAAATTTGAAGAACGATGGGTCCTACATATTTTTTTCGGAATCCGCTTTGTTCGAGGCGGTCCACACCGCCCTGAAGTCGCGGCTGGACCAGGGCGAAATCGCCGTCTATGAACGCGGCATCTTCCGCGCGGACGCATCCTTCCCCGATAACTTTATCCTGGAATCATCCGTCCCGCCCGGCCGCATCCGGGACATGCCCCTCGGTTGGGTGATGCCGCCCGCCGCGGGTGCCCTGTCCGCGCTCACGGAATTGACCGGCGAATCCACCTACCGGGCGGTTCTCCACCCGGCAAGCCCCGCATCGCGGACGGACACGGGATATTTCGTGATCCACGAACCGTATTTGCGGTTCCCCTGCCGCTCAATCCGGATCATCGACGACCCGCTGGATTTGATTCACGCCCGCCGCGGCGCGTCTCTGCAGTCCGTGTTTGCCGTTCCGGTCGCTTCTCCCGATGCGTGCCTGGCGGTCGCTGGATTGCTTGTTCTGTTGGCCTTGCTGAGTTTCGTCCAGTGGACCGTGTGGGCCCCGGCGGTCGCGGCCGGGTTTGTGGTGTTGACACTGGCGATTCTCCCGGCGCAGATCAACTGGGCCGCGCTTGGCATGGCGTTTCTTCTCCCGCCGGCCGGGCTGATTCTCTGGGTGGCCGCGTCGGACACCGGGCGCCTTCGCGCGCATCCGGTCTGGGGATCGGCAAAATTTGGCGGCCGATTTCTCGGAGTTCTGTTTCTCTCGGCGCTCGTCCCCGGCTGGCTGATCTCCTCCCTGGCCTGGCAGTTTCCGCATCTGCAGATTGGCCGCTATGCGTTCTTTGGAAATCTTCTCCTTCCGTTTATTTCCACGGGACTTTTTCTCGCGGTGTGGAGCATCGAAGCGTCGAACCGGTCGCTCTACCTGCGGCACGTCCGGATGGGCTTGGAACTGGCCATGGCGGCGGTCGTGTTGGCCGCGCCGGTTTCGCCGGGAATCGTGTGCGTCGCCGCCGTCTGCGCATGGGCGCGCTGGATGGTCCTCCTGGAACGTGCCCGCCTCCGGGCGCAGGAAGATTCTCCCGGCATATGGGCCGTCTTTTTCATCTCCGGCGCACTCGGTCTCAAACTCTTTTTGACGGTGTCGCCCGTTTATGCATCCCTGCTGAATCTCTCGGGGGTCATCCTGGCCGCATTCATCGGCCGCGCCTGGATGTTGCGGACACACCGGGGGATTTAGTGTCCCTGAAAGTGGCGGAGTGGGCCGCGGATCTCAGGCCGGCCATTGAGCGCCACATCGCTTCGAATCCATCCGCCGGAACAATCCAGGATTCAGTCGCCGTCCTGGACATCCTCGTCCTTCTCTACGGAGAATTCCTCGATCATCGGCCCGTCAATCCGGCCTGGCCGGACCGGGATCGATTCATCCTGCTGAAGCGATCCGCATGGCCGGCGCATCTGTGTTTGCTCGCGCGTCTCGGGTATTTCTCCGCCGATGCCGCGGGGCCTTGTCCGGATATGAATGCCGCCCCCGGCATCGATTTTTCGACGCCCTCGCCGGCCGGCGGTCTTGCGGCCGCCGCCGGAATGGCCATGGCCCTCCGCGCGGATAACCGGCCGTCCCGGGTGTTCGCGCTCATGGCCGCGCCGGATTTGTTCTGCGGCCGCGCGTGGGAGGCGGTGGAGACAGCAGGCCGGGAAAAATTGGGAAAATTTTGCCTCATCGTCGAACAACGTCTTCCGCTCGAAACCAGGCCTTCGAGCGCCGCCCTTCTCGAAAGGTTCAGGGCCTTCGGATGGGATGGCACCGTCGCCGGAGCTCACGCGGCGGACGAACTGCGGTATGCGTTTTCCAAATTGCCGAAGACGGCATCCGGCCGGCCTTTTGTGGTCGTCGCGGAAGGTCGCGCCGATGGGTCCGCCCCGGACAATGCGGTCCATCCGGTTTGGGACGGATTTAAGAATCACATGAACCATGTCGCGAAAAAATATCCCGGGGTGACCCTCATCGAAGCTCCAAGCGCCGCCTCGACGCCGGTCGAACTCGCCTGCGGCATGGCCCTTGCGGGAAAAATCGTGGTCTTGAAACTCGCGACCCGCGCCGCGGTCGGCCGGCTCTGGGAGGATATCAACACCGCGTCGGCGCACGTAAAAAAAAATCTGACGGTCGTGTCCGGCCCGCCCCCTTCGCAGATTGAAGGAAATCCCGTCCTGGGATTTCCTGAGTCTGGAGCTTCGGGGACTGGACATCCCTGTCCGCCCCTTTCGTCCGGACTGGAACCGATTTCCGGAGATCTCGGACTGCTCCGCCTCATTCCGGCGGCGGAGGTCTACGCGCCCGCGGCGGCGGATGAGGCCGGCCGAGCCCTTGAACGCTGTGTGAGCCGCCAGTGCCTCTCGTATCTTCGGCTCCCCGACGCCTGGGCGCCCGAGCCGCTTTCATCGGAATTGTCGAATGCCGTCCCCGGAGAGTGGACGCGGGTGCGCCCGGGCGACGACGTGATCCTGCTCTCCTGCGGAGAACTGACCGGGCCGGCCATCCGGGCCGCCGCGCGCCTGGGAAGCGAATGCGGCGTCCAGGCCGGCGTCATCCACGCGGGCTCTATCGCCCCGCCGGACCGAAATCTTCTCAAGGAAATCGCCCGCAGGGCCCGCCTCCTGGTGACATGCGAACCGGCTCTGCCGCCGTCAGGCCTCGGCGGCCTGGTCTCGGAATTTTTGGCGTCGGAGGGTTCCGCCGTTAAACTCATCCGGCTGGGAATGCCTTCCGAAGACGCCTCCGCTCCAGAGTCCCGGGCGGACGCCATCTGGTCATCGGTCAGGCGGCATCTCCAGCCAGTCCCCCGAAGAAGAAAATGACCGGATTTCATTTGCGTATTTGCGTCAACATGGCGCTGTTCCGGCACCGTTCCCTCACAGTTCCCTCCGGTTCCCTCAGTTCCCTTGACGATTTTACAACCGTCAACGGTCATGCGATAATACGCAATGAGTCCGACCGTTTTCAGGCGAAAGGGATACCGTTTCTTCTTTTTTTCACTGGAAGAAAAGCGGATGCACGTTCACGTGTATTGCGCCGACGGAGAAGTGAAATTTTGGCTGGAACCATCCGTCGTTCTTGCGAAGAATTATGGGTTGTCGAATAAGCAGGTGGGAGAAGTCAGAAAAATCGTCCGGGAGAGAAAAGATGAAATTAAAACTGCGTGGCGGAAACACTTCAAAGGTTGAAGTGACCAACATCTCCAACCACGGCATTTGGCTGTGGATAGACGGGGAAGAGTATTTTCTTCCATACAAAGACTATCCGTGGTTCAAGGGCGCGAGGGGCAACGATGTGTCCCAAGTCCGAATCCTCCACGATACCCACCTTCATTGGCCCAAACTTGACGTCGACTTGGATGTCTCCGCGCTCCGGGACCCCGGCCGGTATCCGTTGGTTTATCGTTAGCAGTCTTGCCAATCTTGGTCAGTCCTTGACTTATTGGTGCGCCACTTTTCCCCGAAATCTGATGCGGTCTCATCGGCGCATACCCCGCTGGAAAGTCAATAAGTCAAGGACTGACCCCATCATCACCAGAAGGGCCTAACCCAATGCCATAAGATACTTTTACCCAAGCGCCAGTGTGGCGAAGTCCAGAATTTCCCGTCGTTTTTGGTGATCATCTGTCAGAACCAGCAGAACATCGTCTCCATAAAGATCGACGCCCAGGGTAAATTGGCCGGCGACATGTGAACCATATTTTTTCAGAATTTCCTCGACGGATCGCCGGTATCGGATGCGCTTGAATCGGCCGATTTGCATGCAGACCTTGTCGCAGGCGGGCTGGACGATCACCTTTTCATCCTTCATGACCTTCGCGTAAATCGACCAGATGTCGATGCCGCTTGCGTAATTCATCATGTCAAGGTGCACGAATCCCGGCGGCCGCGCGTTGATCTCGACGCCGTAGTAGTCCTCGCCGATCCGGAAGAACTCAATATGGAAAAACCGCTTTCGGACGTTGAACGCCCGGACCGCGCTCAGCCCCACCTCCCGGAATTTCGGCGGGATCTCGTCCCGCCGCAGATTGTGGTAGTAGATGGTCTTGCCGGTGGTGGCGATTTCGAAATCTCCGTCATTGTAGACGTGGGCCGTGTGGAAAACGACGGCGCCGTCGCGGTCGGCCAGGCCGTCAAACGACATGAACTGCCGGTCCTCGCCCTGAATGAACTTTTCCATGAAGTAAATCGCGCCCGGTTTGCGCTGTTGCCAGAACTTGGCGACGTCCGCGTCCGTTTTGAGCCGAAACGTGTGCGCCGACCCGAGGCCCCGGTCGGGCTTCGCGATGATGTCGCTCCCGATCTCCCGCAGAAAATCATGGACCGATGCCTCATCCCGCACGATTTCGCCCCGGACCGTCGCCGCCCCCGCCTTCCGAAACGTCTCCTTCATCCGGGATTTCTTGATGAGGCCTTCAAGTTCATCCGGTCTCAGGCCTTCCATGTCAAAGTCCTGCCGGAGCCGCGCGTCAAGCGGCAGCCACCACTCGTTGAAGGATTCGACGAACGTCATCTTCCCGTGCCGCCGGACAAGTTGCTCGACCTTCCGGCGAATGGGCCGGTAGGCGTTTTCAAGGATACCCCCATTCGGGTCGTAGCAGTCAAGCGGCTGGACGACATAGGACTTGAGGGCCGATTTCAGTTCCGCGTTCAGCCCCGCATACGGCGCGTCGCCCATGCCAAAGACGTTGAACCCGGCTTCCTGGAGACGCTTCGCGAAAAAAAACACGCGCGGCGGATAGGACGGAGACGGCATCAGGAAATTCATCGGGTAATTGTGCACTGAAAATCGCCGGATTTCAAACCCAAGGGTCAACTAACTAATGGCTAATGGGGGCTAATGGTGCCGGGTATTCAGTTTCATCAGTTATTGAGAATGGGTAACCGGTCGGTAGAAGGGGATGTATAAACTCTTCCCCCCTTGAGGGGGAAGCTGGATGGGGGGTTTCAGCGGGGCGTATTGGTGACACCCCCCTCCCAACCTCCCCCTCAAGGGGGGAGGAGTTCTTGAAAAGCCGCCGTTCACCGACCCATTACGAGAATGGAGACTTCAATCTGGCGTTGTCGTGCCGGTAGGGGTATGATCTGCGGCATGGAGTTTTATTGTAAGGAGTTGAAGCACCGTTTCAAAATCCATATCAAGCTGCCGGGAAAATATGCGGCGGATGGACCGCCGCATCCCGTGTGTATCCTGAACGACGGGCAGAACCAGTGGAAGAATCAGGGCGCCTACGGCGGGTGGCACACGGACGTGATCACATCGCGGCTGCGCCAAAAAGGCCTCGGCCGGGATGTCGTCCTCGTCGCCGTCGAATCAACGGGAATTTCCAGGGACAAATACTACGTCGCGCCGCCCGCGGGCCGGTGCGACCTTTATGTAAAATTTCTTGCCGATCGCCTCCTGCCCGCCCTTCGCCGGAAATTCAACCTGTCTGTTCTCCCGGACGATATCGGAATCGTCGGGTCATCTTACGGCGCCCACTGCGCCGTTTACGCGGGCCTGAAACGCCCCGATGTGTTCGGGCTTGTCGGAAGCCTCTCCTTTGCCCCCGCGCCCGGCCGACCGCTTGCCATGCGGCTGAAACGGATGCCACGCCTGCCGTTCAAAAAAATCTATCTCGACTGCGGCACAAAGTGGTCGCCGGGCCGAAAGAATACCCGTACGGACTACACACGGGTAACGGTTGGATTGATCCGGCTGGCCGAGGCCAAGGGTCTGGTCCCCGGTGTTCAGCTCATGGGGCTTGTCGCAAAAGGCCACTGTCACAATGAGATCTATTGGCGCAAACGCATCGGCAAGTGCATGGCATTTTTGTTCCCGCCTCTGTAAGCGCTCTGTCAACCGATGGGCCGCTCAAAAAAAATACGGTGCCACTGGTTGAGGCATATGATTTTCCAAATCGCCGCGAAATCCGATTCGCCGCCGCTTTGGCGGAGCCGCCTTAAAAGGGATGGATGCGACAGATTCCGGGCCGCCCAGCCTTCGAGCAAAAGTTCCTCGCGGCGCTCCAGAAGTTTCTTGAGCCAGGCGGTCTGGGGCGTCTCGAATCCGATCTTATCCTTTCGATCCAGCACCCGCGCCGGAACAAATTCTCTCATGGCCTCCCGCAAAATCCATTTGGATCCCCTGGCGGACAGCCTCCAGTCGACCGGTGTTTGGCAGGCGGTTTCGGCGAGCCGGTGGTCCAAAAACGGCACGCGGGATTCGATGGAGAAGGCCATCGAGTTTCGATCCTCGTAGTGGAGCAATTTGGGCAGGTGTAATTCAAAGGTGTCCCTGTCGAGCCGCGTTTTCAGATCCCGGTACTGCAGATTCTCGAATGTCCGGGAAAGATATTGAAATTCGACATCGCCGCGCAGATCGGCATTGAGGGCCCGCCATGCGGGAGATCGGATCCGAAAGAGCGCGGCCTTGAGTCCCGCCGGCGCCAGTCCATAAACCGCGCGCGGAAGAGAAGACCCTTCCCGGAGCATCCGAATCCAACGGCCGTGGAGGAGCAAGTCGGAGGCCATCACGTCCCGGTGGGCCGGGTAACCGGCAAAGAGTTCGTCCGCGCCCTGGCCGTCCAGGAGAACCTTCACGCCCTTTTCCCGGGCCATGCGCATCACGCACCACTGGGCGTAGACGCTGCTGTGAACCGGCGGTTCGTCCTGAAAATAAATCATCTTCTCCAGATCCTCGAACATCCGATCGGGGCCGGGGATCACCACATGCCAGTCCATCGCCTTGGCTTTCACCACCTCCCGCGCGTACTCGCGCTCATCAAAGGGGCTGTCGTCATAAGCCGACGTAAACGCGACCATCGGCGCGGAATCCTGTTTCAGAGCGCGGGCCAGGCTGACGATGCTTGAGGAGTCGATCCCGCCGCTCAGACAAAATCCGACCGGAACATCCGCGACGAGATGTTCCCGGACCGACCGCAGGAGATCTTCCCGGACCTGCCGGACGGAGGCTCCCCAATCGGCGCGGTTTTCCTGCGCCGTCGGCAATGACCAATATCGCCACTGTGTCAGGCGATGCCCGGTCAAGTCCAACCGGAAGGCATGTGCCGGCGGGACCTGCAGGATGTCCTTGAACATCGTCTGCTCCGTGTGGTCATGCAGGTTGAAAAGGAAATAATCGAGGATGCGCCCGGAATTCGGCGCCGTTTTCACATGGGGATGGGCCAGGAGAGACTTGATCTCGGACGCCGCGCAAAAACGGTCTTTGTCCTGATAGTAATAGAGGGGCTTGATTCCGAACCGGTCCCGGGCGCCGAACAATTTATTCTTTCGCGGGTCCCAGATGACGAAGGACCACATGCCGGCGAGTCGATCCAGGCAGGATTCCCCCCACTCTTCATACGCGGCCAGGAGGACTTCCGTGTCGGTTTTCGACCGGAACCGCCGGCCGCCGGCCTCGAGAACGCCGCGGAGTTCCTGGAAATTATATATTTCTCCGTTGAAGACAATCACCGGGCCACCGGGGGCCGACTGCATCGGCTGATGGCCGCGAAGGCTGAGATCGATGATGGAAAGGCGCCGGTGGGCCAGGCTTACCCGAAGCGGTCCCACATCCTGGGAAAAAACACCTCGATCGTCAGGTCCCCGGTGTGAGATCAGGTCCAGCTGGGCGCTCACGTCGGGCGCCAGGGACGCCGGGTCAACGCCTGTCACAAATCCGCACATGTCTCTTATATAACTTGTCTGACCGCCGGATGAAAGTTAGCATACGCGCCGATGAAAATTGTATCGATTGTCGGTGCCCGGCCTCAATTCATCAAAGCCTCCGTTCTAACCCCTCTGTTGAGGGAGCGGCACGACGAAATTCTCCTGCACACGGGCCAGCATTACGACTATGCGATGTCCAAATTGTTTTTTGACGACCTGGGTCTGCCCGAACCCAAATACAACCTGGGTGTCGGCTCCGGATCGCACGGAGAGCAAACCGGCGCGATGCTGGCCGCCATCGAGAAGGTTCTGCTGTCCGAAAAGCCCGACTACGTCCTAGTCTACGGCGATACGAACTCGACCCTCGCCGGCGCCCTCGCGGCCGCGAAGATCCACATCCCGGTGGCGCACGTCGAAGCCGGGGAGCGGATTTTTGACCGGCGACAACCGGAGGAGACGAACCGGATTCTGACGGACCACGTCTCCTCCCTGCTTTTCTGCGCCACCCATCCGGCGGTCGGGCACCTGGCCCACGAAGGCATTCAAACGGGCGTGCACGAAGTCGGCGATGTGATGTACGACCGGCTGCTGCTCAGTCTGCCCACGGCCGAAAAAAAATCCCATGTTCTGAAAGACCATGGCCTCAAGGAGCGCGGGTATTTTTTTGCCACGGTTCATCGGGAGGAAAACACAAATTATCCGGACCGCCTCCGCTCCATTCTGGACGCCTTCAACCAGGCCGACTGCCCGATCGTCTTTCCCGTCCACCCCCGCACCCGAAAATTCATTCGGGAGATGAACTTGAACGTGAAACCCCACGTCCGGCTGATCGAGCCCGTGAGCTATTACGACGCGCTGCTTCTGCAGATCCACGCGAAAAAAATCCTGACCGATTCGGGCGGCGTGGCCCGGGAAGCCTACCTGCTGGGTGTGCCCTGCATCACGCTCATGGAAAAAATCGCCATCCGGCAGACGGTGGACCTGGGCTGGAACAAACTGGTGGGCGCGGATCTCGCGGCCATTCAGGAGGCGTTAAGCCATTTCAATCCCGGCGGCGCCCGCCCCGCCGTATTCGGCGACGGAAAAGCGGGAGAGAAAATCCGGTCGATTCTGGACCGGCAATAGGATGCCGCGCGTTTTACTCGTCAGTTTCACCTACCCGCCCGGATTCGGCAGCGGCGGGATACGGATTTCCAAATTCGCCAAATTCCTTCCGGAATTCGGATGGGAACCGGTCGTTCTGACCGTTGATCCCGCCTATTATCCATTCCGGGGCGGCCTCGAAACTCTGCTCGGGAATGAACGGCGATACACCACCGGATTCTTCGATCCCCTCGGTTGGATCCGCCGGAGGTTTCCGCTTGAATCGCCGCCCGCCTCCGATGCGTCTTCCGGCGCGGCTCCGGCCAGGACCTCGTTGTCCAGACGCATCTTGAAAAAATTCCGGCCCATTGCCAAATACATTTGGGACATCATCTATTTCCCCGATCCGCAGATTGGCTGGTACCCGTACGCCGTCTCAGCCGGGCACCGGATCATCCGGGACTGCGGCATCGATGTTGTATTTTCGAGTTCACCGCCGCATACCGACCATCTGATCGGCGCGAAGCTTTCGCGGGATTTCGATCTACCCTGGGTGGCGGAGTACCGGGATCCGTGGACGGACCAGCACACCTATCGGAAGAGCTGGCCGGTATCGGCCATCGAGCGGCGGCTTGAACGCCGAACCCTCGAGCGCGCGGCCGGCCTCATCAGCATTTCTCCGATCCTGGCGGAACGGTTGTCCCAAAAACTCGGAAAGCTTGTCCACGTCATAGAAAACGGATTTGATCCGGACGATCTGCCCCCCCCGGCCGCCGCGACCGGCGGTCCATTTCTTCTGATCCATGCCGGAACGCTGTATCGGGGCCAGAGGGATCCCGGAGTGTTTTTTGAGGGATTAAAACGTCTCAGAGAAAAAATGGATTTGACGCCGTCGCGCATTCAGGCGCAGTTCGTCGGTGTGTTGTCGGAAATGGCGCTGGAGCTGGCGCACAAGCACGGCGTATCGGATCTGGTATCGGCGCTTCCGCGCGAGCCTTACGAAACGGTGTTACAGCGCCAATCCCGGGCCACGGCGCTCCTCCTGCTTGGCCTGAAGGATCCGATGGGCGGCGGAGTCCTCACCGGAAAGATGTTTGAATATTTCGGCCTTCGGCGGCCCATCCTGGGCGTCGGCGCGCCGGACCCGGATCTGGAGGAAATCATCCGCCGGACACAAACCGGGACCTTCACAACGACACCGGCGGCGGCGGCCGATGTGCTGTCCAGATGGATTTTGGAATATGAGCGGGACGGCGCTGTCCGTTACCAGCCGGCCGAGGACGAAATCAACAAATATCACCGGAGGGAAAGCGCCGGAAAACTGTCGGAGATATTAAACCGCGCGCTGGGCCGGGGGGTTGGCGGCAACTGTTAATCTGTTAGCCTCCGTCCCCTTTTGCGCCTTTTGCGGGGGTGTCCAGGACTTCTCGGATTTTCCGGGCGAGGTCTGATGGAGTGAACGGCTTTTGGATGAAGGCGATGGACGGGTCTGCGGGGGCGTGGTGGATGAGGACTTCGTCGGTGTAGCCGGACATGAGGAGGCATTTGATGCCGGGGTGGGAGGCTTTGACGATGCGGGCCATGTCGCGGCCTGTCATGACGGGGAGGACGATGTCGGAGAGGATGAGATGGAATCCGTCGTTCGAACGCTGGGAGAGGGCGACGGTCTCTTCAGCCGATCGCACGGCGTGGACGGTATAGCCCTTTCCTTTGAGGATGCGTTCGATGAGGCTGAGGCGTGCCGGGTCGTCTTCTACGACGAGGATCGATTCAGAACCGCCGGGCGGTTCGATCGTTGATCCGGGTGCTCCCGCGCCGGCCCATTCCTCCCGGGCCCTGGGAAAATACACCGTGACCGTTGTGCCTTCCCCGGGTGCGGTTCTGACGCCGATGTGCCCTCCGCTTTTTCGGATAATTTCAGAACAGGTCGACAGCCCCAATCCCGAGCCGGTTTGATTATCCTTGGTGGTAAAGAACGGCTCGAACATCCGGGATTGGACATCGGGCGGCATACCTACTCCCGTATCCGTCACGGAGAGGCGGACATGGGGGCCGGGTCGAAGCTGTTCGCCCCCTTCGCGGATTGAAGGAAATCCCGTCCTGGGATTTCCGGAGTCTGGAGCTTCGGGGATTGGACATCCCTGTCCGCCCCCTTCCGTCACGAGGAGGTCATCCGGTTCAAGGTGGACGTTGGCGGTTTCGATGGTGAGCGCGCCGCCGCCCGGCATGGCGTCTCTCGCGTTGACCACCAGGTTCAGGATCACCTGTTCCGCCTGTCCCGGACTCACTTTTACGAGGCCGAGGCCCTCCCCGAGGTTCAGGCGGAAGTCAATGTGTTTTCCGGCGATCTTGGCGAGCATCCGGTCCATGCCGATGAGGAGGTCGTTGACGCAGATGACGACCGGCTCTTGATTTGGCCGCCGGGCGTAGGTCAACAACTGCCGGGTGAGCCTTGCCGCGCGCTCCGATCCGGTTTTAATTTCCTTGAGGTCCGCCCGGGTTTGGGCCATCTCCGGCGGAATCGTCCGGAGAATGACCTCCGCGTATCCCATGATACCGGTCAGCAGATTGTTGAAATCGTGGGCGACGCCGGCGGCCAGCCATCCCACCGATTCCATTTTTCGGGATTGATAGAGCTGGTTCTCCAGTTGTTTGCGGGCGGAGACGTCGCGGACCGTCGCCATGACCCACCGCCGCCGATGGGATCTGAACGGGACCAAGTGGACATCCGCCGGGAATTCCGACGCGTCTTTTTTTCTGCCCGCCACATCCGTCAAGACCGCGGGTGCGGCTCCGCCCGGGGCTGAGAGATGGGCCGATCGTTGGTCCACGTGCCGGGCCCGCATTCGCGTCGGAATGAGGATCTCGACCGGCTGTCCGATCAGTTCATCTGGAGCGTATCCAAAGATAGATTCGGTTTGGCGGTTGGCCGCCGCGATCAGGCCGGCCTCGTCCACGACCACGGCCGCGTTGGGCATGGACTCAAACAACCGTTTGTAAAAAAGCGCGTCAGGCGGTCCCGGCGCCGTCGGCATGGATCAGGCGTTGATGAAGCTCTTGGTGATCAGTCCATACAACGCGTGCATGTCCGGAACGCCGCGCGGCTCCCGCATCCGGGTCAGGATTTTTTGCAGGGCCAGTCTTCGGGTCTTCAACGTGCGCAATTCGGCGTTCGTCGCCTGAATCTTGGCGCGAAGGATGTTCCGGACGGATTCGTACCCGCCTGGCCTTCCGCTCCGGATGGACATGAGGATGCCGACTTCCTTCAAATCGAACCCGAGCCTCTGGGCCGACTTGATGAAGCGAATCTGGGTCACCGCGTGCTCGGGATAATACCGATAGCCCCCATAGGGCCGCGGCGGCTCGTCGATCAGCTTTCGGCGCTCATAGTATCTGATGGTTTCAATGTTCACTCCAGCCAGGCGCGCAAGCTGACCGGTGGTTATGTTCTTGCTCACGTATATCACCAACCCCCCGTTTACTCGGTTGCCATCGAGTAAATCGGCACAGTAAACCCCTGTACTCAAGTACGGATGCAAGCCTTTTTGGAAGTTTTTTATCCTGCGTCGATGGAACCGGCGCGTCTCCCCATGCCAAGTATGACGCCGCGGTTGCGCCAAGTCAAAAAGCCCTGCTTGAATTTGACCCACCCCGGTGCTAGCATCCCGCCGGGAGGTGAGAGGTGTCCGCGGAGATCAAACCGGAACAGTTGGAGGCCTTTGAGATCCTTCGGGGGTTGACGGCGAAGGAGCGTGAAGTACTTGTGCCGCTCCTCAAGTTGGAGACGTATCCGACCGGGAGAGTGATTTTCCGGGAGGGGGATCCCGGCAACAAGCTGTATCTGGTATTAAGGGGCGTGGTTCAGATCGAGAAGGGAGTGGACGAGGCGAATTACACGCGCCTTGCCCGGCTTGGGCAGGGGGAGATGCTTGGCGAGATTTCGATTCTCGACAAAAGTCCGCGGACGGCCACCGCCACAGCCTATCTGGATACCGAACTTCTGGTGCTCCTTCGAAGTCAACTCGACACGCTGACGACGGACCAACCCGCCATCGGCGCCAAGCTCTTTTTGGGCATGGCGCAGTCTTTGGCCCGACGCCTCAGGTTTGCAGACGATGAAATCACCCAGCTCACCAAGCGGCTCTATTACTTCTAAGCCTCGGATCAGTGCCTCCGGCGCTCCAAGTGCCGGCGGCTCTGGCGCCGGCAGGCCCGTCCTCTCGGCGGCCCCGGTCGGCGCCGAGGACGAGACGACGGACCGGGCCCTCCGTCCGACCCGTTTCGCCGATTTTGTCGGCCAGGAAAAATTACTCGACAACCTGAAGATCTTCGTGGAAGCCGCCCGCCGCCGCGGGGACGCCCTCGATCATGTCCTCCTCTACGGCCCACCGGGCCTCGGAAAAACGACGCTTGCGGGGATTCTCGCCTCGGAACTCGGCGTTCAATTCCGTTCAACCTCCGGCCCGGTCCTTGAGCGTCCCGGAGACCTCGCGGCGATTTTGACCCAGCTGTCGGACCGCGACGTTCTCTTTATCGACGAAATCCACCGGATGCCGCCGATTGTGGAGGAAATTCTTTATCCCGCGATGGAGGACAACAAAATCGACATCGTGATCGGCCAGGGCGCCGGCGCCCAGACGTTGAAACTCGCACTGCCCCGCTTCACGCTCGTGGGCGCCACGACCCGCACCGGCCTCATCACCGCGCCGCTCCGGTCCCGCTTCGGCGTCGACGCGCATCTCAGTTATTACAGCGCCCCGGAACTGGTCCGGATCGTCCGCCGGTCGGCGAAGCTTCTGGGAGTCGCCGTTGAGGACGCGGGCGCCGAGGAGATCGGCCGCCGCGCGCGCGGCACGCCCCGCGTCGCCAACCGTCTGCTCCGGCGCGTCCGGGACTTCGCCGAAGTTAAATCCGACGGCCGCATCACAAAAACCGTCGCGGACCTGGCCCTGACGTCCATGGAAGTCGACGCGTTCGGACTCGACCACATGGACCGCTCGATTCTTCACGCCATCGTCGAAAAATTCCGCGGCGGCCCCGTCGGCCTCGACACGCTGTCGGTCGCGGTGGGAGAAGAGGCGGACACGCTCAGCGACGTCTACGAGCCCTTCCTCATTCAGAGCGGCCTTCTCGAGCGGACTTTGCGCGGCCGGATCGCCACCTCCCAGGCCTATTCCTATCTCGGCGTCGACGCGCCCGCGGTCCAGGCTCCCGTGCCCCAGCTTTTCGAGACCGGCCGGGGGGACTGACCATCATGGCCGGCATCTTCCACGCCTACGACATCCGCGGCGTCTATCAAAAAGATCTCACCCCCGACATCGCCGAGCGGATTGGCCTCGCGCTCTCCAATTTTCTTTCCCCCACCACCTGCGTGGTCGGCCGGGACATGCGTGACGGCGGAATTGCGCTGGCCGACGCCATCGGGACGGGCCTTCGGAAAGGCGGCTGCGGCACGATCGACATCGGTCTTTGTTCCACCCCCATGAATTATTTCGCCATCGCCAATTACGGCTACGACGCGGGCGTCCAGGTGACCGCTTCCCACAACACCGCCGAGTATAACGGATTCAAGATCTGCCAGGAGGACGCCAAGCCCCTGAGTTACGAAGGCGGCCTGTCCGACATCGAGCAGCTTGCCGCGAAGGGCAACCTCACGGTTTCCGACGAAAACGGCGAGCGGCACAGCCGGCGGATCACGAAGGAATATCACGATTATGTTCTGTCCTGGGTGGATGCGAATTCGAAGCGCAAATTAAAAATCGTCGTCGACGCGGGCAACGGCATCGCCGGCGTCGACAGCGGCCCCGTCTGGGACCGCCTGCCGCACGACACCACGCGTCTTTACTTCGAGCCCGACGCGAAATTCCCGAACCACGTCCCGGACCCGATGAAGCCGGAGAACCTCACCGCCCTGATCGCCGAAGTCAAATCCCGGCATGCGGACCTCGGGATTGCCTTCGACGGCGACGCCGACCGGGTCGTCTTCGTCGACGAAACCGGCGCGGCGGCCCCCTCCGACAGCATCACCGCGCTTCTGGCCGAGGAACTCCTCCGGAAAAACAAGGGCGCCAAGATCATCATCGACCTGCGCTCCTCATGGGCGGCGCGCGAGGCCGTGCAGGCGGCGGGCGGCGTCCCGGTCATTTACCGGGTCGGGCATTCCTACATCAAGACCCGTATGCGGGAACTCTCGGCGGTTTTCGCCGGAGAACTGTCCGGCCACTATTACTTCCGCGACAATTTCTTCACCGACAGCGGCATCATCGCCTCCCTCATTCTCATCAACATTCTCACGCGGACCGGCAAACCTCTCTCCGCGCTGATACAGCCTTACGCGAAGTACCACCGCTCGGGCGAGCGGAATTTCCGAGTGGCCTCCCCGAAGGACGCTCTCGCGCGGCTGGAGAAGGCGTTTTCAGAGGGCGCGAAAAAAGTCGAAAAGATCGACGGCCTGTCCGTCGAGTTCGACGGCTGGTGGTTCAACGCCCGCGCATCGAACACCGAGCCGGTCATGCGTCTCAATGTTGAATCCAAATCGGCGGATGAGCTCCAGGAAAAACTCGCGAAGATCGAGGCGATGCTCCGTGCATAGGGTCAGGCTTGGGAGGGAGAAAGGGAGAAAGGGAGATAGGGAGAGAGGCGGGATATGGAAAACTGCATTTCTAAAAATATGTTTAACCTTTCTCCCTTTCTCCCTTTCTCCCTTTCTCCCCGTATACGCGTCGGAGTTTATATCCCCGGACGAAATCGTCCCCGGCATGCGCGGGTACGGGCTGACGACGTTTCGCGGGACCGCGCCGGAGTCGTTTGTCGTGGAAGCGGTGGGAGTCCTGAAAAATTCCTTTCCGAAGCAGGACCTGGTGATCGTGCACATGGACGACCCCAAACTGGTGGAGTCGAACATCGTCGCCGGCATGAGCGGAAGCCCCATCTACTTCGAGGGGCGCCTGCTCGGCGCGCTCGCCTACGGGCCGCTTTTTCCGAAAAAGGCCATCGGCTATGTCACGCCCATCCAAAACATGCTCTCTGAACTCGACCGGCCGGCCGAACCCGATCCGCCCCGGCGCAGGCTTTCGATGCGCGCACCCGCCGGGGACCACGGACCCGGACCTTATCGTGAAACCCGCGCCGGAATGGTTCCGGTCGAGTCGCCGCTTTCAGTCTCTGGGTTTTCCGGCGCGCGTCTAAAACTTATCGAGGACTGGTTCGCCCCCTTTGGCCTTGTGCCGGTGGCGTCCGGCGCAGCGTCCGGCGATCCCACGGCGGGCCCGACCCGTTTTGTTCCGGGCGCGTCCATCGGGGTTCAGCTCATGACCGGAGACAAATCGATGACCGCGGTCGGGACCGTCACGCATGTCGACGGCAAGGGCCGCGTGCTGGCCTTCGGCCATCCGTTCCTCAACATCGGTCAGACGGCGATGCCCGCCGCCACCGTGCGGATCCACATGCACATGCCGTCGGTCGCTCGGTCGTATGTCCTGGCTTCTCCGATCCGTTCGCTGGGCAGCATGGTCCAGGACCGCCAGCCCGCCATCCTGATCGACCCGAACCGGATGTCGCCCATGGTGCCGGTGAGCGTTTCCGTGGAGAACGCGGTGACGGGACGCCGGGAAGAGTACCGCTACCGGGTGATCCGCGAGTCCGTCCTGACGCCGATGCTGACTTTTTTTGGTCTGGCCGAGTCCATCGACGTCGCGGAGGGCCAGGCTCTGCGCGACCGCGTCTACGACATCCAGAGCCGCATTAGCCTCGCCGGGCGGGCCGACCCGATCGATCTTTCCGACGTGACGCCGAGCGCCTACAAGACGCTCTTTGATCTCATGAGCCTTCTGGAAAATAATATAGAGGAAGCCGTCCCTGTCGGGTTTGACTTCAACGTCAAGATATCCAACGCCTCGAAAATCGCCTGGATCATCGGCGCCCGCGCGGCCGACCGCCGTTTCGGCCCGTCCGACCGTGTGCCGGTGACGGTGCGACTAAGGACCCAGGACTCCAGGGAATTCGAGCGGACCGTCGGGTTCACCCTCCCTGCGGACGTTCGGGGGCAGTCCGCGTTCCTGGAAATCCGCGGCGGCTTCGGGTTTTCCCAGCCGGAAGCCCGGCCTGAATCCCTGGAGCAGATCGTGAATCTGCTCACGCGCCGCCCAAGGGGAACGGACCTTCTCGTGAGACTGCTTCAGGGAACGCCTTCCGTCGCGGAAAGCGGCGTGGTCTTGAGCGACCTGCCGGTATTCTATCGGAAAATTCTTCAGGGCGGCGTCCAGGGCGTTTCACAGCCGATCGTCCAGCTTCCCTATGAATCCTTCTCCGGCGAGCACCTGCTTCTCGGTTCCCAGCGGGTACAGATCGAGCTCATGCCGGAAGGCCGTCCGCGTTAAGATGAGCCGCCGCCTTGCCGTTATTCTGCCGTGTCTGGCGCTCGTCCTGCCGCTCATCGCGTCGGCGTCCTCGACCCAGGACATGCGGATTGAAGGCAGTTTCGCGTTTCTCGAGGGAAAATTCACCGGCGCGGGCTTGAACCATCTCGGAGAACTCGGAATGGGCTACCGGGCATCCCATGAAAAATCGATCGACGAAGCCGCCTACATTCTCGCCGCCGTCGAACACCGCAAAAAAATATATCTCGGTTCGGGCCACCCGGCCGCGCTGATGGCCTACGACGGCAAATCCGTTTCGGTCGTCGCCCGCTTCCCGGTGGATGTCGCCATCACCGCGCTCGCCGCCGCCGACCGTTCGATCTACGCGGCGGTCCTCCCGCATGCCGTCATCTACAAAGTCGGCGAGAAGGGCGACACGGAAGTCTTCGCCGATTTCAGTTCGGCCGCCGCGTCTCCCAATTACATCTGGGCCCTGGAGACTCACGGGAACGCGATCTACGCGGCGCTGGGCGGGCATTTTCCGTCCGTCTACAAAATCGACATCAAAACCGGCAAGAAGGAACTGCTCTACAAAGTCAACGGCAAGGCGAAAAACGTCACGGCGCTTCGCGTGGCAGACAAAGAAATCTATTTCGGGGACGACGCCGGCCGGGTGTTCCGGCAGAAGGCCGGCCGGGTGGGAGAGGCGGAAGTGCTCTACGCGTTTTCGGACGCGGAAGTCAAAGCGATCGATTTTTTTGAAGAGGGGCTTGCGGTCGCCGTGAACAGCCGGCGGGTCGCGCCGCCGCCCCCGCCGCCGCAGGTGAAGGAACCCGGCAAACCGCCGGATGAGGGGATGGAGGAGGAAGGCGATATTCGGTTCCAGGAACCCCCGGGCGCCGACGGCGAGACGGAAGCGGGGATGGAGCCCGCGCGGCGCGGGAACGGCGGCAAGCCGCCGCCTTCGCCCCCGCCAAAATCGGAATCGCCCGGCGCACAGGGGCAGGCTTTCCCGCCGACGTACCAGGATCCCTTCGGAAAAGGCGAAGGCAACCTCTTCTGGATGACGACGGATGGCCGCCGCGTGCACCGGCTCTGGTTTTCCCAGAATTCAATTGTTCTTTCGATTCTCCCGGACAAGGATGGCGTGTGGGTTGCGACATCGAATCCGGCGAGGCTCTACCGGATCGGCATCACCGGCGCCGAGCGGCTTTTTTATGAATCCTCATCGAAGGATCTTTCCGCCATTCTGCGCATCGACAAGAGCCTTGCGGCGGCCGTGTCGAACCCCGCCGCGGTTTTTGAATTGGGCGGGGCCTCGACCGCCGAATATCTTTCCAAAGTCTTCGATGCCGGTTTCCCGTCGCGGCTCGGTCAGCCCGACATTCTGGGTTCTGGCGACGAGGCGGTGGATGTTCTCTTCCGGTCCGGCGCGACCGCCGACATCGATTCAGGCTGGTCGGACCTGAAGGCCTTGAAAGGCCCGGTGCCGTCCTCCTCCGGACGATTTTTCCAGGTCCAGCTCCTTCTAAAATCTCCGGAGACCGCGCTTCGCCGGGTTCGGATTCCCTACCGCGTCCAGAATCTGTATCCGCGCCTGATCAATCTCTCCGCCGATCTCGCTCCCGCCCAGGACGGAACGGCCGACGGACGCGACGTGCGGCTCCAGTGGGACGTCGTCAATCTGGACAACGACCTCCTCGAGTACCAGATTTCCTATCGTCCGCCCGGTTCGCAGAAATACATCCCCGTGTTTGAGCCGTCCGATCTTCCGAAAAATATCAAGACCCACAGCATCCCGTCGGCCTCGTTCGCGGACGGCTTGTATCGGTTCCAGGTCGACGTCACGGACGAGCCCTCCAACGGCGCGGCCGACGCCCTCACCGGATCCGCTGAATTCCCCGTGGTGCTTGTCGACCGCACTCCGCCGGTGACGGAGCTCAAGCAGGACCGCAAGGAAATCCGGTGGCATGCCTATGATGCCGTCTCCCGCATCGTCCGGGTCGAGTACCGCGTGGACGGCGGCCCCTGGAAATCCCTCGCACCCGACGACGGCCTATTCGACACCCTTCACGAGTCCGGCCGGATTCCTGCGGAGTCCATCCCGGTCGGTTCGGTGGTCGACATCCGCGCCGCCGACGAACGGGACAATTCCCGCATTTATACGCTGATCTTGAAATGAAGTATACTTGGCAACCCCTCGTGAGAGCTCGGGAACCCCGGGGAACCCGCGAACCCGGGAACCCGGGGTCATTCTTTAACAATTGTAACATCTCCACAGACCTGATATAAAAGGTTTATGGCAAGAGGCCCGCGCGTCACGTTTCCACATGCTGTGTTTCACGTTATAAATCGCTTTGTGGATCGCCACCCTTTTTTCCGAAAAGACTGTGACTATCGGTATTTTTTGGATGTTTATTTCGAAGAAGCCCGGACATTCGGTATCTGGAGCTACGCTTATGACTTGCTACCGAATCATTTTCATGTCGTTCTGGAGACGCCGTCGGGCGAAATCTCAAAATTTTTACAGCGGTGGCTGACCCGTGCAGCACAGAGCATGAATCGCCGATATGGGAGGGTCGGACATCTATTTCAGGGCAGAACAAAGACGCTAATCGTCCAGACGGATAGATACTTCGGAACTCTGATGGGATACACACTTCTCAATCGCGTCCGCGCGGGTCTGGCCAGAAATGTCTTTTCAGATCGATGGAACAGCGTCAAAGAAATGTTGAGTCTGGGAGATAGCCGGTTGGCCCGAGGGCCGTTATGGGAATACCTCTTTGGGCATCCGTTTGACGATCGATATGTCAAGCAACATGTGGCGAAATGTCGCGGGTGGTTGGAAAGTCTGGATGTCACGTCGAACAAAATCGAGTTTCAAGAAGGCCATCAGGGAGGTTTTTTATCCAGTCCGGAGTATCGCCGCCGCATCTTGGACAGGGTCGAACGCCGGCGAGGTGATTGGGAAACAGACAGCCGCCGAAAAACGGATCGTCATCGAATCCGATGGACGTGGGATAAGATAAGGAAATCTGCTGAAAGGGCTGTTTCCAAATTCGGCCATGTGGGCGGCGGGTGGCAAAGTCGTGATGCCGCCGTTCGACAGATTCGCTCGTATGTCGCCCATGTGGGTGGTGGCTGGACATGGCATCAGATCAGTCAGGCGGAAGCGAAGGAGGGCCGTCGTGGGTCGAGCCAGGCTATGGCTGTCTCAAGAATGAGATCCCTCCCTAATAAACTGAAAGTCGCCGACCATGCCATCCGCATAGCCATCAGCGAGTAATGTTACGTTTGTTAAAGAATGACCCCGATTGCCCCGATTGCGATTCCGATTGCGATTGCACTGAAAAAGGTGGATCTGAAACCAGAGGAGGTTCCGGTACCATGGCCACGGATGTTATCAGCATCCCTCGGAACGCATGGGTTGCCGCCCTGTGTTGCGTGGTGGGTCTGGCCGCCGCCCGGCCAGCCTCGGCCGACACCCTCGTTCTCAAATCCGGCCGAACAATTCAAGCGCAGGTCGAGCGGTATACCGATGGCGCGTTCTGGGTCAGGGCCGGCCGGCAGACCGCCGTTTTTTATCCCGAAGACATCGAGAAGATCGTATTCGACCCTGTCAGGGCTGTGAAGCCGTCGACGCCGGCCGGCGTCAGAGCCGCCGGTCCGCCGGAGGCAGATGGCCTCGGAGAGGCTGATCCGGATTCGGCCATCGGCGCGGAACCGGCCGGCCGTCTATCGAAGACCGCCGATGCGCTGTCCGGCATTCCGGCCGCGGACGCGGCGGGCGACGATGCCGCCGCTGAGTCCGATGCCGACACCGGCCTTGCCATCGTGAACTACCAGGCCATGATGACCCGCGGGATTTTCCAGATTGTCGGTGACGTCGAAAACCGCACCGAGGTTCCCGCGCGGTACGTCAAGGTCACCGTCACGCTCTTCGATGGCCGCGGAGAAGCCATCGGCCGAAACTTTTCCTATCTGCTCGGCAAGGACCCGAACCTTGCGCCAGGAGACCGGAAGGGATTTCGCGTCAGTTTTCTGAATCCTCCGGACGGCGTCACCAAATACAAAATCCGCGTCGAGAGCAGTCAGTTCTGAAATCCGACCTGAGGCGTGGTCATTCCCGCGAAAGCGGGAATCCAGAACTGGATGCCCGCTTCCGCGGGCATGACGAGGGCGGAATGCGCCTGCTCGCCGCTGTTTTTCTCTGTGCCTTTACCGCGGCCGGGCCCGCCGCCGCGATCGAGCCCGATTATACCGAGACCGATATTCTGAAGGTTCTCGACCGCCGGCCCCTTGAGGTCGAATTTTTCGACGCCGCCGCGCAGGGTTCCGACATTTATCTCGCCACCTCCGGGGGCCTTCTGCAGGTGAATTTGTCCGAGCGGCGCGCGAAAAAAATCATCCGGGAACCGGTGACGGCCGCGGCGTGGGACGGCGAACGGATTGTCGCCGCCGGCGCCGGCGGCGTCTGGCGGGAGGACCTTGGCTGGGTCCGGCCGGTCGGCTTCGATCCCTCCGTCCTGCGCGTTTCGTCGATGCAGCTGGCCGGCGGCGTGCTCCTCGTTTCCAGGACCGACCTCTGGAAGCTATCCGGATCCCGGAGCGTCCATTTATATTACGACTCGGCGGGTCTTGCCGGCGCGCCCGCGGCTTCGACCGACGAAATCGCCGTCCTTGGATTCTGGGCGCTGCACAAAATCGGATTTTCAGGAGCGGACGCCGCCGAAATAAATGTACAGGACATCCCGCTCCCGCCGGCGCTTCGGGCGGACGTTCCGCTCGGCGTCGCTTACGTGGATCGGACGATCCTCGCGATCGGCCGCCGGACGGGCGTCCATCTCCTGCCGCCCGGCGCATCCGAATTCTCCGGGCTCATTCCCCCGCCCCCTCTTGCCGAAGCGCACCTTCAGGCGGGTTTTCCGGAGGGCTGGGTCGATTTCGCGGTTGTCGAAGGCCGGATATACCTCATGCTTGCCGATGCCGCCCTCTACACTCTTGATCCGGCCCGGTCGCCCGCCGTTCTGCATCGCGTTTCCCGCTGGCCGGATCCGGCCCAGCCGTTCCAGTTTGAAGTCCTCCCGGCTGCGGCGGCGCGCGGGGATTTGTCGAGACACATTTTGTTGTTTCCCTTCAGCGGCAACTTCGTACTCGACGCCGACCTCACGGACAATCTTCCTAAAAAATGGAACTTCGTGACCACTCCACTTGGGGAAATTCTGGTCCGGGAGGGTCTTCCGCCAAAACAGTTCGGCGCCGCCGGCCTGGTATTTTCACTTTGGGGATCCCTCGTCGTTGTGCTTCTTTTGCTCCTCATTGTTTTTGCCGCGCGGATATTTCGCCGCCGCTTCTCGGGAACGACCGCGGCGATGGCCTTATGCGCCGGCCTCCTCCTTCAGGCCTGCGGCGCCCCGCGGGACATTCCGCCGCCGTCGGTATCCGTTCCCGTGGCCCCCGTCGCCGAGACAGACACGGAAACCCAACTGCGGGATACCCTGTCCCAGGCGATCGAGGCCGCCGAAAGCATTCTCAAAATATCTCCGGCCGACGCTGACGCGCTCCTGGCCGCCGCCCTTGCCGCCGAACATCTGGGGCGTTTGGATATCGCCGTCCGGTATTACGCGCGCCTTCAAGAAGTGACGCGCGAAACCGCGCATCTCCAGAAGCTGGCGGAACTGACGCGGCTGTCGGATCCGGCTGCCGCCTACCAGTATGCGATCCGGTTTTTTGAGGGGGGAGGATCCGACGATCGCTTGCGGTTCTGGCTGATCCAGCAGCATGCCAACCGGCAAAACGTCTCCCAGGCCTACGCCCTCACCGAATTTCTCACGCCGCCGCCCGACCAGTTTGCCGCCGGGTTTTTGCGGGACCTCTGCCTGCAGTATGCGCTGTCCCTTCCGTCCGCGGCGCCTGACGCGCTGACGGCGCTTCGCCGCGCGACCCGCTTCGCTCCGCTCCCGTCGCATCTGGCTGAAACCGCGGCCCTCGGATTTCTCAACGCCGGCGACGCCCGCGCCGCCGAAGAAATGCTCAAACCCTTTCCGGGTCCCGCTCATGTCCTGCGCGCAAGGATCGCCGAATCTCTCGGCAACGCGCCCGATGCGCTGTCCCAACGGTTGAAATACTTTCGGGCGGGCGGCCGGGACCCGCGCGAACTCCTCGTTCTCCTCGACGCGCTCGGCCGGGCGGACCCGGCGCGCGGAGTTGCGGAAGCGCTCTGGTCGGCGAACCGCGATCTGGATCCCCGGATGCGCATCCAGATCGCGCGGCGCCTCGCGCGGTTTTACAGGGAATCCCCGTCGCCCGACACCGCCGCCGAGATCGGGTTCCTCGAGGAACTCCGTCCTCTGAATGATCCTCTTTTCCTGGACAGGCTCGCTGAACTTCAGCGGGCGGTCGGCAACGCCCGCGAGGCCCTCTCCATCCTTCAGACTCGCTATCCCGACGGCGTTCCAAAGGACAAAATCGACTTCTACGTCAGCCAGGCGCTTTCGGCGGGCGAGATTCAGGAGGCCCTTCGGGCGGCGGAGGCCGCGCCGCAGGCGGTCTCGGCGCCCATACGTCTCCGACTGGCGGACATCCTCAACCGCTCCGCGGAGGAATCCATGTCCGCGGGTGAGTGGGATAAAGCCTCCGCCGCCGCTCAGCGCGCGGCGCGGCTTGCCGTCGACCCCCGAAACCACAAAACTTTCGCGCGGATTTCATTGCGCCAGTCCGACACGCCGGCCGCGCTTCGATATCTTTCCGCCGCGTTGAAGGATGCGCCTGGGGATCCCGTCGCCAATTTCATGAAAGGCATGATCCTGGTTTCGCAGGGGAAGTGGTCGGAGGCGAAAGCGCCTCTGGAAATCGCCCACGCGGCCCGGCATCCGGACGATCGTGTGACGCTCCTCCTCGGGCGCGCTCTGTTTTCCCTCGGACTTTTCGACCGCGCCTTTTCCGCGCTCCAGGAATACGCCGTCATCCGAAATCAGCAGGTCGATCCCCCCGTCCAGGAATTGACCGGGCGCGCGGCGCTGTCGGCCGGCCGGCCGGCGGAGGCGGCGGCATGGTTCGAACGCCGCCTGGTATCCGGCGCGGATGAAAAAATATCCGCGGCGCTTCTCGACGCCCTCATCGCATCTGGCCAGAAAGCCAAAGCCCTTGGCGCGGCGCGGGAGATGGTCGTCCGGCATCCGGCGGCCCGGCCCATCCTGGAATCCGCCGTTGGAGTTTTTGACCTGGCGACCGATTCGCCCATGCTTCTGAGAACGCTGGAGTCCCTGTCGTCCCTCACATCCGAGCCGGACCGCAAAATTGCGATTCTCCGGAGGCTTCTTGACGTCAAACTCCAGATGGGCCGGGCCGCCGAAGCAGACGCGATCCTGACGACGCTCCTGTCAAAGTTCCCGAATGATCCCCAGCTCCTGACGGAGGCATGGAAACTTCGAAAGGGCACGTCGGCCGTCGAACCGATCTTGAAGCGCCTTGCCGTCATCCGGTCCCCGGGCGACCCGATCCAATTGATCCACGCCCGTCGGCTGATGGAGGACGGACGGCTGGACGATTCCCTGCGTGTCGTACGGGCCTACGGGACTGTTCAGAAAACCGACGCGGCCGCGCTGGCCCTCGAATCGGAAATCTGGATCGGGAAGAAGCGGCCGGATGAGGCCGCGCGCGTCTACCGCGCCCTCCTTGCGATCCGTCGTGACGAGACGGCGCGGCGCTGGCTGGTCAATCACATCCACGATCAGGTCCTGTCCGCGGTCGCCTCCGGCAAGCCCCTGCCCGGCGCGGGACCGCTCTACCGCGAGACGCTGGACCTGCTGGGCTCGGAGGAAAAAATCCAGGATTTGTTCGAGCTGTTTGGAAAACTTTTCGACCGCGCCGGCGACCGGACCCTCGCGATAGACGCTCTCCGGCGGGAATTTCGGAATACGACCGATGTCTCCAAACGCATGCGGCTGGCGGAGCGGCTCGGCGACTGGTACTACCGGGACGCACAGCTTTCCCTCGCGCGGGAGATGTACGTGTCCGCGCGGGAGGCCGGGAATCGTTCGCCGGATTTTCTCAGAAATTTTTCGGGTCTTCTCGAACGGCTGGGCGAATCGGATGAGGCCGCGAGCCTTCACGCGGAAATCCTGAAAAACTTCCCGTACGACCGGGACGCAAATCTCTTTCTCGCCCGGCGCGCAACGGCACAGGGCCGGCGGGAGGAGGCTCTGAAGTTTCTGGAATCCTTGCGCGCAGCGTCACCGGCTGACTCGGCTGTCCTGACCGCCATCGGCGGCGCCTATGCGGGGCTCGGCCGGCACGATCAGGCGGCCGGCGTGTGGAGAAGCCTGCGGGACCTGACCGGTGATCCGAAGTTTTTATCGAAATACGCCGACGCCTTGTATGAATCCGGACAGCACCAGAAGGCCCTGCTTGAATACCGGGAACTCTTCACCTACGGCGTCGCCGATCCCGAACAGCTCCGGCGGCTCGCGGCATTGGAGCAGAACCAGGGCAGCTGGGATCAGGCCGTACGGATTCTGCTGACGCTTCTCCGGAC
>JACQOF010000092.1 GCA_016202645.1 bacterium
CCCCAAAACCAGCGTCGAGGATGTGACGCGGATCATCCGGATGGACCAGGCGCAGACCGCCCGGCTACTCAAGATCGACAATTCCGCTTTTTATGGGTTCCCCCGCCAGATCTCGACCGTGACGCAGGCCATTGTCATCCTGGGGTTCAACGCGGTGAAGAGCCTCGCGCTTTCGGCGTCGATCGTTCAGGTATTCGGGACGAAGGGCCGAGAGGGGTTTGATCTGGAGGCGTTCTGGGAGCATTCGATCTCGACGGGCGTCATCGCCAACATGGTCGGCCGCCGGATCAACTATCCGCTTCCGGAGGAGTGCCTGATCGCCGGGATCCTGCACGGCATCGGCAAGCTGATCTTCGACCAGTATCTGCACAATCTGTTCATGGAGGCCGTGGCCAAGGCGCGCAAGACCAAGAAGCTCCTCCAGCATACCGAGCGGGAAATTTTCGGCACGGACCACTGCCGGGTCGGAGCTATGCTGGCGGAGAAATGGAAGCTTCCCCTGCAGCTCGTCGAAAGCATCAACTATTATCCCGTTCCCGGCCAGGCCAATTTTAATCCCACCCTTGTGTCCCTCGTGCACGTCGGCAATTACGTGGCGAGAAAAAAACGCTGCGGCGATCCGGGAGACCAGGTCGTGCCGAAACTCTCGGAGGATGCGAAGAAAACTTTGAAATTGACGCAGGGGGACATCGACCACATCATCCGGGACTCGCAGGCCGATCTGGCCAAGGTGGCGGATCTCCTGGACAAACTGATCGATTAGCCGGAACGTCCGAAGCCATGTCCGTCTCCCATCTTTCCGCGCACCGGCCCGCGCGCCCGGCGGTCTCGCCGCGCCGCGCCTTGTTGCCGGTTCTTTTTGGAATTTCCCTGATGGTTTCATTCGGGCTCGGATATCGCATGGGCGCGCAGGGCGTGAGTTCCCCGGTCAGGCCGTCCACCCAGACGATGCTGGGATCCCCGGACTCCGCGCGGAACGAGTCCCGGTCCGGCGAGGCAATGCCGCCGCGATCGATTTCGGACCGCCCCGGCAGCCGGCCGGTCTGGGCCGGAGCGGACGGTTCCGGGCCGTCCTACCGGCTGTTTTTTACTTCCTTTAAAAAATTGGCGGACGCTGAAAAGGAAAAGTTCCGGCTGGAAACGCAGGGGTTGGCCGGCGTTGAGGTGATCGAGCGGCCGATGCCGTCTGAATCGTCTGTCTGGTATCGGCTCAGCTATGGGCGGTTTCCGAACCGCCAGGAGGCGGTCGAAGCCGGCCGCCGGCTCATTGCGCGCGGCCTGATCCAGGATTTCTGGCCGACCGAAATTCAATAGCGATGCGAAGAAGGAGGCATTAACATGTCAGCTCGCCCCGGCTTGGTGGTGGTTGGATCTGTCGCGCTGGACAGCGTCGAAACGTCCTATGGACGGCGCCGGATGGAGCTCGGCGGCGCCGCCGTTTATTTTTCCCTGGCGTCCCGGCATTTCGCGGCGCCGCGCCTGATCGGCGTCGTCGGCTCGGATTTCCCTTCGAAACACATAAATATGCTGCGCCGACAGCGCGTGGATCTTGAGGGCCTCCAGAGCCTGCCGGGAAAATCCTTCCACTGGGCGGGCCGGTACAGCCCGGACGGCAACACGGCGCATACGCTTGAAACACGTCTCGGCGTTTTCGCGGAGTTTCGGCCGGAAGTCCCCGCCGCGTACCGCCGGGTTCCGGCGCTGTTTCTGGCCAACATCGATCCGGACCTGCAGCTCCGGGTTTTAAATCAGATGCCGCGGGCGCTGGTGGGCGGCGACACGATGAATTTCTGGATCGAGAGCAAGCGGTCCGTCCTGGACCGCGTTCTCCGGCGGCTCGACCTTCTGTTCGTCAACGAGCACGAGGCGCGCCAGCTCACGGGAGAACATTCGCTCATGGCCGCTTCCCGCGGACTTCTCAAACTTGGCCCTAAGGTGGCCGTCGTCAAGAAAGGCGAGCACGGATCGATGATTCGCGCGTCGAACGGCCGCGCGGACGACATTCTTTTTTGTCCGCCCTATCCCGTAACGGACGTGCGGGACCCGACCGGCGCCGGCGACAGTTTCGCGGGCGCGTTTATGGGATATCTCGCCGCGCGGATCAGGCGGCCGGGCCGTCTCAGCCCGGAGTCCCTGTCGAGGGCCTGCGCCTACGGCAGTGTGGTCGCTTCCTTCACGGTGCAATCCTTCGGCGTCAAGGGCCTGCTCTCGATGCGGTCGTCCGACATTCAGCTACGCCTCGCCGGTTTGAAACGCCTCGTCCGCCTGTCGTCATGAAAATCGCGCTCGTGGGTCTCGGCACCGTCGGCCGGGAAGTCGCGCGGCTGGCCCTGGAGGAGCGGGAGATGATCCGCCGCCGGAGCGGCGCCGACTTGGAACTTGTGGTGATCGTCGACAAAGACCTGACGCCCCGCGCGGACTTGTCGATTCCCCGGCAGGTGAAGTTCACGGACGACTTGAGCGCGGCGATGTCGGACGCTTCCATCGCGGCGGTCGTCGAGCTGATCGGAGGCACCGGCGCCGCCCGGGACGTTCAGCTGGAGGCGCTGAGGAAAAAGAAACACGTGGTGACCGCGAACAAAGCGCTCCTCGCGGAGCGCGGCGCGGAGCTTCTCAAGGAGGCGGCCCAAAACGGCGTTCAGCTCCGGTTTGAAGGCAGTGTATGCGGCGGCATACCGATCATCAAATCTCTCGCGGAATCTCTCGCGGGAAACCGGATCGAGGAATTGTACGGCATCATCAACGGCACCGCCAATTACATTCTGACGCAGATGGTCCGGCAGGGCCTGACCTTCGAGCAGGCGCTCAAGGAAGCGAAGCGGCTGGGCTTTGCGGAGGCCGACCCGACGTTTGACGTCGAGGGAACGGACACTGCCCACAAGCTGACTCTCTTGTGCCGTCTCGCCTTCGGGGTCGACCTTCCGTTTGACCGGTTGAGCTACGAAGGCATTTCGAAATTGTCTCCTCTCGATTTAAGGTACGCAGCCGATCTCGGCTACACGATCAAACTCCTGGCGGTTGCCAAACGCCGTCCGGAAGGCCTTGAGGCGCGCGCCCATCCCGCGCTGATTCCGTCTTCGCATCCGCTCGCGGCGGTTTCCAACGAATTCAACGCAGTCACGGTGGTGGGCGACCGCGTCGGGGAAATGATGTTTTACGGCCGCGGCGCCGGCGGACGCGCGACGGCCTCGGCGGTCCTGTCGGACCTGATCGATATCGCGCTGGGCCGTCCGTCCGGGGGCCTGACCGCCTACGACAGCGGCCTCCGGATCATTCCGAAGGACGCGTCCGTGAGCAAGTGGTATCTGCGCTTCAAAGTCCTGGATCGGCCCGGCGTCCTCGGCCAGCTCGCCACCGTGCTCGGGAGCCATCACATCAGCATCGAAGCGTGCCTTCAAAAGGGCGGCCCCGTTGACGGCGCGGTGCCGGTGGTCATGCAGACCTTCGAAGCGAAGGAGTCAGACCTGCGCCGCGCGATCGAGGGGATATCCCGGATGGATTTTATTCGCGAGCCCACGCAGACGATCCGGGTGGAGACCCTGAGGTCCGACGGGACCGCATGAGTTCAACCGAGGGAGTGATCGCCCGGTACCGCTCGTATCTGCCGGTGACGGCGTCAACGCCCGTGGTGACGCTTCGGGAGGGCGACACGCCCCTCCTCAGGCTTCGGAACATCGAAAAACATCTGGCCTGCGAAGCCGAACTCTACGCGAAATTCGAGGGGCTGAATCCGACCGCCTCCTTCAAGGACCGCGGTATGACCGTGGCGGTGTCAAAGGCCCTGGAGGAGGGCGCGAGCGCCGTGGTCTGCGCGTCGACGGGGAATACATCCGCTTCGGCGGCGGCCTACGCCGCGCGCGCGAATCTGAAATGCGTGGTCATTCTTCCGGAAGGCGCCATCGCCCTCGGGAAATTGGCGCAGGCGCTTTTGCACGGGGCCAAAGTTCTGCCGGTGGCGGCCAGTTTCGACGGCGCGCTGGAGATCGTGCGAAAAATCAGTTCCACCTACAAAATCACGCTGGTCAATTCCATCAATCCGTACCGCATCGCCGGCCAGAAAACCGCCGCGTTTGAAGTCTGCGACCTTATGGGCGACGCGCCCGACTACCACATTCTGCCCGTGGGCAACGCCGGAAACATCACCGCGTACTGGATGGGCTATCAGGAATATTTCGACGCCGGAAAATGCGCGCGAAAACCCAGGATGTTCGGGTTTCAGGCCGAAGGCGCCGCGCCGATCGTGCTGGGCCGGCCGGTGGAGAAACCGGAGACCGTGGCCAGCGCCATCCGGATCGGGAACCCCGCGAGCTGGGAATCCGCGATCCGCGCGCGGGACGAATCGGGCGGAGAAATCCGCGCCGTGTCGGACGCGGCCATTCTAGAAGCCTACCGGATGCTGGCGCGGATGGAGGGCATTTTCGCCGAGCCCGCAAGCGCCGCGGCTTTGGCGGGCGCGATCCAGATGCACGCGGAGCGCCTCCTCTCCCGCGGCCACCGCGCGGTCCTCACCCTGACGGGCCACGGCCTGAAAGACCCCGGCACGGCGCTCAAGATCGTCCCGGAACAAAAAGCGGTCAAACCGGACGTCGAATCCATCGCGGATATGCTGGGCTTGAAAAGACTCTGACCTTCCTACCTCAGGGATGATTCCCAGTTCTGCTGCAGAATTTCCGGGGTCATGAAGAGCGCTTCCCGAACGGCGTCTTCCTCCGACGCGCCGCTCTTGAAGGTCTGCAGGAGCCGCCGGACGCCGAAGACGCCGAACCGCTGATTCAGAAATTTCACGAGGGAATAAGCCTGGTCGTAGGCCAGCGTGACTCGCGTGTTGTTTTTGAAGTTTCGCAGGGTGTCCGACAGTTCCACGATCGGAATCAGCGGTTCCGATTTGCGGATTGATTCTTCCAATCTCCCCAGCGGCCGGTCCGGCCCGGTTGAAAGGAATTCGGCCAGACCCTCGTTCAGCCACAGGGGCGTCCCGGGGCCGCCCGCGTCGAAGATGAACGCGTGCGCGACTTCGTGGGAAACCGTCCTGGACAGAGCCTCCCAATCCGCATGTTCCGGAACCGGCAGACGCACCTTGCCGTCGTAAATCGCCGCGACATTCGAGGTCAGGTCGTGGGTTCCGGCGAAGTCGTCTTTCGGAGAATAGAACACCGCCGGGATCTCGCGTTTGGGCGCATCGCCCAGAAACATCCTGTGTTCCTGATAAGCCCGGTCGAGCGCCCACGCGCCGCTCGATACGTCCTGCGTCGGGATATCCGGAGAATAGCGGATCCTGAAGAACATTCCCTTGTGCTCAAAAAAATTCTTCTCGCTGCCCAGTTCCCGCCGGATCTTGCCGGCAAAACTTTCCAGATCCGGGCGGTCCCCCAACTGTTGCGCTTTTTCCACCGCCTCCAGCGCCTCAGCCAGCCGGCCGTCGTCGTACAAACTCTGCGCAAGCCACAGATGGGCCTCGGTCGATTTCGGCCCGACCAAAATGGCGTCCCGAAACACCTGCTGGGCCAGTTCCAGGCGGCCTTCCTTTAATTCCATCCGGCCTTTCATCACGAGCGCCTCCGAAAGGTTCCGGCTGAGCATGTCGCTGGGCATGAGCCGGAGGGCCTGGGAGAGCAGAGCGATTGCCTGGTCGGGTTTGGTGTCGGACATGTTTTTCACGGCGAGGTTGTTCATCGCGATGGACAGGTTCTGGATAAAGGCGGGGTCCGGCTTCAGTTCGGCGGCCCGCCTGAGAAGATCGATCGCCTCGATGAATTCCCCGGCGTTCATCGCGGCCACGCCCTCGTTGTTAAGCCGGAGCGCCTCCCCGGGATCCTCGGACTCGTCGGTGTCGGATTGATCCTCGGAAAAGGCGGGGAGAGCCGGGACCATTCCAGCATAGAGCAGGAACCCCAGGGTCAATGAACAATGAACAATGAGCAATGAGCAACGAACAACGGATTCCGGGTCAGGACGGCGCATGGAACAGAGGACTCTGGACGTAAAAGAGTTTGGCCAGGAGAATCGAGAGCGCGTAAAGAGCCATGAGGGGCCCGGCCAGGAGGAGCATCGTCAGGGGATCGCTGGAGGGCGTGAGGACCGCGGCGAGGATGAAGAGGGTCACGACGGCGTGTCTCCAGTAATGAATCAAAAACGGCGCGGAGACGATCCCGAACCGCGCCAGAACGACCGTCAAAACCGGCAGTTCCGCCATCACACCGGCCGCGAAGAGCATGGTGAGGCTGAAGCTCAGGAAATCCTGCATGCGCCACTCGGCGGCCCAGCCGAAGGTCTGGTTGAGCTGGAGAAAGTATTTCAGGGCCTGGGGGAGAATGACTTGATGGCAGAAGGCCACGCCGGAAAAAAAGAAGGCCGTGCCGAAAAAAATCAGGGGGGCGACTGCCCGGCGTTCCGGGCGCGTCAAGCCCGGAGAGACGAACTTCCAGATTTCAAAAAAAACGTACGGCAGCGCGAGCGCCATTCCCGCTACGCCGGCGATGGTGATGACCGTCGTGAAGGATTCCGCGACGGAAATGGTCCGGAGGAATTGGGGAGCATCAGCCATGCCGACGCCGGCTTCCCTGAAGGGCCATTCGAGAAGTTTGACGATGCGGCGGACAAAGAGGAGGGCCAGAACAAATCCGGCGGCGACGGCTGCGAGGCACCTGACGAGGCTCCACCGGAGTTCTTCAAGGTGATCCAGAAACGGCATGCGCTTGTCGTCCATGGACGACGGACGTCAGGGCTTGCCGTTTTCTCCGCCCTCGGACTTCTTCGGAGGCGCCGGAGGTTCCTCTTCCCCGGACGCGGCCTTCTTGAGCGCCCGGACGCTGTCCCCGATCATCCTGCTCAGCTTCGGGA
>JACQOF010000087.1 GCA_016202645.1 bacterium
GCGAAAGCGGGAATCCAGAACCGCCTTCTGGACCCCCGCTTTCGCGGGGGTGACGAGAACTGCTTCAGTCGGCCAAAGTTTTGCGTAAACAAAACAACAGCCTTACATCCGCCTCTCTCCCTTTCTCCCTTTCTCCCTCTCTCCCTTCCCATTTCTACCGGATCGGATCAGGCTCTTCATCCAGCTCGGTCGGCGCGAAGACCATACTCTCGTAGAAAGGAACGCCCAGGGTCTTGAGATTTTGTTTGAATGCCGGTTTCGATCCCGTGACGACGAACCGGACGTATCCGTTTCCGACACGGATGTTGTCGAGCTGGGACTTTCTGAAGAGGGTCTTGGCCGACGCGGCCGCCGGGCCGGCCGGATCGACCAGCCGGGGGGACATATTTTTTTTCTGGAAAAACTTCTGAATCGGTTCCGCCAGAAACGGAAAATGGCTGCAGCCGTAGACCATCGTATCGATCTGCGCCGAGACCAGCGGATCCAGCGAGGACTCGATCGCCTCGTCAACCTCGGGGCCGGTCAACCGGCCGGATTCGATGAGCGGAACGAAACGCGGGCAGGCGCACATGAAAACGTCGATATTCTGCGCGCCGTTCTGCAGGACGAGCGGGTATCGCCCGGTCTGGACGGTCGCGGTCGTGGCGATCACACCGATCCGGCCTTTTGTGTCCTTGCGCGCCTCTTCGGCCAGCGCGGGCGAGAGCAGACCGAGCATGATGACGTCCGGATATTTTTTTTGGGCTTCCTCGATCGCGACGGCCGACGAGGTATTGCATCCGAAGGCGACGCATTTGACGTTTCGCCGGACCAGGTATTCGATGTGCTTCAGGGCGAGGTCCCGGATCGTTTCCGGGGATTTGTCGCCGTACGGGACGTTTTTGGTGTCCGCGAGATAGATGAAATCCTCCGCGGGGTGGCGGGACCGGAAGGCCTGCAAAACCGTGAGGCCGCCGAGACCGGAATCAAAGATGCCTATGGGGCGATTTTTATTCATAGCAGATCCTCACCCATTCGTTTTGACGGAGCGGCGGTAACCGCGGCCGGCGCGGACCGCGCGGACACCCGCTTCTCCTCCGATGAGACCGTCGGAACCGCCGGACGGTCCTTCAACACATTCCGGCAGAATGTCAAATGCCCGTCAACCGCGCTGTCATCGGCGCCGCGCGCGGACAGGAGGTCCCGAATAAACCGCATGGTGAAATACCGGCTGTCGGACAGCCGCTTGATCAGACGCAGGGACTCAACGGTCCCTGACGGATACGTGGATCCGCGGCCGCGGCGGTTGATCGCAAGCTTATACCAGCCCACCCAGTATTTCAAAAGACGGTCGGTGATGGCGAGCTCCTTGAGGATTTCACGTTTGGGCAGGTTCCCGGTTGTCATGTCCGGATCAATTCCGGCGCGATTTCGGACAGCGGATCCAGGACGAAATCGCGGCTGGCCATCCGCGGGTGCGGGATGGTCAGGTCCGGTGTATTCATCTCCAGAGTCCCGTACAGAAGAATGTCGATATCGAGCGGCCGGGGACTCCACCGGGGCGCCGCGAGGTCCCGGCCGGCGGCGCGTTCGATGTCCTTGATTTTTTCCAAAAGCGAATCCGGGGGCATATCCGTCCGCAGGAGAGCGGCCGCGTTCAGATAATCGGGCTGAGACGGCGCGCCCGGAAGGACTTCCGCGCGGGTTTCGTGGAAGGCCGAAACCGGGCCGACCTCGCCGATCAGCGCCAGGCGCGCAAGGCCGAACCGGAGGTTCGCTTCGCGGTCGCCGAGATTCGATCCGAGACCCAGATAGACCCTCTCCATCACTTGCGCTTGACCTCCACTTCGTAGGACGAAATCCGGCGGTCGGATTTGGGAAGGATTTTCCGGACGCGGACGATCACGTCGTCCAGTTTTTCGCCGTGGGCCTCGCAGAACGTGTCGAGGATGTCATAGGCGAGGCTCTCAATCAGGTGATAGGTCTTCTTGCCCGAGACCTGATGGACGGTGTTGACGACGTCTTCCACCGCCACGACCTGGGAAAGCTCGTCGGATGTGGGACGGCGGAGAACCGACACATCCACGTCGACCTCGATCGTCGTCCCCAGCTCCTGCTCCCAGGGATAGGCGGCGTGGGCGGCTTCGAGACGGATGGCGTTCACTCGGAGGTTCATCGGCGCATCCCCCGGATTCGGGCGGCGGCGGCGCTGATCTGGTCGTCGGGGGCGGTCAGGGAAAACCGGACGTAGCCTTCGCCGCTTCTGCCGAACCCGCTGCCCGGCGTGCAGACGACGCCGGCTTCGGCCAGAAGCCGTTCCACGCATTCGGCCGAAGTCATTCCCCACGGCGCGCGGACCCAGACATAGAAGGTCGCCTGTTGCGGCGAAGCCTCCCAGCCCCCGTCTCGAAGGGCCTTGACGAGAATGTCCCGGCGGCGGCGGGCCACCATATTGTTCCGGGCGACGTGGGTCTGGTCCCCCGTGAGGGCGGCGATGCCGGCTTCCTGAACAGCCTGAAAAATTCCGGAATCGAGATTGGTCTTGATCGCGCCGAGTCCGGCGAGGATGTCAGCGTTGCCGACGGCGAATCCGATCCGCCAGCCGGTCATGCAGTATGTTTTGGACAGGGAATGAAACTCGATCGACACATCCTTCGCGCCGGGAACTTGGAGGACGGACGGCGAGACGTAGCCGTCGAAGACGACTTCCGTGTAGGCCGCGTCGTGGCAGAGGATGATGCCGTATTTCCGGCAGAAGGCGACGGCCTCCTCGAAAAATCCAAGGCCGGCGACGGCGCCGGTCGGGTTGTTCGGATAATTGATGAAGAGCATTTTCGCGCGGCGGGCGATGGAGGCCGGGATGGCGGAGAGGTCCGGGAGGAAACGGTTTTTTTCCAGAAGCGGCAGTTCGTGGATTTTCCCGCCGGCGAAGATCGTGCCGATCTTGTAGACGGGATAGCCGGGCTCCGTCGCGAGGACAACGTCGTTGGGGTTGCAGTACGCGAGCACCATGTGCCCGATGCCTTCCTTGGATCCGATCAAGGAGAGGACCTCCGTCTTCGGATCGAGCTCGACGCCGAATCGGCGCTTGAACCAGCCGGCGGCGGCGGCCCGGAACGCGGGCATGCCTTCGTAGGACGGATAGCGGTGGTTTTCAGGCGTGCCGGCCGCGCGACGCAGAGCGTTGACAATGTGGGGCGCGGTCGGAATGTCCGGATCGCCGATGCTGAGGTCAATGAGATCGGCGCCCTTCGCCCGAAGCTCCTTCTTCTTGCGGTCGATCGCGGCGAACAAATAGGGCGGAAGAGATTTCAGACGGGCGGCCGGCCCGGGCAGGGCCGGGGGTTTTTTCCGGGAGCGGGTTTTGGCCGGCATCCGTCAGGGAAGACCCAGAACGTCGCGCATGCCGTAGAGTCCCGGCGGCGCGGTTCGAACCCAATCGGCGGCGCGGAGGGCGCCCGCGGCGAAAGCGTCCCGCGAGGAGGCGCGGTGCGTGAGTTCGATGCGGTCGCCAGCGCCGAGGAAATGGACGGTATGATCGCCGACCACGTCGCCGCCGCGGACGGAGAGAACGCCAAGTTCGCCGGGCGGCCGGGCGCCGACGATGCCGTCCCGGCCGTGGACTTCAGAAAAATTTCCATCGGATCCGCGACGGACGGACTCGGCCAGTCCGCGGGCGCTCCCGGAGGGCGCGTCCTTCTTCTGGCGGTGATGGGTCTCGACGATCTCGACGTCGTAGGCCTTGCCGAGAAACCGCGCGGCCTGTTCGGTGAGATGCATCAGAACATTCATTCCAAGACTCATGTTCGGGGCGTAGACGATCGCTATTTTTTTGGCGGCCTCCCGGATTTTCTTTTCGTGGTCGGCGGTAAGCCCCGTCGCACAGACCACCGCGGGCCGGCGGATATCCTGGGCGGCCTTCACAGCGTAGAGGGCGCCCTCCGGGCTGGAAAAATCGACGAGGACTTGAAGGTCCCGCTCGGAAGCGGTGAGGACCCGGAGGGTGACGTGGGTTTTCGCGCAGCCGGCGACGAACCCGGCGTCCTTGCCAAGATCTGGGTGGCCCTCTTTTTCGTAGGCGCCGGCCAGGGCAAACCCCGACCCTTCGGAAATGAGCGCCACGACCCGGCGGCCCATGCGGCCGGCCGCGCCGTTCACGCCGATTTTGACGCGGTCAGCGGAGGACATGGGATTTCCGGAGAGCCTTTTTCAGCCGGGCGAGATTCGCCGGAGACATGGGACACATCGGAAGCCTGAACTCGGCGCGGCAGAGGCCCAGAAGCGCGCAGGCGGTTTTGACGGGGATTGGGTTGGTCTCGATGAAGAGCGCGTCGATGAGGTCCAGGAGTTCAAACTGGATCCGGCGCGCTTCGGTGATTCGGCCCGCCCGCATCGCCCGGACCAGACGGCTGATGGGTTTCGGGACGAGGTTGGCGGCGGCGGAAATGACGCCGGTACCGCCGAGCGCCATGATCGAGTAGGTCAGGCCGTCATCGCCGGAGACAACAGAAAAATCACGGGCGGCGCCGGACGCGCGGGACAAGAGTCCCATGAGCTGGGTGATCTGGCCGATGTTGCCGGAGGCTTCCTTCACGCCGACGATTCTTGGGTGTTTGGCAAGTTCCACGATCGTTTCCGGAAGCATGTTCACGCCGGTGCGGCCCGGAATGTTGTAGAGGATCTGCGGAAGGTCGACCCGGTCGGCGATGTGGACGAAATGCTCGATGAGGCCGCGCTGGGTCGGCTTGTTGTAGTAGGGACAAATCAGAAGCGCCGCGTCGGCGCCGGCTTCGGCCGCATGCTCTGTCAGCTCAAGGGCCTCGGCCGTCGAGTTGGACCCGGTGCCGGCGATGACGGGTACCCGGCCGGCGGCGAACTGGATGGAAAGCTCGACGACGCGGCGGTGCTCGTCGTGCGAGAGCGTGGCGCTTTCGCCGGTCGTGCCGCAGGGGAGCAGCGCGGCGGTGCCGTTTTTGATCTGGAATTCCACCAGGCGGCGGAAAGACGCTTCGTCGATCCGGCCGTTCTCGAACGGCGTGATCTGGGCGACGATCGATCCGGCCGGTCTATAGGAATGTTTTTTCACTGTGTCATCCTCGTTTCAAAAACGTTTTCCGCCGGGCCGGTCATCCGGACCCCGGTCACGGCTGATGCGCCGGTCGAGCCGGAAAAATCTATCCGGAGGACCGCGCCGCCGCTGGTCATGACGTCGATCGGCGGCCGAAGACCCCGGTCGAGGGCCGCGATCACGGCGGACGCCGTCGCGCCGGTGCCGCAGGCCAGCGTTTCCGACTCAACCCCGCGCTCGTAGGTGCGAACCTGGAGACGCGGTCGGCGTCCCCGACGCTCGATCTCCACAAAATTGACGTTCGTTCCGCGGGGCGCGAACCTCTGGTGGGTTCGAATTTGCTTTCCGACGGAGATTACGTCAACCGCTGCGACGCGGGAAACGAACGTCACGAAATGAGGGACGCCGGTGTTCACAAAGGACCCGACCACCCGGCGGCCGCCGGGCAGACGCAGCGTCAGACGCGACTCGAAGCCGACCGGCGGGGTCAGGGAGACTTGGACTCTGCTTGGAGAAATATATTTGCCTTCAACCAGACCCGCCAGGGTCTCGAACCAGTGCGTTCGAGGGGCGATGCGGTGTTCAACGGCGAACTTGACGGCGCACCGCGCGCCGTTGCCGCACATTTCCGCCTCACTGCCGTCCGAATTGATGATCCGCATGCGGTAGCTCACGCCGGAGCGGCGCTTGCCCGACGGCTGGAGCAGGATGACGCCGTCGGCGCCGACGCCGTAGTTTCGGTGACAGAGTTTTCGGGCGAATGCCGATAGACCCCTGAGCGACCGGCGCATGTCATTCACGACCACGAAATCGTTGCCGGCGGCCTGCATTTTGGAGAGGTTGATCATGTTTTCAGGGCATCCATTTCCGCCGCCACGAGATCTTCCAGCGTCTCCCGGCGGCGCGCCACGCGGACGGATCCGCCCGTCACCCAGAGTTCCGGCGGTTTCGGGCGGGTGTTGTAATTGGAGGCCATTACAAATCCGTAGGCGCCGGCGCTTTTGATGGCGACGAGGTCGCCAGCCTGAAGCTCGTCGAGTGAACGGTCCTTGGCGAAGAAATCGCCGCTCTCGCAGACGGGGCCGACGACGTCGTAAGTCACTTTCCGGGATGCCCGCGGGCGCACCGGAAGAATTTCGTGATAGGCGCCGTAGAGCGTCGGGCGGATCAGATCGTTCATGCCGGCGTCGACAATTGCAAACCGCTTGGCGTCGGTCTCCTTGATGTAGATGACGCGCATGAGCAGCACACCCGCGTTCCCGACCACGAAGCGGCCGGGCTCGATGAGGAGTTCCACGTTGAGCGGCCGGACCCGGGGCAGGATCGAATCGGCGAACCGCGCGGCGGTCGAGGGCGCTTCGTCGTGATAGATGATGCCGAGACCGCCGCCGAAATTGAGGTACCGGATGTCGAACCCTTCCTCCCGAAGACGCGTGATCAGCGGGCCGATTTTCTGAAGGGCTTCGGTGAAGGGATTGAGTTCCGTGATCTGCGAGCCGATGTGGCAGTGGACGCCGACGGGCGAAAGCCGGGGCATCCGGCCGATGGCCTGGAAAACTTCAAGGCCGCGCGCGAGGGGCAGGCCGAATTTCGTCTCCTTCTTGCCGGTCGTGATGTAGTCGTGCGTGTCGGCGGCGACGTCCGGGTTGATCCGCACGGCCACGCGGACGTCCCGGCCGGCTTCGGAGGCAACCTGGGAGATGAGTTCGGCCTCGGGAAGGGACTCGATGTTGAACATCAGGATGCCGGCCTCGACCGCGCGGTGGATTTCCTCGCGGGTCTTGCCGACGCCGGCGAACACCACCCGGCCGGGATCGCCGCCCGCGGACTGGACCCGGAAGAGTTCCCCGCCGGAGACGATGTCGAAACCGCTGCCAAGCGAGGCCATGTGCGAGAGGATCGTCAGGTTCGAATTGGTCTTGACCGAGTAACAGATGACGTGCGGGACGGGCGCAAGGGCCTCGTCGAGTTTTCGGAAATGGTCGGTGACGGTCTTTTCGCTGTAGACATAGGCCGGCGTCCCGTGACGCGCGGCGATGTCTTCGAGAGAGAGGCCTTCACACCTGTAAGTCCCGTCTTCGTAGGAAAAAAAATCCATGATTAATAGATCCTCATCATTCTCAGCCGCATGATCCGGCGGCCCACTTCCGCCGGCGCGACCGATCCGTAGGTCCGCTTGCGCTTGGGCGAGGTCTCGGCTGTCAGAAGCTCCACGGCATCCGGACCGAAAAGCTTGTTGTATGACTGAAGGTCTTTCGGCGTCAAGTCTCTGAGACGGCGGCCGCGGCGGTCGAGATCCGCGACGATCCGGCCCACCACTTCGTGCGCTTGGCGGAATGGAAGACCCCGCAGAGCGAGGTACTCGGCAAGATCGGTCGCCTCCATGAAGCCCTCCGCGCAGGCTTCGCGCATGCGAGATCGGACGAACTCGAGTTTCGGGACCATCTTCAGGTGAACGTCCAGCGCGGCGTCGAGAAGGTCCACCGTGTCGAACAGATATATTTTGTCCTCCTGGAGGTCGCGGTTGTACGTGAGCGGAAGGCCCTTCTGCAGGGCCAACAGGCCCGTGAGGGCGGCGATGGCGCGGGCGGCGCGGCCGCGCGTGAGTTCGGAAAGGTCGGGATTGCGTTTTTGCGGCATGAGGGACGAGCCGGTGGAGAAGTCATCGGGCAGACGGACGAACCCGAAAAACGGATTCGACCAGAGAATGATTTCCTCGGAAAACCGCGAGAGATGCGTCAACGTGATCGTCAGGGCGTAGACGTAATCGGTCACCAGATCGCGGCTCGAGATCGTGTCCATGGCGGCGGCGGTGGGCCGCGAAAAGCCGAGCCGCTGTGCGAGAAAGAACCGGTCGACCGGAATGGTCGTGCCGCCGATGGCGCCGCAACCGAGCGGGCAGGCATCGTGAGGCTGAAGGAGAATGCGGACGCGGCCGAGGTCCCGGAGGATCATTTCGGCGTAGGCCAGAAGATGCGCGCCGAGGGTGACGACCTGGGCGGGCTGCATGTGGGTGAATCCCGGCATCGGATTTTTTTTTTCGCGGGAGGCGCGGTCGAGAAAAATCCGGGCGAGGCCGCGCAATTTATCGACGATCCGCGTGGAGGATTCGCGCACGTAGAGCGCGACGTCGGTCAGCACCTGGTCGTTCCGGGACCGGCCGGTGTGGAGCTTGTCCGCCGCGTCGCCGATCATCCGGCGCAGGCGGGACTCGACGTAGCTGTGGACGTCCTCGTGGGCCGAAAGCTCTTCGGGGGGCGGCGGGTACCGGCCGATTTTCTTCAGCGCGCGGAGAATCCGGGCCGTCTCCGACTGCGTCAGAACATGCGCGCGCTGGAGAGCCTCCGCCCAGGCGGAACTGGCACGGACGTCGTAGGGCAGAAGCCGGATGTCTTGGTGGATCGACGTCGAAAACGCGAGGGCGGTTGGATCGAGCGGTTTGGCCATTCGGCCGCCCCACATTTTGGGATTGCGGATTGTGGATTGCGGATTGCGGACCTTAGGACGAGACATGATTCACCTAAGCCCGCCCCGACTTTCTCAGACGCGCGCGGACTTCCACCGGAAGACCCAGGATCTTGATGAAACCGACGGAGGCGGACTGGTCGAAGACGTCGGCTGAGCCGTACGTGGCGAGGGTTTCCGAGTAGAGCGCGAGCGGCGAGCGGCGGCCGATCGGGACGGCGGCGCCGGGTGTCAGGCGGATCCGGACGTCACCCGTGACGGTTTTGGCGATCGCGCCGAAAAAGGCGTCGAGGGCCGTCCGAAGCGGCGTGAACCAGAACCCGTCGTAGACGAGTTGGGCGTAGCGGTCCGAAAGGGCCGGCATGAGATGCAGAGTCTCGCGGTCGGTGACCATCGACAGAATCTCGCGGTAGGCGGCGAAAAGGATCGTCGACGCGGGCTGCTCGTACACTTCACGCGACTTGATCCCCACCAGGCGGTTCTCAACGAGGTCCACCCTGCCGATGCCGTAGCGGCAGGCGAGGGGCGTCAGCTTCTCGACGAGAGCCACCGGCCCGAGCTTCTTGCCGTTCAAAGATACCGGGCGGCCGCGGTCGAAGCCCAGAGTGATCACCTGCGAAGTTCGGGGCGCGCGCGCGGGCGAGGACGTTACAAGGTACGCGTCGTCGGGGGGCTCGGTGTAGGGATCCTCGAGAGGACCGCATTCGATCGAGATGCCCCAGAGATTGCGGTCGTAGCTGTAGGGCGTCTTCTTGCTGGCGGTGACCGGAATGCCGTGGCGCTGGGCGTAGGCGATTTCGTCGTCCCGGGTTTTGAATTCCCAGTCGCGGACGGGAGCCAGAACCTCGAGGTCCGGCGAAAGAGCCTTGGTCGTGATCTCGAACCGGACTTGGTCGTTGCCTTTGCCCGTACAGCCGTGCGCGACGGCGTCGGCGCCTTCGCGGCGGGCGATGTCGATCAGTTTCTTGGCGATCAGCGGCCGGGATAACGATGTGGCCAGAAAATATTTTCCCTCGTAGACGGCGCTCGCGCGCATCGAGGGAAAACAATAGTCCTCCAGAAACTCCCGGCGGATGTCCTCGACCACGAGCTTGTCGCCGCCGGCGAGCTTGAAGCGGCGCAATAAATCTTTCGGCGGTTCGGCCACGCCCAGATTGGCGTTGTAGCCGATGACGCGGCAACCATACTTGTCCTTCAACCAGCGGACAATCACGCTCGTGTCAAGCCCGCCGGAATAAGCCAGTACCACTTTTTGGATGGAATCGTTCTTCGTCATGATGTCTCCTTTTTTAGATCTTCGCGAAAACTTTCGGCGCCATCAGCGCCGCAAGCACGGCTTTTGCGGTATGCATCCGGTTCTCCGCCTGGTCAAGAACGGCCGACTGCGGGCCGTCCAGGACGTCGTCCGTCACTTCCTCGCCGCGGCGCGCCGGCAGGCAGTGGAGAAAAATCGCATCTTTTTTGGCAAGCGCCATGAGCGCGCTGTTGACCTGAAATCCCGCGAAGGCCTTTCGCCGGGATTCGGATTCTGATTCGAATCCCATGCTGATCCACACGTCCGTATAGACTGCGTCGGCGCCGGACACGGCGGTCTTCGGATCATTCACAATACGGATGGAACCGCCCGAGGACGCGGCGGCCGTTTTCGCCGATTCAAGAACGGCGGCGGCGGGCTCGTAGCCCTTCGGGCACGCCACCCGCATGTGCATGCCGCATTTCGATGCACCCAAAATGAGCGCGTGGCTGACGTTGTTCTGGCCGTCGCCGACGAACGCGACCGCCCGGCCCTTGAGAGGGCCAAATCGCTCGAGGATCGTCATCAGGTCCCCCAACGCCTGGCAGGGATGCTCGCGGTCCGTGAGGGCATTGATGACGGGAACGCCGGACTCTTGCGCCAGTTCCTGAACCGTTTCATGCCGGAACGTCCGGGCCACGATGGCATCCACCCACCGGCCGAGGTTCCGCGCCACGTCCGCCACGGACTCGCGTTTCCCCAGACCGACTTCGGTTGGCCCCAGATAAACCGGATGGCCCCCCAGTTTCGTAATGGCCACTTCAAAACTGACCCGCGTTCGGAGAGACGGCTTCTCGAAGAGAAGCGCAACCGTTGCGCCTTTCAGGACATCGCCCGCGCCGCCGCGGCGGGACCTCCGCTTCTTGAGGGCTACGCTCGCCGCCAGAAGACGCCGAATGTCGGCCGGGGAAATTTCGTCCAGCGTGATAAAGTGCTTCACAGCTTCGCGACCTCCTCGGAAATGATCCGCACGCCCAGCGACAGGTCCCGGGCGGACAGGACAAGCGGCGGGGTGAGCCTGAGCACCGAATCGCCCGAGAGGCCCGTCAGAATCCGCCGCGCGTAAAGCCGGTCACGGAGAATTTTCGAGGAATGGGGCGGCCGGAGTTTCAGGCCGACCATGAAGCCGAGCCCCCGAAGCGTCTCGATTTTATCGGGATGGCGGTCCTTGATCGCGTGAAGACCGTTCCAGAGGCGCACGGCACGACTGCGCACGGACCGCAGAAACGACGGGGAACTCAGGGCGGAAAATGCCGCGATGCCGGCGGCGCAGGCGAGGTGATTCCCGCCGAACGTCGCCGCATGGTCGCCCGGCTCGAAAACTTCTGAAAAGGGACGCCGCGCCAGAAGCGCCCCGATCGGGACGCCGCCCGCAAGGCCCTTGGCCGTTGTCAGAAGATCCGGAGCGAGACGCTCGCCATACTGCTGATACGCGAAAAGCTCGCCAGTCCGGCCGCTCCCGGTCTGGACTTCGTCATAGACCAGGATCGCGCCCCGCCGGCTGCAGATGCGCCGAAGTCCGGACAGAAACGTCGCCGTCGCGGTCTCCATGCCGCCTTCGCCCTGCACCAGCTCCACGAAAACGGCGGCCGTCCGCGGCGTGATGACCCGGTCGGCGTCGGCCAGATCGTTGTACCGGGCGGCCTTCGCGACGAGCAGGGGCCGAAAAGCTTTCTGATATTTTTCCTGCATCGTCAGCGAGAGGGACCCGAGGGTCCGGCCGTGAAACGCGTTTCGAAAAGACACCAGGTCGGGGCGCCGCTCCCGTTTTTTAAAAAAATATTTCCGCGCGAGCTTGATCGCCGCTTCGTTCGCCTCCGTGCCGCTATTGCAGAAAAACGCGCGGTGGGCGAAAGTCCGCTCGACCAGGAGTTCCGCCAGGCGCACCTGCGGTTCGATGAGATAGAGGTTGGAGGTGTGCATGAGCCGGCCCGCCTGCGCACGGACCGCCCGGACGACGGAGGGCGGGCAGTGCCCGAGCGCGTTGACGGCGACGCCGCTGAGAAGGTCGAGATATTTCTTGCCGGACCCATCCCAGAGCCACGCGCCGCGGCCCCGCGAAAACGCGAGACTTCGCGGGCCGTAGGTGTTCATGAGAACCCGGTCGGCCCTGCGCTGTAAAGTGGTTGACATGGATTTACCCTTGAACGATCTCCGTTCCGACCCCTTCGTCGGTGAAGAGTTCCAAAAGAAGAGACCGGGGAATCCGGCCGTCGATGAAATGCGCCTTCTCAACGCCCGCGTAGATCGCCTGCGTCACGGACTCGATCTTGGGAATCATCCCGCCCGAAATGATGCCTTGGTCCCGTAATACGTCGACTTCGGAAAGCGGCAGGGTCGAGATGAGACTTTCGGGGTCCTCCTGGTTCTTCAGAAGACCGGGGACGTCGGTGAGATAAATCAGCCGGGAGGCCCGGAGACCCGCGGCGATCGAGCCGGCGACGGTGTCGCCGTTCACGTTGAGACTGACGCCGTCCGACGTGACACCGACCGGGGCGACGACGGGGATGAAATCCTGGCTCAGGAGAACGTCCAAAATTCGGATGTTTAACTCCTCGATGTCACCCACGAGGCCCAGATCCAGAAGTTTCTCCCGGCCCTCGGTGTCGACCGTCCGGAGCGGTTTTTTCTTGACGGCCTGCATGAGATTGCCGTCCTTGCCGGTGAGGCCGACGGCCGATCCGCCGTGCTTGTTGATGAGGGCGACGATTTCCTTGTTGATGAGCCCGCCGAGAACCATCTCGACGACGTCCATCGTCTCGTCGTCCGTCACCCGGAGGCCCTCAACGAACTTCGCGGCGTGACCCATCTTCTCCATCATCGCCGACACCTGGTCCCCGCCGCCGTGGACGACAACCGGCCGGATTCCGACGTACTTGAGAAGCACAATGTCCTCCGCGAACCCCTCCTTGAGGGCCGCGTCGACCTGCGCGCTCCCGCCGTACTTGATGACGACAATCTTGCCGTTGAAGGCCCGAATATAGGGAAGCGCCTCCGCGAGGATTTTTGTTCGAAGCTCCCCATTCACGATTTTCCGTCTGCCGCCCATCCAAATGACCCCCGCCCCCCCTATATGGTTTTTCGTGGAGAGGACGTCCTTCTATAACATCAGAAAGGCTCAATGCTCAAGACTCAATTTTCAAGTATAGAAAATAGCCGATAAACAATGGCAAATAGAAAATTGGGGGATTGGGGAGTAGACGTAGAGGGGACGGAGGCTAACATATAATAAGTTTCGCAACTATTA
>JACQOF010000089.1 GCA_016202645.1 bacterium
CGATCCCTGGATGTAAACCTGGTATTCGGTGTTGTTCCGCGCGTCGTTTTGGGAGATCGTGTTGTCCGAACTTGAAACCACGTGGATGCCGTAGAGCGTATTTGAATTGAACAAATTGTTGACCACAACGTTCGTGTCGGCGTTCGTCTCCAGACGGATGCCGTAGAGGTTTGAGGTGGACGTGTTGGCGGTCACCCGGTTGCCCGTCGAGGCGCCTTCCACATGAACCCCGTAGTTATTGGAGCTGGTGACGTTGGAGCTTACGGTGTTGTTCGTGCTCGCGGACACCCAGATGCCGCGACTGCTGTTCGAGGTGGTGGTGTTGCCGGTTATCGTGTTGCTTGAACTTGAGTTGAGATTGATGCCGAACGCGTTTGAATTGGCGGTGTTGCCGGACAGGGTGTTGCCGCTCGCGCTTAATACATAAAAACCGTTGGTCCCGTTCGAAGAGGCTGTGTTGTTGCTCAAGGTGTTATTTGAACTGGACGCGACATCAAACCCGTCCGTATTCCCGGATGCCGTGTTGCCGCTCACGGTGTTGCTGTTCGAGGATGAAGTCAGATGGATGCCGGCGGTATTCGAATTGGCGACGTTGTTACTCACGGTATTGCCAGAACTCGAAGTCAGGTAGATGCCGTAGAAATTGAAATTGGACATATTGCCGCTCACGGTATTGGTGTCCGAGCCGTTCATCAGGTTGATGCCATTGTCGCCGCAGCTTGAGACGCTGTCGCCCGTGACGGTCGACTGATCGACGTTGACGAATTCAATCCCCTCATACGCGCCGAGCACGCCCAGGTTTTTGATCAGAAGCCCCGTCCGGGTGTCGGCGTAGATGCCGTACAACCCGGCCTGGGTCTTGGGACCGGGCGGATCGATCACGGCCGCGTTCGAGTCTTTGCCGATGATCGCGAGGTTGTCCACCGTGATGCGGACACCCGCCGTTTCCGTTCCGTTCACGACCACGTACGAGTCATAGAGTCCCGCGTCAAGCCAGATCGTGTCCCCCGCCGTCGCGAACCGCATCGCCATCGGGAGACTCGCGAAGGGCTTGGACTTCGTGCCCAGACCCGTGATGTCCGACCCGGCCGCCGTGGTGAATGAATCGCCGGCGGTCGAGCCGTCGTTGACGTAAATGTTGACCGTCGCGCCAAGCTGGGCGCTGTCCGAGGGCTGGGAGTCGGAGAAGAAACTCTTGTTGATGACTGTCGCGGCGTCGAAGGAAACGATGCGGTAGTAGTAGACCTGCCCAAGCGTCACATCGGTGTCCTGGTATCGGATGCCGGAATAAACTTCGGCGACCTTGATCCACGACGAGGTGTCCTTCACCGTACTCCGGTACACCGCGTACCCGCCCAGCCCCGGCGCCCCCGCCACGCCCTCCTCTTCCGCCGTCACGGCGGTCCATTCCAAAATGATCGAGGTGTCGGATCCGCCTGAGGCGGACGCCGGGATCTCCACCGTGTCCGGGGCTTTCGGCGCGGTCGTGTCGGCGACCGCCGCCGTGTCGACGATGCTGAGCCGCCACGGGGTCCACGAGTTCCCCGTGTCGGAGATTTTCGCGCCGATCGCCGCCGAGTCGGCCGAGCCAAACCAGTTGCGGGTGAGGGTCTGGGGGTTTCCGGCGGAATTGAGGACATGATTCAGCGCGTTGCCTGTAATATTATTTTTCTGGATCACGTTGTACGCCGACGTGCCCGGTTCGATCCAGACGCCCGTGTCGCTGGAGGAAATGTCGTTCTGGACGACGGTGTTCGAATCGGAATTCGTGATGTCGACGCCCATCCAGACGTTGGACACGATGCGGTTGTGGGCGATGAGGTTGCCCGTCGCGCCGCCCAGAAAAAAGACGCCGCCGGCGCCGTTGGATTCGATCCGGTTGTGGCGGATTTTGCTGTTCGTCGCGCCGGAAAGCTCGATGCCGTCGTTCGAGTTGGAGGAGATGACGTTGGTGTCGATGACGTTGCCGTCCCCGGAGAGATTAAACCCGTCGCCGGTGGTCAGGGAGACGTCGTTGTCCGTGAATGTGTTGTTGGAGGAATTGTCCGTCATGTAAACGCCGTGGGTCGACTGGGACTTGATCGAGTTGCCGGTCACGGTGTTGGAGTTGGAGGCGATGAACCGGAGTCCATAGTTGACGTTGGCGTTCGTCAGATTATTGATCAGCCTGTTATTGCCGGCGTTTTCGAGATAGGCGCCGATGGCGCCCGCGCCGCCGATGTTGCAAGTGGCGAGGGTGGACAGGTCGACGTTCACCCAGCCGACCGACACCCACGCGCCGGTGACTCTGAGATTTCGAATGGCCAACCCCGTCTGCGTGTCGGCGTAGAGGCCGTAGAGATTGGCGATGGAGGACGCGCCCGGCGGGTCGATGATCGTAAGGGCCGAATCGGCGCCGACGAGCGTGATGGAGTCCTTGTCGATGTTGAGCGCGGCGGTTTCGGTCGCGGAAACGACTACGTAGGAGTCGTACGTCCCGGCGTCGATCCAGATCGTGTCGCCCGTCGTCGCCCAGCGCATGGCGGTAACGAGGGTCCGGAGCGGCTGAGACCTGGTGCCGGCTCCTGTCACGTCCGATCCCGCCGCGCCGGTGTAGCTGTCGCCGGACGCGGACGTGTCGTTCACGTAAATGTTGACCGCCGCGCTCAGCACCGCCGAGTCGGATGGCTGGGAATCGGAGAAAAAGCTCTCGTTTTGGAACGGGGACGCGCCGTCGAAGGCCGTGACGCGGTAGTAATAGAGATTGCCAAGACCGGCCGACGTGTCCTGAAACCGCAGATTCCCGGGGACGGGCACCTGGCCGACCTTGATCCACGACGACGTATCCTTGGTCCGGCTCCGGTAAATCCTGTACCCCGAAACCGACGGCGCGCCGACGCCTTCCTCGTTCTGCGTCACCGGCGACCATTCGAGAATGATGGACGTGTCCGAGGGAGCGCCGATCACCGCCACCGTGTCCGGGGCCTTCGGCGCAACCGTGTCGGCGCCGGGCGCGGTGTCGATCGGGCCGAGACGCCAGGGGTCGATGTCGGCGAACCCCGCGGTGACTTTGGCGCCGATCGCGTCCGAATCTATGCCGCCGAACCAGTTGCCGTCCGCGAAGTGCGACGCCGAGTAGGCGTTTCGGAAATTGTTCACGGGGTTGCCGTGGATGTTGTTTTTCCGGAGGGAAATGCCGGCTGACGCCGTATTGACGAACACGCCGGTGTCGTTTCCGATGATGTCGTTGTGCTCCACCCAGGTCGTGGGGTCGGCAATTTCGAGGCCGACCGCCGTGTTGCCGTAAATGCGGTTGAAGCGAACCCGGTTGTTGGGCGCCGAAATATAGACGCCGCCGGACACGTTCTGCTCGATTCGGTTGGTATGCGCGCGATTGTCCGACCCCGACAGATACAGCCCCCACGTGCCGTTGCCGGTCAGGACGTTGGACTCGATCAGATTGCCGTAAGCGGCAGTGACGTTGAGATAAACGCCGATGTTCAGATGATTGGAAACGGTATTCCCGCGGATGACGTTGGACTCGGTGGTGACGAGCATCCCGTACGACCCGGAATCGACGGTGTTGTCGCGAATCGTGTTCTGCCCGGAATCAAGCTGGATGGTGTACCCGCCCATGTCGACGTTGGACAGAATGTTGTCGCGGATGGTCGTGAAGTTCGACTTGACGTGAATCCCGAGATTCCCGATCCCGCTGAAACTGTCCGACTCGATTTTCGCGCTGTCGGAATAATTCAGCCACAGCCCGTCATAGGCATCGACGACCCCGATATTTTTGATGAGAACATTCGCCGCGTCCAGAACCTTGATCCCAACCAGCCCCGACGTGCTTTTCGCCCCGGGCGGGTCAATCACCGTAACCCGGGAGTCGGCGCCGATCAAACTGACGTTGGCCGTCTGAACGACCACCGTCTCGGTGTACGTCCCGGCGTCGACGTAAATCGTGTCCCCCGCCTTCGCCTTCGTCAGCGCCTTCGTGATCGTCAAAAACGGCCGCGCGGATGAGCCGTCGCCGGTCGTGTCGCCGACGGCGGTCGTGTACGTGTCCCCGGCCGTCGACGCGTCGTTCACGTACCAGGTGGGTCCGGCGTAGAAGGGAACGGTGTAGCCCCAGAAGTTGGTGAAGTTGTTGCCTCGGAATGCGTAAATC
>JACQOF010000004.1 GCA_016202645.1 bacterium
CAGTCGCCCGTTCTCGATCAACGGACGCTCCGTGTCCGTCACCACGATCGCTCCGCTCTGAAACACTCCCGTCGTCTCTCCGCTCTCCGTCAAAATCACAATCTCCGTGTCGATCACCAGTCCCGCCGCGCTTGACCCTTCGCCCACTCCGTTCCCAACGTATACTGTCGCGCTCACCGTGTCCCGGAGCTCCGGGTGCCGGTTCTCGTCCGTGTCGTGCACCGCCACGTACATGAGATCTCGCGTCAACAACGTGTCCACGTCGTCCGTAAAGCCCGCGTCCTCGTAAATCACCGCGCGCGCCCCCGTCGCGATCTCCAGCGCCAATGCCGTGTCGAACGCGCTGTCGGTCGGATCAGTCGGATCGATGTAGGCAACGTGCAGGGTATCGAACCGCCCCCAGCTCAGAATGCCGTCCCCGACCTTCGGGAACACCGTGTCCGTCACCACGATCGTATCGGCGCTCCGGAAGACGCCGCTGGTGTCGGCGCTTTCCGTCAGCGTGAGCAGTTCGGTGTCGATCACCAGACCGGCGGCGCTTGCTCCTTCGGCTACGCCGTTGCCGATATACACCGTCACGATGAATGTCTCCGCGATCTGAGGGTTCTGGTTCTCGTCAGTATCCTGCACCTCGATGAACACCAGGTCTCGGGTCAGCAGGGTATCGGTGATGTTTGTGAATCCATTGTCCTCATAAATATAGACGTTCCCGGGCGTTGCGATGCCGATGGCCAAGGCTGTATCAAAGGTCGATTCAGCTGACCCGGTTACGTCATCGTAGGCGACATGAATGGTGTCGGCCTCGCCCCAGGTCACCCGGCCGTCGTTCACGTTCAGGGGCAGGACGTTCGAAAGTTCGATGGTGTCGCTCCGGAAAACACCGCTTGTTTCTCCGGCCTCGGTCAAAATAAGGATGTCCGTGTCGATCACCAGACCGAGGGGATCGCGGTCCGGGCCGTTGCCGACGTAGACGGTGACGCTCACGGTGTCCCTGAACTGCGGGTTCCGGTTTTCGTCCGTGTCGGTCACCTGGATGTGGAGCTTGTCAAGGACCAGATAGGTGTCGACCTCGTCCGTGAACGCCGAATTCTCGTACAACTGCACCCACGCCGCGCTCGGAATCTCGACCGCCAGCGCTGTGTCACTGCCGCTGTCGGAAATCCCGCCCGTCAGGTCGGCGTAGGCGACGTGCAGGGTGTCCGACCGGCCCCAACTGACGACTCCGTTTTGGGTGACTGGAACTTCCGTATCGGTCAAAATGACTGCGGCTGTCCGGAAGAATCCGCCGGTCTCGCCGCCTTCCGTCAGGATCAGCGTCTCCGTATCCAGAACAAGTCCCCTCGCGGTGATGCCCTCCTGTTCGCCGTTTCCGACATAGACGGTCACGCTGACGGTATCCCGGAGCTGGGGATTTCGGTTTTCGTCCGTGTCCACAACCTCCACGTACATGACATCCCGGGTCTGGAAGGTGTCCACCGCGTCCCCGAAGCCGGCATCCTCGTACAGCGTGAGCTGATGAACCGTTGGGATCTCGACCGCCAGCGCCGTGTCGTCGCGCGTTTCGGCGGCGCCGGTCGGATCCGTGTAGACCACGTGGAGGGTGTCCGAGCGGCCCCAGGAAATCCGGCCGTTTTCCGTGGACGGGACCTCCGTATCGGTCAGCGTCACGGTGTCGCAGACAAAGATGCCGGTTGTCTCGCCGCTTTCCGTCAAGACGAGCGTCTGAGTGTCCAGGACCAGCCCCTTCTCGTCAGATCCCTCCCGGCTGCCGTTTCCGACGTAGATCACGACGGTGACGGTATCGCGGGTCTGCGGATTGATGTTTTGGTCTGTGTCATGGACGGCGACATACAGGAGATCCCGGGTCAGGAATGTGTCGACCGGATCGGTGCGGGCCTCGTCCTCATATAGAATGATTTGACCGGCGGTGGCGATCTCCACCGCCAGCGCCGTGTCAAACGAGCTGTCCGATGCCTGGTTCGGGTCCTGGTACGCCACGTGGATCGTGTCGCTCCGGCCCCAGCTGATGATCCCGTCCTCCGCCTTCGGTACCAGCGTGTCCGTCACGATCACCGTGTCGCTCCGGAAGACCGCGCTCGTGTCCGCCGTCTCCGTCAGGTCCAGGCTCTCCGTGTCGATCACGAGCCCCGCATTGTGGTCTCCCACGTACACCGTCACCGTCACCGTCTCCGAGATCTGCGGGTTCCGGTTATCGTCCGTGTCGTGTACCTCGATGTACAGGTTGTCCAAGACCAGATTCGTGTCCTCGATGTCCGTGACGCCCAGGTCCTCGTAGATCTGCACCACCGACCCGGTCGCGTTC
>JACQOF010000093.1 GCA_016202645.1 bacterium
GGTTAGGTGGGATTTACTGGCCTAAATTGGGGCTGGATAGGTGGGACGCAACACTGCCACGTGGTACGGGCCGGATACCGAAATATGCCGAAGTTACAAGAGATTGCTGATGACTCGTTCCGCCGGGGAGTGTACGTCAGTAAGTGGCCGTCCGGCCAGTGTGATGAGCGCCACTCCCAAAATATTTGGCCGAGACCGTTTGGGCCTGACGGATACCCGGACAAAAATGATATTGACGGCCAAAGCATAATTTAAGAGACTGTCTCTCTCAAAATTAATGGAGGGCGACAGTGGACTGGGAAAAAAAGCGATTCGAATTCGCGTCCGAGGCGGCGCGGAAACTCATACGTGATAAGCAGTGGCCGAGTGGCACAGTTACTAGGATTGAAGCTCTGTTTAAAAAACTTGCCGGTTTAGATGATGGCAAGGGCTGGGGGCGCACGTGGGATGTTTTTGGAAGGGCGTTGAAACATATCAGCAATGTAAATGACGCCTTGACCCTGTTTGAAAAAGAGAAACTGGACAGACTCTTGTTACGCGTTGCGGCTACTGAATACTTAACCACTCCCCTTTATGTTCTGTTTCATCTTCCGAATGTTACTGGGGATTTTTTAACTCGCCCGTATAATCCACTCTATTCTTTGCAGGAACTGGGAGATATCACTGAGGCTTTTATTTCATATCTCCACAATAATAAGTCGAGCGTTGTTGACACCGGAAAGCCCGCCCGCCCCTTTGATCGTTCTGGTTGGTTTTATAGAAATTTGGCCTACCTATACCCCCCATCCGATAAAATTGACCCGGAAAGCATGGAGCGAATAAAACCCAAGCGTGGGATATTATTCGACATTAAGGTTTCAATTTTAGAAGAGCTCCGGCAGTTTGCAAAATATCCGAACGACGACCAATTGATTCAGAAATGTTTGAAGAAAATTGGTCTGACCTTTGACGAAGTTCATTTCTATCTGCGGATTAATAAACAATATGTTGGCCGGGACATTTCGACAATGGATTACGTGACCTCGTTACATGGCATGACGCCGGGTGGCTTGCGTGATTTGTTGGAGGCGGTTGGTCATTTTCAAAAAGAGGCCAGAATCGGGACTATGGATAAGACCCGGGCCGCTTTGGGCGACCTTATAGAAGTTGACGGCTTCAAAACGCCCCATATCACTGTTGAGGGCTATTTTGATGCTGTGGCTCAAGGCCAAAAGATCATATTGGACAAGGCGATTACCGTCTTGGTTCAGAATGACAAGAAGGAGAAACAGTTTTTGGTGGCTTATAGAGCCACGATCAAGAAGGAATTGGAAAAACGATTCAGGAAAAAAATGCCGATCGAACTGGAGGTTTTACCAGAATTTGAAAGCGCGTTTAGACTCCATATTATGGGATATGCCCAGCAGGTGGCGGCGCAACTTGAAACGGACGGAAAGCTGCCACCCTTGCTTCCCGCCAATCCCAGAAAAACAGAATCGCGAAAGACTGGCATCTTTTCTAATTCGAACGATTATTCTTCCGTCACCCTTCGGAAGAAGACGTTTACTTTGAGCCGCCGACAGGCGGATGTGGTCAGGATCCTTCACAGAGAATATATGAACGGAACGCCCGAAATGCATCAACAATCAATCTTTGCAGAAATTTATGGGCGCAACGACGATGACGAAAAGTCCGGTAAGGCAAGTATCCGGGATATCTTCAAGCGCATGAAGGGTTGGGAACAATTGATTGTCTCTCCTAGGAAAGGGATTTACCGCCTAAACTTTTAGCCTTTTTTAACAACCAGAACAACAGTCACATCCAGAGTTTGTAGGGCTGCCCGGTGTATGCCCGTGGTGTGCCCGACGTGTGTCTGACCACGTAGCCGCATTCTTCTCCCAAGTTCGAACCGCAGTGTTCGAGCAAAAAACGGAGAAGGATGTGATGGTCATGAAAAAGGTTAAGAAAGACGTAGGGCCGTCAGATTTGAAGGGGAGTGAGGCGGAGGTTGGTATCAAGGTTTGCCAGCCGGGTGTGCTCAAGGGTTTGCCGGTGGATGGACTGCGGTTGCATCCCGCAATCTCGGATATTCCCACGGTGTATGGTGTATCGTGGAAGGATTTTCTCGCGGACGTTAAGGAACGCGGGATTCAAGAACCAATCGTCGTCCAGAAAGGCGGCATTCTTCTGGACGGACAACTTCGCTTGAAAGCGGCCAAAGAAGGCGGATTCAAAACGATTCCTGCACGGATTGTGGATTTGAATCCGGAAGAGCAGGTGCATTACATTTTCACGTCGGCTCTCGGCCGGCGACATCTGACGGATGACCAGCGTGCCGTTCTAGCACATTGGTATCGGGAGAGCGTTCTAAGCCCGGAGGCGAAGAAAGACCGTTCAACGAAAGCGAACATGGCCAAGAAGTATGGGAAGGGGTCATCCCCGACGCCGACATTGGGCAACAAGCAGAAGGTCGATACACGGACTGTGGCCGCCCGGATGTTTGGCATTTCCCGGAAAAAAGTAGAAAAGGTGTCCGAGTTACCACGTGAACTTCAGCTTGAGGTGCTGAAGGGAAACCTGAAGCTTCATGAGGCGGTTAAGAAGATAGCCGCCCAAAAAAAGCGTCAGGAGATTGCAAAGTTTGGGAAGGAGGTTCCGGCGGATAAGCGGTGGGACCTCTTTTGTGAAGACTCTATCACGGGAATGGCGGATAAAAAGCGCTTTCCGGACAACAGTGTTGACCTAGTTTTCAGTGACCCTCCGTATAACAAAGAGGCGATTCCCTGCTACTCGAAGATGATGCAGGAAATCCCGCGTATTCTGAAACCGGGTGGAAGCCTTGTCGTTTACTACGGGGCGTACTATCTGCCAGAGGTCCTCAACTCGATACGGCCGAAACTGACGTGGTGGTGGCAACTGGCCATAAAGCTCGATGCAAGCGAGACCATCAAGGGTAAGAGCGTCTTCCAAGGATGGAAGGGATTGCTCTGGTTTTGTAAGGGAGGCATGCCAAAAAAGCACCCCGCGATTAATGACATCATCGTGGGTTCCAAGAGGCCGGAGAAGCTCTACCACGTATGGGAGCAGAGCGTCGATGATGCCAAACACGTCATTGAGAAATTGACGGATGTTGGCGACATGGTCTTAGACCCTTTTGCGGGTTCTGGAACCTCGCTGATTGCGGCAGTCCAGCTTCATCGCCGGGCCAAGGGATTCGAAATTGACCCCAAACATTACGCTGTCGCTCACGGACGTATCCTCAAGGAAACTCAAGAACCGGTGGTTGAAATCGGGACGGCGGCCTGACTGTGAAGTCCCGGGCGTACAGTACCAAGGAGGTTGGTGATGTTTTTGAGGTGACGAGTATGGATGTGAGGTCGGCGGCTATCTATGCCGCCGACCTCCACGTTGTTATGGCCGAACTCGGTATATCCGGCGACCGTCTGGACGAGGGTCAATACAACCGTGTATTGAGTCGGATGGCTGACAAGTGGTTCGAGCGTCGGGCGGGCTTGACTTCGTCCCCCAGTCTGGCACCTGTTAATGGACGATTGATCAAGGCGAAAGAGGCGGCGGAGCATTTGGGATTGACCATGTCGCAATTTCAAAAGCTGGCCGCACGGGGGGAACTGCCGTTTATACCGGTGACCGGTGGCGTGAAAAAGAGGGGGCGCTACCAGCACAAACGGTATCGAATAGAGGATCTGGATCGATGGGTGGTTGAACGAACGGTGGAGGGGAAGCCATGAGCAGACTGAAAGGATCCGCCACTAGACCACCTCGGTGGGAGAAGACAGAAATACCGGGTGTGTTTATCGATTTACAGTCGATAAAGGGGAAGCGTAAACCGACCTACACAATTTTCGTGTCATGGCGTGGGCACCAAGTCGTTCGGTCGGGTTTCCCGACAAAGACGCAAGCCCGGAACGAATGGACAAATTTACGGGCGGAGATGATGTCGAAGGATGGCATCCTACCGCCAAGAAGGCTGCCCGTAGGGTCATTTGAGAAGATGGTCGTCGACTTGGTTCAGAAAGGCGATGTTCGAGAGACGAAGTCGAAGACCGGACGGGTTCGGTATTCTGTCTTGTATGCAAACGGTAAGGATTACTCCTTGTTTGAGTGGTGCCGAGAATTCCTGACCAAGAACAAGAAATTGCATTTTAAGTCCGCTGGGGACGTGGCGGATTTTGCCCGGTGGATGCGGGAAACCGGCCGGAGCGAGCGGACGCTCCAAATGTGTGTTCGGTTAATCGAGAAAGTATACGGACTGGCAACAACCCGTGGAATATATCCGATCAACCCTGTGGCCGAGGCGAAGAAGAATCAGGTCGTCATGGCTCGAATTAAAAAGCAGGTGCAGGCCCGGCGCAATCCGGCCATGAGATGTGAAATAAGCCACGACGAAAAGGTCAGAATAACGGAGGTGGTTAAAGCCCATCGTGACCCACGGGCGGTTTGGATAGGTCTGAATGTCTGGATGGGGTTACGGCCGTCCGTGTTCAACAAGATTCGATTCGAAGACTTTGACCTACAGGCGGGAGTCCTGCGTATCCGGCCGGAGATACACAAGAGCAGATTATATAAGGAATCCGGGCAACCCACAGCGTCGTTCTTACCGCCGGAGGTATATCCACTCTTGGATAATTATCTGATCCGAATCGGGCTACGCCCGGGATTTAAGGACACAAGCGGCAAGCCCGTGGAGGGATTGTTTCTGCAACGACCAATCGGGTATAGCGCCATGCGTCGCCAATGGCGGCGGATGCTGGAGAAGGCCGGGATAAAAGAATACGTGGCACCGTATGCGGCTCGGTTCACGATGATAAACGAGATGCTCTCTGCCGGTGTCCATCTCAAGGATGTGGCAACCCACGCCGGGAATACGCCGGAGACGATCTACAAATATTATGTGAAGCCCTCGAAGGAAGAGGAAATCCGTGGAATCCCGGACAAGTTGAAGGAGCACCGGGAGCGGAAAATCGATTATACCACCATTATACAAGCCAAAGTGGGTGGCGTAAGTGTTTGAGTTGCAAGGGAAGAAAATGTATGAGTTACTGCTTCACACGCAGGAGGTCCGAGGTTCGAGTCCTCGTGCGCCCACACAGGGATGTGTAGTCCCTGTTCCCCCACCCAGTTTTGCCAGGGACGGCAAAACCTCCGACTCAAGGAACAGGGACATACGCTGCAGTGCGCATCGCAGTGCACACCGCAGTGCATCTGTTCCTATCTTTTCTTAAAGATCATCCTCCATGGATTACCCAGGACCGCCCCGCGAATTTTCCCCCGCCTCTTCGGCGCGCCCTCTCTCACCAACGCCGCTTTTTTCTTCCGCGGCAGGCGTTTGATCGCGATTTCCCTCAGGAGCGCCGCGACCCGCGACCGAATTTTCTCCCGGTAGATGACCGTGACCGGACGCCGCGATCTCGTGTAGGCCGCGCCTTTGCCGCGGTTATGCGCCGCGCACCGCCGGTCGATGTCCTTGGCGATGCCGGTGTAGAAGGATCCATCCGCGCACCGGAGGATGTAGACGTGCCACCACTCGCGGTCGGGCCGGGTCAGGGGAGTTTTAAAAGATTTCGGTGTGGTCGAAGGCGCGCGCGAGGAGCGTGTTGCGGTCCGCGCCCGCTTCGGGATAGATCGCGGCGCCCAGTCCGAATTGGATTTTCGGCTCGCGGTCCCGGAAGAGGTCCTCGAGTTTGGCCCGGACCCGCCTCTGGACCGAGGCGGCGCCGTCCTGGCCGCTCTGCACCAGGATAACGAACGCGGATTTTTCCGGGTCGTATTCGATCCCATCGCCGTCCCGCAGGACCCGCGCGCTGATCGAGCACCGGATCTGATCGCAGAGGCGCTTGAATTCCCCGGGCGGCGACGCCTCCCGGACTTCCCCCGCGTTGAGGAGCGACAGCGCCAGGACCGACATCGGCGACCGGGTGCGGACGGCGTCGGCCAGATTTTTCCGGACGAACGCGTGGATCACGACGCCCTCGCCGAATTTCGGCAGGACAAAATGAAACTTCGTGCCCTTCCCCGGTTTGCTCTCCACCCAGATTTTTCCCTGGTGCATTTCTACAATTTCCTTGCAGATCGCCAGCCCCAGCCCCGTGCCCTTGTGGCCGTTGGCCGTGTCTGGCCGGTGGACCTGGACGAATTTATTGAAGAGATCCTTGATGTGCTCGGCGTCGATCCCCGGCCCGTCGTCGGCCACCGTGATTTGAATGCCGGTGAGTTCCTGCAGGAGCGTGTGCTGAAGAACGCCGCCGACTTCCTGCTGGTCCGCCTCCCTCGCCTGGATCGTCACTTTCCGGCGGGCGAATTTAAGGGCGTTACTGACGAGATTGGTCATCACCTGGGTTGCCATGTCGAGGTCCGCGTAGACGGCGGGGATATTGCCGGGCACGTCGTTCTGGAGGGTAATCCCGCGGTTTTTCGCCGTCATCTCGAAGTCCTGCCGGGCCTGCGCCGCAAGCCCCGCGAGATCGACGCTCTGCCGGTCCATCCGCGCCCTGCCCGATTCGAGCTTGGAAACGTCCAGCAGATTGTTGGTGATGCGCGCCAGCCGATCGGCGTATTTCGTGAGCATGTCGACGTATCCCGCCTGGGCCTCGGTCAGCGCGCCGACGACGCCATCTCTCAGGTTGTCGATCGCGCCCGTCATCACCGCGAGCGGCGCGCGAAGTTCATGCGACGCCGTGTTGATAAAATCGTCCTTCATTTTTTCAACGTGCTTGCGCTTGCCGATTTCGTCCCGGAGCTGGTTGACCATCTTCCGGGAGATCGATTCGCTTGCCGCGAGATTTCTTTTTTGCCGGTCCAGCTCCGCCGCCAGCCGCCTCCGGTCCAGCGCCCCTCTCAGAACCCGGGACAACGTCCGTTCGGCCGCCTCCTCCTGGAAGAGATAATCGGCCGCCCCCGCCTCCAGCCACCGCACCGCGTCGGCCTCCTCCGCCGGTCCGCAGAGCACGATCACCGGCGTGCCAGGAGCCGCCGCGCGAATCTGGCCGAGGAGCGCCGCTTCCGTCCGCCCGTCCGTCCAGATTTCCCAGAGGATCAGACCGAACACAGATCCGGGATCGGCGAGGCGCGCCGCGGCCGCCGCCGCGCCGGACGCGCGTTCAAAGACAAACTGCAGGACTTGCCCGCCGTGCGCGGACAGAATGGGGTCGACACTGCGCGCGGGACCATCCGGGGAATGGACATGCAGAACCCGCACCGTTCGCTGATCGGGAATGGAATCCTCGGGCGTCTCCAGAAAGGAAGGCGTTACCGGCGCAACCAATTCGTTCCGGGCCGCCGACAGAATCGGCCCACGTTCTCCGTGAGTGACATTCATCCCACACTTCCACCCTTGCTCGCACTCACCACCACTCAGCCCCGCCGGCTCCCCCCTCGAAACTTTGAACCAGAACCAGCAGGAGCGGGACTCTATCAATTTTTGGGGACCGGCGCAACAAATATTTATGCACGCCCGGAACTTTTTTCGTGACAGAATTCCGCCGGGATGCTTTGATAGTTTACGAGAAATACAGATTTCATCAACAACAGAGGAGGCTTCCATGGCCAAGAAACTGGAAATGCTGGTGGTGTCGAGCAAGGTGAAGTCACTGCTCAAGAAAGCCAAGTGCAATACGGCGGGCGACGCGCTGGACGGACTCAATGCGGTGGTTCATTGGTACATCGGCGAGGCGGCAACGCGCGCCAAGGCCAACGGCCGCAAGACGGTCCGCAAGCACGATTTTTGCGCCTGCGCCTGACCCCGGCAATCATTTTCAAACGAGCCGCGGCGATTGCTGACTGAAACTCCGATTCCTCCCGGCAAGACGGGATTGCCGCTGGTCGGCGAGACGTTGGCCTACCTCGCCAACGGATACGAATTCATCGAGCGGCGCCGTGCGAGGTTTGGGCCGGTTTTCCGAACGAACCTTCTCGGGCGGCCGACGGCCGTCATTTCCGGGCCGGACGCCTGCGCATCGTGGATCGATCCCGAAAAGATCCAGCGCGAGGGATCGATGCCGCCGCACATCCAGGAGATTTTTGGCGGAAGAAGCCTTCCCCTGCTGGACGGGGTGGAACACCGCGAACGGAAATCGCAGGTGCTTGCGGGATTTGGCCGCGATGCGCTCGAGGGATACCTCCCCCAGCTTGAGGAGGTTACCCGGCGCCTGCTCGACCAGTGGGTAAAAGCGGGGGAGATCGTCGCGGCCGGGGAATTCAAGCGGCTTGCGATCGAAGGAATCTGCCGGAACGTGATGAGCCTCGAGCCCGGTCCCACGACCGACGCCATCCGCGCGGACTTCTGCGGGCTTGCGGCCGGCATGACGGCCCTGCCGATCCCGATTCCCGGTTCCACCTACAGCCGCGCGCTCGCGGCGCGTGGCCGACTGTTTGCCGCGTTTGACGACCTGATCCGGCAACACCGCGCAAAGCCCCTGAACGACGGCTTGTCGAGGATTCTCGATGCGAAAGTGGAAAACGGGACCGCCATCACCGACGACGCTGCGCGGCTGGAGCTTCACCACGTCGTCATCGCGGGATACGTCATCTTCGCGGAGTTCACCGCAACCCTGCTTCATCTGAGCCGGAATCCCGAGGCAGCGGCAAAACTTCGCGAGGAGGTCCGGCGCGAATCTCCTTCCGGTCCCATCGGGTTCGACGTTCTCCGAAAGATGCCGTACCTTCTTCAGGTCCTGATGGAAGTCAAAAGACTCTGTCCGATCCTTCCCGCGATTTTCGGCAAGGCAAAGCGCGCTTTCGAATTCAAGGGATACACGATTCCGAAAGGGTGGATGGTCATCTGGGCGATTCGTTCGACCCACCTCGACCAAGGGATATACCAGGCGCCGGACCGATTCGACCCCGACCGGTTCTCCCCGGGACGCGCGGAACAGAACAAGCACGAACACGCGTTTTCGCCGCACGGACCCGGCGCATACGACGGACACAAGTGTCCGGGCACGGACTATGCCACGCTGTTCATGGATGTCCTGACCATACACCTTCTCCGAGACTGTGTGTGGGACCTGCCCCCGCAGGACCTCGAGTACAACTGGCGATTGACTCCCCCCGAACCGAAGGACGGCCTCCGCCTGCGGCTTCGCCGGTAATGAACATCCCGGCCGTTTTCAAAAATCTTTCTGAAACACCGGGGCTGGACGCCGGGCTTCTCGGCCAAATTCAAAAGTGGCTGATTGAATATTGAGAACCCCGCGCCGCATGTAACTCCATGAACATTGAAGAGGATTATTCGTTTGATTGCCCGTATTGCATGGACACCAACGTCATTCGCATTGACCCAACGGGTGGGGAAAAGCAACAATTCGTCCAGGATTGTGAAACTTGTTGCCGGCCCATGGTCATCAAATTTGAGGTGGGCCCGGAATCCATCACTAATTTTTCCGCAGAAAGGGAGTAGATACGCTCATGTCCCGATTTTATGAGTTGACTGCCAAAGACATCAACGGGCGGACCGTCCAGTTGTCGAAATACAAAGGCCAAGTCTGTCTCGTCGTGAACCTCGCCTCCTACTGCGGCTATACGCCCCAGTACGCGGGTCTTCAGAAGTTGTATGACGTGAAAAAGGGTGCGGGTCTGGCCATCCTGGGATTTCCGTGCAACCAGTTCGCCAAGGAGGAGCCGGGAACGGACGAGGAGATCAAATCGTTTTGCAAATCCAAATACGGCGTCGGCTTTGACCTGTTCTCGAAAATCGACGTCAAGGGTAAAGATCAATCCCCCGTCTACGATTTTTTGACCGGCACGGACAACCCGTCCGGCGCGCACAAGGTCCGCTGGAATTTCCAGAAATATCTGATCGACCGAACCGGCCAGATCGTCGAAACCTACGACCCGGAAATCGAACCTTCCGATCCAACCCTGACGGCCGACATCGACAAAGCCCTGGCCGGGAAGTAAGAGCGCGGACGGGATGCCTGTCTGTTGACTCCCCCACCCGTTTTTATGATTCAATCCCTTCAACATGGAAGATCGAAGCGTGCTGAAGGCCCGTGCGGAGGCCCGGTTCAAGGAGAGGGACTACGAGGAGGCGCTGCGGCTTTACCGGCAGCTGCACGAGGGTACCCGGGAATCCAAGTATCTCTACAATTCCGCGATCTGCCTTTATTATCTCTCCCGGATATCCGACGCCGCCGGTATTCTCGAGGGACTGGCCGCGGCCCGGGCGATGTATCCCGACAGCGCCATTTTTTTGGGATTCTGCTACCGGTCTCTCAATCAGACCGGCCGCGCCCGCGTGCATTTCGAGGCGCTTGCCCGGGAGTCCTCCGGAGAAACCCGGATCAAATGCAGGCTCATGGTCGCTCTGCTTCTGGACGAGTCCGGCGAGGCCGAGGCGGCGGAGAAAGCCTACGAGACGCTGATGGCCGATCCGGACCTCGTCGCCAAAAACCGCGCGGAAGTCTGCCGCCGGATGGCAACCCTGAAGGAAAACCGGAAAGACCACTCGGGCGCCCTGACGCTCTACCGCGAATCTCTAGCCCACGACGAGGAAGGCGAGCCCGCCCTCGCCGCCAAATTCCGCATGGCGGTGTGCCTGCTCGAACTTTCGGCCCAGCTGGAGGCGGTGGAACTCCTGAAACAGGTTGAAGACCTGGCGAAGGGATCCTTTCTGGGCGAGAGTGCCGCGAAACTTTTGGCAGCCGTCCAGTCAAGCGTCCGCCGAACGGACCGGCACATCGGGTCATACGAATAGATCGCTGTTGGCTGTTAGCTGATAGCCAGCAGCAAACAGCAGGCGCGCGGTCATTCCGACATTTTGACAGTTTCGGCGTTCTGAAAGTGAAAAAGTGAACGCATGACCCCGCTGAGGTTGGGGACAGCGCTGCGGAGGTCGTATTCGGGGAGGAGGTTTGCGCGGGCGGAGGCGGTGATTGATTTTCTGAGGTCGGCGTCGGACAACAGGGCCAGGATGCGGTCGGCGGCGGCGGGGACACCAGCCGGCGGGACCAGAAATCCCGTCACGCCGTCCTCGATGACTTCGACGGTGCCGTCCACAGCCGTCGCCACAACGGGGACGCCGAACCATTTGGCTTCTGAGACCACGGTCGGAAGGCCTTCCCAGAGCGACATCAGATAAAAGACGTCCATGAGGGAATAGAGCGACGCGAGGTCGCGGCGCCAGCCGGGGAGGAGAACGGCGTTGGCGTGGCCGGTCTGACGCAGGAACCGTTCGACGTCGGGCCGCAGAGGGCCATCGCCCGCCAGGACAAACCAGACGTCCGGGCGGCGGGCGCGGACGGCGACGGCGACGCGGGCCAGGTCGAGCGGAGATTTCTGCGGTTTGAAATTTCCGACCGTGCCGACCACCGGCGCGCCGGGGGGGATGCCGAGCTGCTGCCGAAGCCACGCCGGGTCCGGGGGTTCCCGCGTTAGTTCCTCGACGTCGATCCCGCACCGCAAAACTTCAAAACGATCCGCGCGACCAATTCCGTTTTTCAGGGCTTTTTGAATATTCTGCCGGGAATCGGCCAAGTGGAGATCGGCGAAGCGTGAGGCGAAGGATTCGACGGCGACGTAAAACGCGCGAAGAATTGGATTTTGGCGGTCATGAAACGCGAAGCCGTGATAGTGATGGATGACCTTGACCCCCGCGAGCGCCCCGGCGATCCGGCCGATCACACCGGCCTTGGATGAATGGGTGTAGAGAAGGTCTATCGACTCCCGTTTGAGAAACCGTACGAGTTTAAAAACCGAAGTGATATCCCAGAATGGACTGATCCGGTGTTTTACCGAATCCCAGAGGATCACCCTGCCGCCGGTTTGTTCCCGGGCCTCACTGTCCAGCATCCCGCCGGACCCGGCGAGGAGGCGCACGTCGAATTGATCGTGCGGGAGGTGGCGGGTAAAGTAGATTTGCTTGCGCTGGGCGCCGCCAAGTTCGAGTTTGGTGATGAAGATTAAAACGCGCAGTCGGCGAACGGTCACAGAATCCGGAGAACCCCGTACAGGACGCCGCCGCCCGCGGCGAGCCACAAAGTCGACTGCCAAAAGCGGAGCGCCGCGTTCCGGACATACACGCCCGCCAGGCCCCAGGCAAGCGGCAGAGAAATCGGCATGCCGGTGCCGGTGAAGGCCGGCTGGGTGTAATGCCAGAGACCGTTCTGGATGGCGAGATATTCACCGAAGGTCCCGCCCAGACCCGCGACGATGAGAGTGAAGATATCGAGCGGCGTTCGCCATAGAACCAGGCCCGCGCCCAGAAACAGAATGTAGTAGTACGAGATGTAGATGCCGATGCGGTCGAAGACTTCGTGAAGGAACAGAAAAAACGTGACGCCGAAGGTCACGCCAAGCAAGCGCCGGAGATTTTCCGGAAGGCGGGACCAGCCTGACGCGAAGGGTTCAGCGATCAGGATATAGACGCTGAAGAGGTACGCCCAGACAAACCCGATCCAGACGGGGAGCCCCCATTTAAACACAGGAAAGTGATATCGCCAGAGATCGAACTTGTGGACGCAGACCCACTCGCCGATTGACCCGAGCAGCCCCGCCACGAGCATGATCCTGAGAAAATATTCCCGGCGATTTTTTTCCCAGGCGAGAATCGCCGCCAAGCCCGCCAGCAGCGCCGCCGCGCAGGCCCACTGCCAGCGCGAGAGGACCAAAACCGCGCCGATGACATAGAGCGCGAGGCCCGTGAGGATCGCGGCTCTCACGGAACTTTTCTTCCAAAGAGCAGATACCCCGTGAACCCGATCATCCGTTCAGACGGCCGGACGCCCTCCACCCGACGGACGAGGATTTCCCGTTCCAGAATTTCCCGGGCCTCGAGGTCCGAAAACCCGGCGTCTTCAGCGGCCATGTGGAGCTGCTTCAACTGCTCGGCGTTCGGTGTAATCGAGGCCAGGTGGCCGCCGGGCCGCAGGGCGTCATAGGCCGGCTTCACCGCCAGCCACGGCTCGGGCAGGTCCAGGATCACGGCGTCGATGTCCGTGAGGCCGAACGGCACGCCGGCTTCGAGTATGCCGAACTCGACGGCCGCATCGAGGCCGCACGCAGCGATATTGGATTTCGCCGTTTCCTGGAATTCCGGATTTCGGTCAAAAGAGAAAACCCTCCCGGCCGAGCCCACCAGCGTGGCCATGAGGATCGTGAGGGCGCCGCTGCCGCCGCCGATTTCGATGACGCGGGATCCCGGTCCGATCGAGCATTCGAGGATGATGCGTGCCGCCTCTTTCGGATAGATGATCTGTGTCCGGCGTTTCAGTTTCATCATTTTTTGGACGAGCGTGGGACGCATCGCGACGTAGGGTTTCGACAGATGCGTCTCGATGACCGCTCCTTCCGGGCGGCCGATCACGTCGTCGTGTTTGAGGACGCCGTCGTGGGTGTGAAGGGTCCTGCCCGGCGTGAGTTCGACAAGAAACGTGCGGCGGATCTCGCGGGAGGCTTTGACGGCGCCGCGTTTTTTGGAGCGGAGGATGACGCGTTCGCCGGCGGCGAAAGGTTTGTTCATGGCATCGCTTCGCGAATCCGGGTTTCGAATGTCACGCCGTCCATCATCGCGACGCCGAGGGACCGGGCCTTGTCGACTTTCGATCCCGGATCTTCGCCGACAACCAGAATATCCGTCTTCTTGGAAACCGACCCGGACGGCGACCCGCCCAGTTTCCGGACCGATTCTTCCGCTTCGGTCCGGGACAGGGTCGGAAGCGCGCCTGTGATGACGAGGTGTTTGCCTTTGAAGGGATTATCAGGCGCTTCGACCCGCTTCGGCGCGGCGGGCCGGACGCCGAGTTTCTGAATTTCGTTCAGGAGACGCTTGTTTCTCCGAAAAAATTGGACCATGCCGGCGGCCATCCGGGGACCGATGCCGTCGATGGCGAGATACTCGTCTACGGAGGCGCGGCGGATGCCATCGAAGGACCCGAACTGCGCCGCGATGTCCCGCGCGGCTTCCTCGCCGATGTGCTGGATTCCCAGCGCGGACAAAAACCGCTCCAGCGGCGCCCGTTTGGTCCGCTCGATCGCAGCCAGGAGATTATCCACGCGTTTTTCGGCGAACCCCTCGATGCCCAGCAATTTTTCGCGGTGGCGGGGCAACCGGTAGAGGTCGGAAATACTTTTGACGAACTTCCGTTCGATCAAAATCGCCACGATCTTTTCGCCGAGACCCTCGATGTCCACGCCACCCTTGGACGCGTAGTACTCGATCCGCCGCGCAACTTGCGCCGGGCAGGACAGATTCGCGCAGCGCAGGGCGACTTCCCCCTCAAGACGCGCGGCGGAACCGCGGCAGACGGGGCATGTTTTGAGCGACCGGATGGATTTGAGACGGCCCCGGCGTTTGTCTTTCAACACCGCGACGACCTGCGGGATGATCTCGCCGGCTTTTTCCACCAGCACGCGGTCTCCAATCCGGACATCGAGGCGTTTGATCTCGTCGAAATTGTGCAGAGTGGCGCGGCTGACGGTGGTGCGGGAGAGCTGGACCGGCGGATCGAAGATCGCAGTCGGGGTGATCGTGCCGGTGCGGCCGACGCCGAATTCGATTTTTTTCAGGGTCGTCTCCGCGCGTTCCGCCGCGTACTTGTAGGCGATCGCCCACCGGGGAGATTTGGCCGTTTCGCCCAGCCTCTGCCGGTCCGACAGACGGTCGGCCTTGATGACGGCGCCGTCGACGTCAAAGGCCAGGGCGTGTTTTTCGGCGTAGATCCGTTCGATCTCGCCGAAAATCGCGTCGAGTCCCGACGTGCGGCCGCGGCCCGGAGGGGCCAGAAACCCTGAAGACTCGAACAGCGCCAGGGCCTCCGTGTAAGTCGCGAACGGCCGGCCTTGCATCCGGCCGATGGAGTGGGCCATGAAGGCAAGTTTTCGGGCGGCGACTTCATCTGAATCAAGCAGTTTCAAAGACCCGGCGGCGGCGTTTCGGGGGTTGACGAAGGGCGGCTCGTCCGATTTTTTCCGCTCGCGGTTCAGCGCCTCAAAGGCGCGGTTGTTCATGAAAACCTCGCCGCGGATTTCCAGGGTCTGTCGCGCGGAAAGGTTGAGAGGAACCGTCGGAAGGCGGCGCAGGTTCGCCGTGATGTCGTCTCCGGTTCGGCCGTCTCCGCGCGTGAGGCCCCGGACCAGCCGGCCTTCCTCGTACTGGAGACTCACCGCGACGCCGTCGATTTTGGGTTCGACCACGAATTCCACGTCCGAACGCTCCAGGGAACGCATCACCCGATCGAGAAATTCCCGGAGTTCCTCCTTCGAATACGCGTTGTCCAGAGAAAGCATCTGGGACGCGTGCGGAACCGTGACAAACCCCTCCAGCCTGCCCCCGCCGACGCGGCGGGTCGGCGACGCGGGGTCCGAGAGTTCGGGGTGATTGTCCTCCAATTCCTGGAGTTCGCGGTAGAGGCGGTCGTATTCCGCGTCAGGGATTTCCGGCCGGGCGTCGACGTAGTACCGGCGGTTGTGATGTTCGAGGACCCGGCGGAGTTCCAGAACCCGGGTCCTGGCAGATGGTGTGGAGACCATCAGAAGATCAGATCGTCGAGGACTCGGAGAAGGTCCTTGACCGTGACGATGCCCAGAAGCGTTTTGCCGGGGCCGGTGACGGGCACGCACCCGATGTCTTTGTCGAGCATGAGCCGGAGCGTCTCGCGGACGGTGGCGGTCGGAGGAAGCGTGTACACCGTTTTTTTCATGCATCCCTTGAGATGTACATCCAGCGTCGCCTGGTCCTTCCGGTCCTCGGCCTTTGTCCCGATGAAAACGCTCGTGACATGCAGAAGATCCCGCTGGCTGATGAGGCCCAGCAGGACCGGATGAATCTCCCCGGCGGCGGCGACGACGGGCAGATGATGAATCTTCTTCCGCCGCATAAGCTCCAAGGCCTGCTGGACCGTCATTTCCGGATCGGCCGTAACGGGACTCGGGGTCATGACCGCGAGAAGCTGAATCGAGTTCCTGGGTGACATGTCAAGGGGCATTGTACGCCGGAGCCGCGGATTCTGTCAAAGGCGCGGCGGAATCTTGACGCTCGTCGTCACGGGAGTCATGATCGGTTGTCCGAATGGAAAACAAGAACCTGACCATCCTGTTCACCGACATGAAGGATTTCACGCCCCGGACCAGCGGGCAGAGCCGGCAGGCGACGGCCGGCGGTTATTCGCCGGTTCCGGTCTGGCGGCGGGCCGTTGCGTTCGGCGTCGACATCCTGCTGGTCGCGGTCGTGCTCGCCTTCCTGACCACCCGGGAACGCACGGGGATCCATCGTCAGTGGGACGAAATCCGCGCACGGGCAGTCGAAGCGGGGTTCGGGTCGGCGGATGAGATTTCCGAGGGCAGCCCGCTCCGGCCGGAACTGGAAGCCTTCCGGAATCGGAAATCCCGCTTCATCAAGGACCGGATCGGGCTGGCGCATCTTTTGTTTATTCTCTACGTCTTTACCGCGCTCTCATTCAAAGGAAAAACTTTTGGGAAGCACCTCCTGAAATTGAAAGTCGTTCGGACGGACGGATCCGCCTTGCGGTACAACCGCGCGTTTCTCAGGACGCTCCTCTATTATCTGTCGGCCCTCCCGATGTTTCTCGGATTTCTCTGGGTCTTTTTCAGCAAAGATCGCACGGCCTGGCACGACCGGATATCCGAGACGCTGGTTGTTCCCGATCTGAGATGAGTCAATCCGAGACCGACAAGAAAACCGTGCTCATTGCGGACGACGAGCCGGACCTGCGAGAGGTGATGGAGGACGGACTCAAGGCATTTGGATTTTCGGTCGTCACGGCGGTGGACGGCCGGAACGCCGTGTTTCAGGCCCTCCGTGACCGCCCCGACCTGGTCCTGATGGACGTGATGATGCCGGGCGTCACCGGTATTGAAGCCCTGGGGATTTTCAAAATCCTCCATCCGCTCCGGTCCGTGCCGATCCTGATGCTGACGGCTCTCAAGAGCAGGGAGGACGTTCTGGCCGCGATTCGCGCCGGCGCCGCCGACTACATCGCCAAGCCGTTTGATCTGAAAATCATTTCAAAAAAAATCGCGCAGATTCTGGCTCAGCCGACTTCGGCGCCGCCCCAGATTTTCCGGTATTTGCAGTATTCGGCCGCGGCGAGCGACGGCGGACTGACGCTTCATCTCTTTTCCGACTTGACGCCCGAATCGGCCGACGACCTCCTGGTCTTGGCGGGCGCGATCGCGCCGCTCCAGCCGATCCGGCTCATGCTCGACCTCGAGCACGTGCCGGCCATCCAGGGACGGCTTCTGAAACCGTTGTCGATGTTTATCAAAAGCGTCGAGCGGTCCGGCGGGACGATCACGGTGGACCATCTGGACCCGAAGAAACATCGGACGGCGACCGGACTCATCCGGAACCTGTTCCATCTGCGGGAAGACCCCGCCAAGCAGGCGGCCCGGGCCGACACCATCGTCAGGACCTCGGCCGCGAATGTGGACTTTCGATATACCGTGAGGTCGAAAAAGGGGGTCGCCATCATGGAACTGTTCGGGATGCTGACCGGAACGGCAACGGCCAAAATCGATCGAGCTTTCAGCAACATCCAGAACGCCTGGGCGCCCCTCATTGTCTGCATGGACGGCCTGACCTACGCGGACGGCGCGGGCATGAAACACCTGGTTGAAAAACTGCTGGAAATCAAACTCGGCGCGGGCCTCAAAGTCTCCGCCTTCGTCATGAACCCCACCATCCGGAAATCCTTCCTCGAAGCCCGCGGCCACCTGGTATCGGGCTTTCACGACCGGCTCGAAGAAGCCCTGGACGCGTTTCAGAACAACTGAATGACTGCTGACCCTTTTTTCGCCGAATCGGCTCTCTCCGTCATTCCCGCTAAAGCGGTAATCCAGTCCGCCCTGCGATAATCTGGATTCCCGCTTTCGCGGGATTGACGACCTGAATCGGATTTGATTGACATGTCCGGCCGGCGCGCGTATCCTGCTTCGGGTTCAGACACGCCGGAGTGGCGGAATGGCAGACGCGCGGGACTCAAAATCCCGTGGGGGTCACCCCTCGTGTGGGTTCAAGTCCCTCCTCCGGCACACCAAGATCGGGGGAATATATGGTCCGCACCCTTCCGGACGGGGAGACCAGCTTGAATTTGATCGATATCTCCAGGAACATTGCAACGCTTCGACAGCGCATCCGCGCCGCCTGCGAACGGGCGGGCCGCCGGGCCGAGGATGTGCGCTGCGTGGCGGTGTCGAAAGGCCAGGCGGCCGAGTCCATCCGCCTTGCCGTGCAGGCGGGGATGACGGACATCGGGGAGAACCGCGTGCAGGAAGCCGTCAAAAAATCCGGCGAACTCAGGGACCTCGGCATCCGCTGGCACCTCGTCGGGTCTCTTCAAACCAACAAAGTCCGTCAAGCGCTGAAATTGTTTACGATGATCCAGAGTCTCGACGGGCGGGATCTGGCGACGGCTCTCCAGGCCGAATGCGAAAAACAGGACCGGTCTGTCGACGTCCTGCTGCAAGTCGAGCCGACCGGGGAATCGAGCAAACACGGGGTCAAGCCCGAACAGATCGAGGACTGCTTGAACTGGATTCAGCCCTTTGACCGGCTTCGCCTGCGGGGTCTCATGGCAATCGGCCCGAACACGGATGACCCGGCCGCGATCCGGGCCTGTTTCCGGGAAATGGCGCGGCTCTTTCGTCAGATTCGAAAAGAAGGGCGCGGGGGAGAGAAATTTGATATGTTATCGATGGGCATGAGTTCAGATTATGAATTGGCGATCGAGGAAGGCGCGACGCTCGTGAGGGTCGGCACGGCGATTTTCGGGCCGAGGCCCCCGGCGCCATGACCTACTTTCTCGGAATCATCGGCGGGGGACGGATGGGATATGCCATTCTGGAGTCCATGATCAAGCGGGGCCATTTCGATCCGCGAGGACGCGGGTTGATTGCGGCCGATCCGGATCCAAAAGCGCTCGACCGGGCGCGGCGTCTCGGATGCGATGTGACCCATGATTCGCGGCGAGCCGCCGCGAAGTCCAGCCACGTTCTTTTGGCCGTCAAACCGCAGATGATCGACGACGTCGCCGCGGAAATCGGCGAGTCCTGCCGCGGCAAGCGCATCCTTTCCATCCTTGCCGGGACGACCCGCGTGCGGCTCGCCGGGCTCTTTCCGGGCGCCCAGTCGATCGTCCGCATCATGCCAAATCTTCCCCTCACCGTCGGCGCGGGCGCGACGGTGGTGGCACGGGACGGACTAACCGCCGCCGACAAACGCGTCCTGAAAAATATATTTGACCCGATGGGAATCCTCGCGTATGTTCCAGAGCGGCTGATGAACGCCGTCACGGCCCTGTCGGGCAGCGGCCCCGCGTTTTTCTGCGCGTTTCTTGAGGCCCTGACGGCCGCCGCCGTCCGCGCGGGCCTTCCCGGACAAACCGCGCGAGTTCTTGCCGCCCAGACGCTGGCCGGCACAAGCGAGCTTTTGAGACGGAAGAACGTCGCGCCGGATGAACTTCGCCGGCGGGTGACGTCGCCCGGCGGCACGACTGAAGCGGGTCTTGCGGCGTTTCGTCGCGGCGGGTTGGACCGTATCGCCGGCGCAGCCATCCGCGCCGCCATCCGGCGCGGCCGGGAACTTTCCAGGTGAAGGGAGTTTTCTGAATGTCGACAATCCTGTCTTTGATCCTGTCCTCCAGCGCCAACGTCCTCGACGCCGCCTTCTACGCGCTTTACATCCTTCTCATCGCCCGCCTCGTGATGAACTTCTACGTCGCCGGACCCGGCCATCCGGCCGTCGATTTCGTCTATCGGGCGACCGAGCTGGTTCTCCTGCCGATACGGCAAAAACTGAGGCTCGAACCGCGGGTGGTGGACGGATCGATCTTGCTGGTGTTTTTTTCCATGATTTTCATTCAAGGCATCGTCGTCGGCCTCCTGCGAAATTTCTCCCAATGGCTCGCAAAATAGACGCGCCTCTGTCGGACCTTCCCGCCAATTTTATGGTCAAGCTCACGCCCCGCAGCTCCGAGGACGCCGTGCTCGGCTGGTCGGACGGAATTCTGCGGGTCCGGGTCAAAGCGCCTCCGGTCGACGGCCGCGCCAATCGTCGCCTGATCGAGGTCCTGGCGGAATCATCCGGACGGCCGAAGGCCGCGTTCATGCTGGTTGGGGGGACGACATCCCGTCTGAAGAGAATTCGAGTGCGGGGAGGGTGACGGTCCATGTTCCGTAAAGCGCGGCTGGGAGATGTGCTTCTAAAATCCGGCCTGATCAGCCAGACCAAATTGGATGAGGTCCTCGAAATCCAGAAAAAGAAAGGCGGGCGGCTGGGCGAACTGCTCGTAACGGAAGGCGCCGTCCGGGAGGAGGACATGCTCAAGGCCATTGCGGAGATGGTCGGAGTTCCGTTCGTGAAATTGAAACACTACGCCATCGATCCGACCGCCGCCGAAATGTTGTCGGAGGAAACCTGCCGTAAGTTCAACGTGGTCCCGCTCTCCTGCGTCGGCCAGAGCCTGGTCGTCGCGGTCGACGATCCGTTCGATCTGGATCAGATCGACTCCCTGGGCAAACTGACCAGCCTGAACGTCACGCCGGTCGTCAGCACCCGCGCCGAAATCAAAAAGACGATCGACCTTTTGTTCAGCAAGAAAGACGCGGCCCCGATGGAGCAGGAACTCTACCTGGTCTCGCGCGCGGGAGACGTGGTGCCGCTCGTGAGCGAGGGACCGGAAACGCCCGCGGATCTCCTGCTTGAAAAACTGATCCGCCAAGCCCTCCAGGAAGGCGCGCAGGCGCTGATCATGGAACCCCGGCGGGCCTATCTGCAAATCAAGTTCCGGATCGACGGGTTTCTCTATGACCGGACCCACGTGCCCGTCCAGCAGTATCAGGCCATGGTGAGCAAACTCCGGGATCTCTCCAACCGGGAACAACTCGTGATGGCAACGCCATTCGACGAAAGTTTCGTCGTGCGTCTGTCCTTCGGCGAGGAGCGCCTGGAGATCCGGGTGGGACTGTTGGAAACGGTGCTCGGAACCAAGGCAGTCCTCCACATCCAGCGCCGGAACATGTATCTGCGCGATCTGTCGGACCTGGGATTTGAACTTGAGGCCTTCGAAATTTTTGAGAAACTCGTGACAGCTCCTGAAGGCCTCATCCTGATTTGCGGGTCGACCCACAGCGGCAAAACCACCACGGCCTACAGCATCGCGCATTTTCTGCAGAAAACGGAAAACCGGTTTGTCATGAGCATCGAAGCCCCGATGGGTCTTTTGGTTGAGTCCTTCAACCAGCTCCACCCCACCAAGAATCCTGATTTTGAAAACGCCGACTCCATCGTCCTCCGGGCTCTCCGGCAGGACCCGGACGTCCTGCTCATCGACCGGCTCGCCAGCATGGACAGCGTCCCCCAGGCGCTCTTTGCGGCGGCGATCGGCAAACTGGTCCTGTGCACCTATTTCGCCGAAACAGCCTTCGACGCGCTCCTGCACCTCCTTGAAAATCCGAAACTCGACCGCTACATCTTCGCGACCCAGACCCTCGGCATCATCGCCCAGCGGCTGGTACGGCGTATCTGCGGCCGCTGCGCCACAGTGTACCACCCAACCCTCGAGGAACTTCAGACCCTGGACATGCTCGAGTACAAGGATTACGACTTTTACCGCGGCGCCGGCTGTGACGCCTGTTTCGGAACCGGCTACCGGGGTCAGACCGGGATATTCCAGGCACTGCTCTTCAACCGCGAACTCACCGAGCTGGTCTCCCGCCGGGCCGGCGTGAAGGAACTTCTCGAGAGCGTGGAGCGTACCGGCATCAAGACCCTCCGGAGCCGGGGGAAGAAAAAAATTCTGTCTGGCATCACGACCATCGACGAGGTCCTCCGGGAGACCTACGGCGAGGAGCGGCTGTACGGAGGGCCGAAGACCGTCTGATGGGAGGGAGAGAGGGAGAAAGGGAGAAAGGGAGAAAGGATAAACCGAAAACCGTTTTTTTGCGGCCTGGCGGTCTACCGGTCCTGGCGCTCATTCTGTTCCCCTTTCTCCCTATCTCCCTATCTCCCTCTCTCCCTTTCTCCCTCTCACGGGCCGCCCACGCGGACGCTCTGCAGGAATATCGGAACGCCGTCGGAAATGACTCCCGGGGTGAATACTACACGGCGGTTCTCAACCTCCGGCGGAGCCTCGCGGAAAACGCGAATTTCGTTCCCGCACACCTGCTCATGGGAGACGTTTTTGTGAAACTCGGCAAGTTCGAGGACGCCGATACCGCCTACATGTCCGCCCAGGCGCAGGATCCCCACAGCGTCGAGGCGGCCACGCGCCGCCTGAAACTCTACGCCGCCCATCTGAAAGATTTCGACCGGGCCGGGCAATTTCTAGACGAGACCGCATCGCAGTTTGAGCAGAACGCGGAGATCCATTATTACAAGGCGCTGGTCATGGTGGGGAAACACAGTTACCTGAACGCGAAAGACGAGCTGGAGCTGGCGCTGGCGCTGTCCGAGAAGTATTTCGACGCGAGGAAACTCCAGCTTGAAATAGAGGCGATCATCGGGAAGACCGATGAGATCCGCAAGACCGCCTATGACCTGATGGCGGATTTTCCGGACCTCGTCGAGAGTTACGACCTTGCCGCATCCCATCTCCTTAAAATAAAAACGCCCGTTGAGGATGTCCTCGAGCAGTTCTCGATTGCCCCTCCGGAAATGCTCCATGATCCCGCGTTCGGCCGGCTGGTGGCGAGGATGCATCTGATCGCCGAGCGATACGATAAGGCGGTGGACATTCTCAAAAATCTTAGGACCGAGGGGCTTTCGGCCGACGCCGTCGAGGATCTGGTCTACCTGAAGACCCTGGCGGATATTGCGACCAACCGGCATACCGCCGGTATCCAGCGTCTGGCCGATTATCTCCGGGATGTTCCCGACCGGCCCTACCTCCAGCTCCAGCTGGATCTGTGGCTGCTTCGGTACGTCCCCGTCGTGGATCCACTTCGGATATTGCGAGCTGAAGATCGGCTCCGGACGGGACGGCAATACCTGGCGGACGGTGATCTCGACCGGGCTTTTATACATCTGCACCTCGCGCGCTCGCTCAATCCCCGGGACAAAAACGCCCGGCGGCATCTGGCGGAAGCCAACTGGCAGCTTGGACTGGCGGAAACGGCGCAAAAGGAAATCGAGATCGCCCGGAACCTGGATCCCCACGATGAGTTCCTCCGGAAACGCGCGGCCGGATTCGGCGCGGCTTCATCCCTGACCGACCCGGACAAACGCCGCGTCTACGATCTGTACGTCTTCCGGCTCAGCGACCGGCACTCCTCCCTGCGCCCCGGATTGGGCCGGCTCTTCACCGACGCCGTCGCGAACTTCTCGGGGGCCCTCACGGCGTTTCAGATACGGGCGCTGGAGCCGGCGGTGCCGTTCGACAAGGCCGAGGAGGTTGCGCACCAGAGCGGCGCCGATTTCTTTCTGCACGGCAAGGTTGGCCTCGATCACGACGGCGCCTTCGACGCCGACTTCGGAGCCTTCCCGGTCGGCGGGCGCCACGAGAAGGGCCAGGCGGCGCTGGAACTTTCGGAGCAGCACGTCCTGCTCAAGAGCAAATCCGATTTCACGGAGGACTTGATCCTCGACACCATCAAGTCCTTCCAGCGCGCCTCGTCGGAATTCGCGATGGTGGTCAGCAAGGAGCGGGAGGGAAACATGGTCATCGACGTTGGGAGACGCCATGGCGTCACCACATCGGGCCGCTACCTTCGGGACGTTCAGGGCGGGCCGCTCTACTTCGACGTCATCAACATCTACGAATGGTTCACGCGGGTCCGTGTGGAGGAAATCGAGCGGGCCAGGTACATCGGCATCGGCGATTTTCTCCGGCAGGCCAAGAACTGACGAAGTCTTGAATATCCCATCAGTCCGGTACGCCAGAACCTTCCGGGGTATGCCCGGCCTCGCGCTTCTCTTACTCGGAACATTCTGCGCCGTATCTTCCGCCGCGGCTCCTTATGACGTCGTCGGCCTGGAAAATCTGGCGGTGCGGCTCGACCGGCCGATCGGCGCTCAGGCGGTGATCTGGATGGGCGAGCGGCTTGGCGGCGCCGACACCGAATTCATACGGGTGGACCCGGAGGGTAAACTGGTACTTCAGGAAGGCGGGACGTTTCCCTACAGCGTCCTCTACGAATTTTCCGAGAATGCTCTTCTTTCCGTTTCCGAAAATGGTCTCGCCATCTGGCTCGGCAAACTCCGCATCACCAGCGGCCTCCCGGCCGAAACGCATCCGATCCTCCTGCGAACCGCCGTGGGTCGGCTGGAGATTGCTCGGAATTCGATCGTCGACGTCGAAGCCCTTGGACAGCGGGTATTCATATCCTGTCTGGCCGGAAGAACGACTCTCGAGCGGCCGGGCCGTAACGAACCCGCGGCCATCGACGCCGGATACATGACGCAGGTGACGGCCGGTGGGGAGGCGGCCGCGCGGCCGATTCCGCCGGATATCCGGCGGGGGCTTGAACGCCGGCCGTATTTGAAAATGCGATATCAGACGGCCGGAACACGGCCGCCCAAACTGCTCTGGTTCTCCCCCATGGCCGGGTCTCTTCTCTCGCGCGCGACGGCGCGTCTGTCCGGACGCGTGGATCCCTCGGACGGCCCCGTCGAGGTCCTGTTCGGGCGGCAACGGATCCGGCCCGACCGGAACGGGGAGTTTGGCGCCGACGTGAAAGTTTCGGCGGACGCGGACAGTCTCTCCGTCCGCTTCGTCAAAGGGGAATCCTCCGGCGTCCTGACAATCCGGGTGGGAACGGACCTCGTCCCTCCCGAAATCGTTTTGGATGACATCCCCGAAACCGTCGACCGGCCGCGGGCGCTCCTGGCCGGCAAACTCAGCGAAGATGCGGTGCTCCTGCTGTCGGGAAAAGCCGTCCAGGCCGCCGGCGGGCGGTTTTCCAAACTCGTGGATGTCGCACCAGGGCCAAATGTATTTCAGCTGATGGCCTTTGACCGCGCCGGTCACCGGACGACCCGCGAGATTGCGATATTCGGCGGGTTCTCCGCCGATCTCGTGGAATCGGAAAGCGCCGCTTCCACGGAAACAGCGCCGGCGGCGGAACTTCTTCCGCCAGTCCTATCCGGCCTGAGACTCACCGCGGCCGGAGCTCTGCTTGAATTCGACGAGGCGCCGCTGAAGGCCAGGTACACCATCTACCGCAGTTATTCGAGCGGTGGACCTTTCCTTCTGATCGGAGAGACCGCCGAGAAGTCTTTTCTGGACGCGAACTACAAAGCGGCCGGGCCCGCCGCATTTTACCGCGCGGCCCTTCTCAAACCTGACGGAGCCCAAAGTTCCCCCTCCGAACCGATGCGTCTCACCGTCGATGCGTCCCGGGTGGAGGCGCCGGCGGGATTGAAAGCGCGAGCAGAGGGCGGACGACTATGGCTCATTTGGGCGTACTCACCATCTCCGGACATCGGCGGATACAACGTCTACCGGATCGACGCCGATACGCCGGTCCGGGTCGCGTCTCTAAAGGCGCCGCCCTACCTGTCCAATTTGCCGGACACGTTTCAGGAACTGACGTTCAAGGTCCGGGCCGTCTCGGCGCATACCCTGGAGGAAAGCGGATGGTCGGAACCGGCGGTGGTTCGCCCTTGAACGGAACAGCTCGCGCGCTTCTGCTGATTGGACTTCTTCTCCACGCCGCCACATCCGACGGGGCGTCTCTGAAGAAGGCGCGGAAGGAACTGGCGGAAGGCCGTCTTGAGAAGGCCCGCGAACAGCTCCAGGCGGTCATCCGCAAGGGCAATCTGCGGGAAGAGGACGAGGCAAGGTTTACTCTGGCACGGATTTATTTTCTAGAAAAAGATTTTCGAAATGTCGTCCGCACGCTTCTTCCGGCTGAAAAATGGATTCCCGATTCGAAAACAGGCGACTGGACACGAATCCTTCTCTACAAGGCCGCCCGCCTGATCCGAGACCGGGAAACGGCCGGACGCCAGTACCGCGCCCTGCTCCGAACCGGCCGCGATTTTCCGGTGGGAGAAATCGAGGAACACTTCGGCGATCTGGTCCGGGTCCAGCTGATGCCGGGCCGGGGCGTCCCGCTCGAGAACGAACGATGGGCGGGACGGGCGGCAGGCGATCCCTCTGAAACCGAATCCGCGGTGCCGCGCGATCCGCTTCGGCAGGAACTATTCTTTGTCGCCGAATCCCTCATGAGCCTCCAGATCGACGAGGGCGCCTCCAAGATATGGACAGCCCTGACCACGGCGGGACCGGACGACATCGCCCGCACCGCGCTCTTGCGGGCGGCACAGACCCTGGAAAGTCAGGGGAAGCCGCTGGAAGCGTGGCGGTCGTTGAAGCTATTTGTTCTGCTTTTTTCGGAAGATCCCCGGGCAGCCGACGCGCTCTACCGGCTGGCCAAGTGGTCGGCCCTGCGGGGTTCGGACGAAACCGCGCGGCTTTATCTTCTCCTGGCCGAGCATTACCCGGCGACGCTCTACGGCGTTCTGGCAAAAATTGATGTCGCCCGGACCTGGCCGACCGAGAAATACGTCCAAGCCGCCGTGCGGGCGATCCGTGAGGCGCAGGGTCTGCCTGACGCCGTTTTTGAGAGGGGGCTGGCCCTGGCCCTGACGTATCCGCATCTTCTCAAGAACGACGCGGATCGCGACTTGACCCGGAAGGTCTACCGGTCGTTTTTTCCGATGGGGCCGCTCAGCCGTAGCGCAGCCGATCCCGGGAAATAGGAATTAGCTTTTTCCCGGTTCATTTTGGATAATGGGGCCCATGGACACACCCGCAACGGCGGCGGCACAGCCCGCCTCTCCCAAATTCACGATCACGGTCTCCGGCGACAAAATGCAGGCGACCCTGGAAGTCGCCGTGCCGGGCGAGAACGACCCGCCGGTGACGGCTCCAGATGTGATGAAAAAATCGGAAGAGATGGGCATCCGGGACGTCGACCGGCCGCGCGTCGAATCTTTTCTCCGGGCCGGCAACTTCGGCGGGCCGCTCCTGCTCCGGGAAGGGCGGCCGCCGAAAAAGGGCGCTGACGGCGCCGTGGTCTATCCCTTGTTCGAACAGGCGAAGGAAAAGAAAGAGGATGAATTCGGCCGGATGGACCACCGCGAGGTGGCGGCGATGGTGTTCGCGAAAATCGGAGACCTCCTGGCGAAAAAGACTCCGCCGACGGCCGGCGAGGACGGCGTCAACGTTTTCGGAGATCCGATTCCCGCGGAACCCGGCAAGGAAGCGCCCGTGTCAGCCGGGAAAAATGTCCAGGCCTCCGCGGACGGACTGGACCTCACCGCGACCGCGGCCGGTCACCTCATGCTTGAGGGGACCACCCTCACGGTCGATCCCGTGCTCGTGTGCGAAGGCGACGTCAATTTCGACGTCGGCAACATAGACTTCGACGGGGCGGTCTGCATCCGCGGTTCCATTCACGAAGGCTTCACCGTCAAGGCGACCGGGGACATCACGGCCCAGAGCATATCCAAGGCCAACGTGACTTCGGGACGGAACGTCGTGGTGGAGAAGGGCATCATCGGGTCGCCCGAGACCCGCATCACCTGCAAAGGCGACCTTTCGGCGAAATTCATGGAGAACGCTGTCATCACAGCCGGCGGGAGCGTGACCGTTTCGGAAGTCATCCTGCATTCGACGGTTTCCGCCGGGAAACACGTGATCGTTCGCGGCGGCAAGCACGCCAGCATCGTCGGCGGCCACGTTCATGCCGCCGGATGCATTGAAGCCAAAAACTTCGGGTCGGACGCCGCCGTACGGACCCATCTCGACATCGGGCTGGATCCGGTCATCAAGGAAAAGCTGGAAAGCCTTCAGAAAAACATGGAGAAGACAAAGGACACTCACGACAAGGCCGCGCAGAATCTGTCGGTTCTGGTGAGATTAAAAGAGCGCGTCAGAAACCTTCTGCCGGCGAAGGAGGCCCAGTTCAAACAATTGAAGGCCGAGACCGACCAGCTGGCGCAGGACCTCCAGAAAATTCAGAAGGAACTGGCGGAACTCCTGAAATCCGTGGAAACCGCCAAGCCGGGATTCATCAGCGTCAAGGAAAAAATTTTCGCCGGGACCCGTATCGGCATCCTCGACCATGTCCTCAACGTCGACCGCCCCCAATCCTCGATCCGCTACTACTTGAACCGCGAGAAAAAATCGATCGGCACGTCAGACTTCAAAGAAGTCGAGGCCTGAACCATGTCTGACCCGGCGGCGGCTCTCGCCGTCCTCGGCGTGGCGGCCCTTTATGCGTCGGTGGGGCACGGGGGCGCGTCCGGATATCTGGCCGTCATGACACTGCTGTCGCTGTCGCCGGCAGTCATGAAACCCGGAGCACTCCTGCTGAATTTGCTTGTCGCGGGGATCGGGGCGGTGAACTATTTCCGCGCCGGACATTTCCGTGCGCGGCTCCTCTGGCCGTTCGCGCTCGCCTCCATCCCGTTTTCGTACATCGGCGCGACGCTGAGGGTGACCCCGAGGGTCTACGGCGGCCTGCTTTGCGTCGTACTGATTTGGGCGGGCATTCGGATGTTGATGTTTGATCAACGTCGGGAACCGGCGGACGAGAAACACCCCATGGCCGGACTTCCCGCAACACTCTCCATCGGCGCCGGAGTGGGATTTCTTTCGGGCGTGGTGGGCGTCGGCGGCGGAATTTTTTTGAGTCCCCTCGTCATTCTCATGCGCTGGGCCGATCCGAAGGAAACGGCGGCCTTGTCGGCGGCGTTCATCTGGCTGAACTCCGCCGCGGGGATGATAGGGCATCTTCGGTCCGGCGTCCACCTGCCCGAAGAAATCCTTATTTGGGTCGGCGCCGCGGGCGTTGGAGGAATCATCGGGTCCCAGATCGGCGCACGACGGCTGTCCGGCTCTACGCTCCGCCGGCTCCTTGCCGTCGTTCTCCTGATCGCCGCCGGGAAATCCGCGCTGGCGGTTCTTTTCTAGAACTCGAGCGTTTTGCCGTCGAACGGCGCTTCCGGATCCGACCTTCCCATGAGTTTCAAAATCGTTGGGGCAATGTCGATAGTCCGCGCGCGGAGGATTCGTTGGGGACGAATGCCGGGCCCGATCACGATCAGCGGCACAATCATCTCGTCCCGGCTGTAGCCGCCGTGCCGGCCCTTATGCCAGCTCCAGGCGGTTTCGTATCCGTCCTTCGCCACGACAAGAATGTCCGGAGCGCGGTGGGCCGCCATGAGATGGGGGATTTGAACGGCGGCGTCCGGGAATGCGGCCAAATCGCGGTCAGGATCAAGACGGCCTTCCGATGAAAAATACGAAACCTGGCCGCCGGCCGGATCCCGGATCGCGATGAATGCGATCTGAGGCAGGGACGCCAGATCGTCAATCAAATCGACGCGCCGGCCGCCGGCCAGGGATGGCCCAGTGTCCCGCGAGGCATGGATGCCGGAAGCGGGACCGCCGACCGGATATGCGCGCAGCATCGATTCTGCCGGACGATCCTTCCAATCGAGATGCGTGTCCGTCCGGACAGGCAGGTACAAAAACGCATAGCCGACGCCCGCCATCCAGAGCACGGCGTCATGATCGGTGAATCCTTCGGTCCGGGCCGTGTACAGAAATTTGTCGAGAATGTCGAAGCCGAGAGACGTCAGATGCGAATAGAGATCGATCCGGCCGGTCACGGAGGAATGGCCGTGGTCGGCCGTGAGCATCACATAGGTTGAGCGGTCCAGGCCGTGCCGTTTGAGGAGGGTAAATAGCTTCCCCATCTCCCGGTCCAGTTTCCGCAAATCGATCCGCACCCATTCCGACTTCGGGCCATACCTGTGAGCCGGCCAGTCGATGCCGGTGAGCACGACCACGGACAAGGCGGGCGGAGATTTTTTCTTGAATCGCTGCATCAGAGACCGGATGCGCAGGCTGTCCGGGGGCAGCCACGGCCGGACATAGTCGTCCGCCCCGCGATGAACGACTGACCCGATCGATACGGTCGGCAGGTCCTCCAGATATTCGAAGACAGTCTTGACCTCCGGGTTAATGTCCCCGTCAATGAGTTCCGACCCGAATCCAGCGTACGACCGGTTGTTTCCAGTCCGGCGATCCAGCCATCGGATCGCTGTGATCCCGTGCTTGTCGGCCCAGCACCCCGTGAGAATGCAGGTGTGCGCGTAGAACGAAATGGTCGGAAACGGCGCGATGGCTTCCTCCACGCGAACGCCGTTTTGTTCAAGCGCGCCGGCCAGATTCGGAAGTTCCCCCGAATCGATCATCTCGTACAGGAGACTTGCGCTCACGCTGTCCACAATAAACAGAATAACCCGGGTGTCCGCCCGAGCGGCAGACGGACGGAAGAACAGAAAACAACAAAGAAGGAGACACGCTCGCATCGGTCTCATTTTTTTTGGGAAATGAGTTCCGGTACATCCAGGAGGTCGTCCAGAGCGGAGAGGATTTGGGGAGGGGTGAGGGCGTCCCGGCAGAGATAGCCGATGGGACATTTTCGGAGGAAACAGGGGCGACAGGGGACCTCCGCAACAACGGGGCGAACGAATGGGCCCAAGGGGATAGTTCGGGCGGGGTCGGTTGAGAAAAAGAGGACCAGGACGGGTTTACCGAGTGCGGCGGCGAGATGAGCGGGGCCGCTGTCGCAGGAGATGACGGCGTGGCAGGACGAGATCGTTCTCATAAGATCGGGGATGTCGAGGTCCGTGGAGAGGGAGAAAGGGAGAGAGGGATGGCGCGAAGCGCCGAGGGAGAAAGGGCGGGCCAATTCGGACAAGAAAGTAAAATCGGATTTGGAACCCATGAGGCGGACGGGCCAGTTGCGGTCGAGCAGGGACCGGATGAGGCGGCGGTAGTTTTCGACGGACCAGGTTTTGGCTGGGCCGAAGGCCGCCGCCGGGAAGATGAGTATCGGAGTATCGGAGTATCGGGGTATCGGTGAGGAAGCGAGATGATTCGCTGAGATGTCAGACCGGACAAAATCTCCCGGTGGAATGCTGAGATGCGGGACGGGGGGGATTTCGGGAAGAGATCCGACGAGGGGGCGGATGGCGTTGAGGTATCTTGTGACTTGATGTACCGGTCGGAAATCAGGCGGGAGCCGGGCGGGAGTCGGGCGAATTTCCCGGTAGACCCGCGCAACACCCGCCAACTTCCAGAGCAGACCGGATCGGAGGGAGTGGGTGAAGTCGACGACCGTGTTGAAGCGCCGTCGGCGGAGATGGGACACCGTGGAAAAAAATCCGAAGCCGCGGTCGCGGCAGGGGATGACTTCGGCGACGCGGGAGTCGTGCTGAAAGAGAGCATCCCACGGGGGGCGTATGAGGAGGCGCAGTTCGAATCCTGCCCGGTGAAGAACTTCGAGTGCCGAAGCAGCCATGACGATGTCGCCGAGCCAATTAGGGAAGCGGAGCAAAAGGCGTTTGGGGGTCATGATAGATTTGGGTTCTCTCCTGACAGGCGGCTGCGGAATCGATCGCAGAGAAAATCGAGCTGATCCTCGACAACGCCGATGGAGGGGGCTTCGGCCATGAGGCGCAGCAAAGGCTCGGTGCCGGAGTAGCGGATGACGAGGCGGCCGTGCGGGCCGAGTTTTTCTTTGGCGGCGCGAACGGACTCGGAGAGAGCCGCGTCGTCCTCCCACTGAATTTTTTTGGACACGCGGAGGTTGACCAGTTTTTGCGGGAAGGGTTCGGGAATGTCCCGGCGGAGGTCCTCAAGGGACTCGTGATAATTCTCCGCGAAGACTTTCAGGAAACTCAGGGCCGTGAGGGCGCCGTCGCCGGTTTTCTGCGTTGCTCCAAAAATGATGTGCCCGGACTGTTCGCCGCCCAGGCCCGCGTTGTTTTTCGACATCAGTTCAAAAACCTCCCGGTCGCCCACCGGGGCTCTGTGAAAAGGCCGGCCCAGTTTTTCCAGCGCGGCAATCAGCGCGCCGTTGGTCATGACCGTGCCGACGACCGGGCCTTCAGTGACGAGATGCTTCGCAAAGAGGAAGAGCATGGCGTCGCCGTCGAGGGTCTGGCATTTCGGATTGTGGATTTCGGATTTCGGATTTAAATTCGCAATCCGAATGAGCGTGCGGTCGCAGTCGCCGTCGAAGGCAAGGCCGATTGGGATTTCGGATTGCGGATTGCGGATTGCGGATTTCAGCGGCTCATCGAGCGTTTCAATGCGGGTGGACCCGCAGTTTTCGTTGATGTCTACGCCGGTGAAATCGCAGTTCAGGAACGTTACTTCAGGCGCGATACCGTCGAAAACTTTCCGGGCGTGCGGCCCCCAGGCGCCGTGGGCGGCGTCGATGACGAGGGCCGTCCGGGTCAACTTCAGCGGAAACATTTTTTTTAGGCGGCCGACGTATTCATCCACCAGCGCGGCGGCCGGGAGGACTTGGCCGATCGCATCTTCCCCCGCGTCGAGTTCGCGGGTCGATTTGATCCGGCGCTCGATGGCCTCTTCCTCTCCCACCGACAGTTTCGATCCATCCGGGGAAAAAATCTTGATGCCGTTGTCAGGATAGGGATTGTGGGAGGCGGAGATGACAACCCCGAAACTCGATGCTGGATGCTGGATGCTGGAGAGGAGGGCGGAGACGGCGGGGGTGGGGGCGATTCCGAGGTCTAGGGCGTTGAGGCCGACGGAGGAGGCGCCGGAGAGGAAGGCGCCGGCGAGCATTTCGCCGGAGATTCGGGTATCGCGGGCGATCACAACCCGGCGGACGCCGCGTTCGAGGAAATGCCCGGCGGCGGCTCGGCCGAGTTTAAACGCGATTTCCGCGGTGAGTTCCGACCCGACGCGCCCGCGGACGCCGTCGGTTCCAAAAAGTTTCACTGACCGGGGACGCTGACGCGGACGAGGGGAGGCTCGTAGGAGATGACTTCGACGCGTTCCGGCAGGGCGACGGCGCGGGGCACGGCGAGATGAAACTGTTTGTCGGCGGGGAACTCGACCTGGACCCGGAGCTGGGCGGCGTCGAGCCGGTCGACGGCGTTCTGAGGCCCGCGGACTTTGATCGTCACCGCTTCGGGTTTGATCTGGACAGCGCGTCCCGGCACGGGATTCTGGAGTTCGATCCGGACGTTGGAAATCACTTTTTCGAGGACGGTCTCCTCGATTTCCACCAGGACATCCACGGCGTCCGGATCAAGGGTCCGGATGGACCTCAGTTCTTTTTTCAATTTCACCTTCGTGCTGAACGTCGCCTGACGGCCGCCGATGTCGATGATCTCCGTCGGGATGTCGCTGATCCGCAAAAAGAGGCTGGCCGGCCCGAAGACGGCCGCGCCCTCCGGGCGCGGTTTGGCCTTGACCTGGAACCCCGGCGGGACTTCGCCCTGAAGTTTCGGCGTCACCGGCAGGACGCGGCTTTCGACGCGTTCGAGAAACACGCGGAGGGACCCGGGATCGATCCGGACGACTTTGATGTCGCCGCGCGGGCTGGCGACGTTTTCGAGGGAGAGGACAACCCATTTTTCGCCTTCGCGTTTTCCGGCGAGAGATGCCAGGACGCGGAAGTCCTCGGACTTGAGCGAGCTGACGGCGGTTTTCGGCCCTGTAACGCCGAGGGAAAGCTGGCGCTGGGAGTCCTCGGAGATCGCCAGATCCTTGGAGAGATCGACGAACTCGACCGGAACTTCCCTGAACTCGAACTGGACTTCCGCTTCGCCCACCACGTACATCCACAGGATGACGGCCAAAATCAGGCAGACGACCTTGGCGACCGGATCGACATAGACAGCAGCCGCCAAGCGCCGCAGGAATGCCTGGACGTCCCAGGTTTTTTTCCGGCGTTCCACTATTTCCCCACCAGATACAGCGTCAGCATTTCTTTGAGGGTTTCGGGGTCGATGCCGTTGGCCATTTTGCCGTGTTGAACGAGGGAGATGGCGCCGGTTTCCTCGGAGACGACGACGATGACTGAGTCGGTCTCCTCCGAAAGCCCGAGGGCCGCGCGGTGGCGGGTGCCGTAGACGCGCTTGACGTCGGGGTTTTCAGTCAGCGGCAGAATGCATCCCGCGGCGGCGATCCGTTTTTCCTGGACGATAAGCGCGCCGTCGTGGAGGGCGCCCTTGGACATGAAAATGGTCGAGATGATCTCGGAAGTCACCGCCGAATCGAGCCTCACGCCGCTTTCGATATACGGTTTAAGCCCGACCCCCTTTTCAATGACGATGAGGGCGCCGGACCGGCGCGAGGAAAGGACGTTGGAGGCCTTGACGATTTCGTCGATGACTTCCTCCTCCATCGCCTCCTGAAAAAACGCGAGAAGCCGGTGCTGGCCGAGCCGCGCGAGGGCGCGCCGAAGTTCGGGTTGAAAGAGGACGATGAAGGCGAGGACCCAGACCAGCCACGAGGACGACAGGATCCAGGCGGTGGTGCCGAGTCGGAACTTCTGGGCGACAAACGCGAGGATGAGAATCAGCGCAAGACCCTGGAGGACCTGGACTGCGCGGGTGCCTTTGACGAAGGTATAGAGCAGATAGAACAGGCTGGCGACGAGGAGGATGTCGATCAAGTCCCGCCCGGAGAGATTACCGAGGACGGTGAGGATTTCAGACATTCTCGGCCTGTTTCCGGTGGCAGTATTGGACGACGTCGTCGCGTTCGGCTTCCGAAAGACCGGTAAACTCGATAATGATGAATTTGTTGGAAGATTCCTCAGTCACGGAATTGATCCGGGTGAGCATGGAATAAAAAGATTTGTGGATATAGGGCAGTGTAAACCAGAGGATGGCGTAGCCTTTTCCGGCGGTTTCCATCGACGCCGGCACGCGGATGCGGGCGCCGCCGCCGGAGATGTCGACGATGGCGCCCTGAGTGAGTTCCCGGTTCTTGTACTGCTCCATGCCATATTCCTTGAGATCCTTGATGAGACACAGGCTCGTTTCGATCTCTGTTTCGACGCGGACGAATCTCCGGAGGAGTCGCCGGGTGACGGACGCCGGCCGGACGACCAGCATGAGCGGCGATTCGAGATTATCCTTGCGCGCGCCGACCGCCACCTGCGCCTCGTAGGCCCAGGATTCCTCCACGTAGCGGAGGACGAACGGCTGACCGACTCCGAGGGGGAGATAGAGATTCCCCACCTGTGGGGCTTCGAGGAGGAGGGCCTGCTCGTTCAAATTTTCGATGCGCGTGTTGTAGACACCCTTGAGACGTCCGTCCGGCACGTCGACTTCGACGACCTGTTTTTGGTAGAAGTTCGGCTCGACGGTGGATTCAGTCATTCTGCTTCGCCTTGTGTACGATTTCGCTTTCGGGGTTGTTTACCTCTTCCCCCCTTGAGGGGGAAGCTGGATGGGGGGTTCCCGCGGGGTGTACCCCCCTCCCGGCCTCCCCCTCAAGGGGGGAGGAGAGAACACTCCAGACCTTGAAAAACTGCGCCGTCTCCGCCACGTCGTGAACCCTCAGATACCGGACGCCCTTCCCGGCCGCCCATGCGGCGGCGGCAAGACTGCCGGGGAGACGGTCCTCCGGAGATTGCGGATTGCGGATTGCGGATTGCGAATTTAAATCTGCAATCCGAAATCCACAATTCGCAATCCCATGAATGAAAGATTTTCTGGAGCAGCCGAGGAAGATCGGGCGGGCGAGGGCGTGGAGATTGTCGAGGTTCCGAAGAATTTCGATATTGTGTTCGAGGGTTTTGCCAAAACCGATGCCCGGATCCAGGAGGATGTTGGATTCATCGCCGCCGGCTTTCACGAAGGCGTCGATTTTTGATTCAAAAAATCCGAGCAGTTCCTCCCAGAGATTCTCGTAGACCGGCGCGCGCTGCATATCGCGCGGGGTTCCTTTCATGTGATTGATCACGACCGGGCATCCCGCGCGGGCCGCGACGCCGAGGCTCGCCGGGTCGAGGCTGAACCCCGCGACTTCGTTGATGCGGGAGGCGCCGGCGTCCAAAGCCGCTTCCGCCACCGCCGCGCGGAACGTATCGACGCTGACGACCGATTCAGGGCGAGATTGCATAAGCTCCCGGATCACGGGCACGACGCGGCGGATTTCCTCCTCGACTGGAATTTCCTCCGATCCCGGGCGGGTTGACATTCCGCCGACGTCGACCCAGGCGGCGCCTTCCTCAAAGAGTTCGCGCCCGCGGCGCACCGCATCCTCGAGGGACGCGTAGCGGCCGCCGTCGTAGAAAGAGTCCGGGGTGACGTTGAGGATGCCGACTAGTTCGGGGAAGCCCTGGAGACCCACCCCCCTCCCGGCCTCCCCCTCAAGGGGGGAGGAGGAAAGAGAGGAGGATGAAGTTGGAACGGGAGACGGGTGGGACAAAACCGGAGAGCGGCGGATCATGATCAGGCGGCAGCGCGCGGCGGCTCGGGGGCCGCCGTCTGCTCGCGCGGTTCTTCCGGAAGAATTTCGACGAGGATGTGGCACGCGGCGTCTTTTTCAGAAGAGTCGGATTCTTCCGTGAATATTTTCGCGCCCGGAAATCCGTACCGGGACGTGATGTGGTCGGAGAGGCACTGGCGGGTCGGCGCCTGCGCGGTCCGCACATGAATTTTGTACCGGCCCTCGGCGCCCGAAATAAACGTGTGGACCTCCCGCATGGCCTTGCGGACCGCGACCGCGAAATCCTGCGGCAGGGGCGACCCGGGCTGCGGGACGGGCGGGAAGTCGAGGCCGAAGACCGTGAGACGGAGGAGTCCGTTTTCTCTGACGAACCTGAGCCGGTAGTGGGTCGTGTCGGACTCGCCGGCTTCATCGTCTCCGAGAGACTCCCCGGCCATGACCATCTTGATCTGTTCCGCGTCGAGGACTTCGTACTTGAGGAGCGCCTGCGCGGTCCGCTCCAGGGCGTCCCGGTGATCTTCCAAAGTATGGCCGGCGCGCTGATAGCACTCGCGGATGATGCGGCCGACCTCCTCGTCAATTTTCCTCGCGGTCTCCTCGCTGTACTCGGCGTGCCAGGCGAAATCTCTTCCGAGAAAAACATTTTCATTCCTCTGCCCGAACGAAATCAGCCCGAGGGCCTCGCTCATGCCCCACTCGCAGACCATTTTTCGGGAAATGTGCGTCGCGCGTTCGAGGTCGTTGGCCGCGCCCACCGAGACATCCTTCAGGATCATCTCCTCGGCGATGCGCCCGCCAAGGCAGGTGGCGATGTCGGCCAGCCAGTGGGATTTCGGGTACATGTATTTGTCCTCCTCCGGCAGCTGCTGGGTCACGCCGAGGGCGCGGCCGCGGGGGATGATGCTGATTTTGTGGAGGGGGTTGGATCCCGCGGTGAAGTGCGCGACGACGGCGTGTCCGGCCTCGTGATAGGCCGTCACTTTTTTATCCTGCTCGGACAGCACGAGGCTTTTCCGTTCCGGCCCCATGAGGACCTTGTCCTTGGCCTCGTCCATTTCGATCATCGACACGCGTTCCTTGTCGCGGCGCGCCGCGAGCAGAGCCGCCTCGTTGACGAGGTTGGCGAGTTCCGCGCCGGTGAATCCGGGCGTGCCCTTGGCGACCTGGCCCAGTTCCACGTCCTCGGCCATCGGAATTTTCCGGGCGTGCACGTCGAGAATGCCCTTGCGGCCCTTCACGTCCGGCAGGTCCACCACGATCCGGCGGTCGAAGCGGCCGGGCCGAAGGAGCGCCGCGTCGAGGACGTCGGGCCGGTTGGTGGCGGCGATGATGATGACGCCTTCCTTGGTCTCGAACCCGTCCATTTCGACGAGGAGCGCGTTCAAGGTCTGCTCGCGCGCGGCGTGGCCGCCCCCGAGACCCGCGCCGCGCTGGCGGCCGACGGCGTCGATTTCGTCGATGAAGATGATGCAGGGCGCGCTTTTTTTGCCCTGCTCGAAGAGGTCGCGGACGCGGGACGCGCCGACGCCGACGAACATTTCGACGAAGTCCGACCCGGAGATCGAGAAAAACGGCACGCCGGCCTCGCCGGCCACCGCGCGGGCGAGGAGGGTCTTGCCGGTGCCGGGCGCGCCGACGAGGATGACGCCCTTGGGGATTTTCCCCCCGAGTTTCGTGAATTTTTTGGGGTCCTTGAGAAACTCGATGACTTCCTGAAGTTCCCGCTTCGATTCCTCACAGCCGGCGACGTCGGCGAAAGTTGTTTTGGTTTCCTTCTCCATGAACTGCTTCGCGCGCGATTTCCCAAACGACATGGCCGATTTTCCGGTCCACTGGATCTGGCGGTACATCATGAACCAGAACATGAAAATGAGAAGCGCGACCGGGAGGATGGAGATGAGCAGGTCCCGCCAGAGCCGGTCCTCGGGTTTTTTCCCGCCGTAGGGCACGCGGGCATTTTGAAGGAAATCGGTCAGGGAATCGTCCGGCACGGCGGGGAGCCAGGCGTAGACGTCCGCGGCGTTTTCGCGGCGGCCGCGGATCCTCCCGTCCTGCGGGATCGTGACTTCGACGATCTTGCCGGACGTCACCATCTCCTTGAACTCGCTGTAGCGGACTTCCTCGGGCATCGAAGGCGCGTTCGTTTTCATGGAGGTCCAGACCATGACGAGGGACAGAAACAGGAACACCCAGATGACGCCGTATTTAATGCCTTGTGACATGCCGACCCCCGATCAGAGCAATTTTCCGGCCGCCTGGAGCGGTTCGAGGGCCCCGGGTTTCACCGAAAAAATGTAGGGAACCCCCCGGAAATGTTCGAGGTAATCGAGGCCATATCCGACGAGGAACGTATCGGGCGCGACGAGGCCCGTGTAATCCGGTTTCAAGTCGACTTTCCGGTGGGAAGGTTTGTCCAGGAGCGCGCAGATTTTAACAGAGCGGGGATGCCTGGCCTCGAGGGTTTTTTTAAGCTGTTTGAAGGTCAGTCCCGTGTCAATCACGTCCTCCACAATGAGCACGTCTTTGCCTTCGACGTTCTGCCGAAGGTCGGTCTCGATCCGGACGACGCCGGAAGAAGTCGACGCGTCGCCGTAGCTGGCCACCGCCATGAAGTCGATGGTGTGTGGGATGCGGATGACGCGGGAGAGATCAGACAGAAAAACATACGCGCCGCGGAGAATCCCCACGAGGAGCAGGGCCGAGCCTTCGTAGTCCCGGCTGATTTTCCGGCCCAGTTCCTTGACCGCCTTCTCGATGGCGGCCTGATCATAAATCACTTTGTCCTGAATCTCTTTTAACTCCAGCATCATCGGCTTTGAAATTTGACCAGCTCCTTGTCAATGTGAAGCCGGCGCCCGGCCGGCAAAGAAAACACGGATGTCCCCGGACCCGCAATCGCCCGGGCCGCCGCGCGCAGGGACGTGTGCCCGCCCAGAAGGCCCGGCCCCCCCATGAGGCGGTCGGCCCGTAGAAGGATGCGCGCCAGGATCCCCGGCGGCCAGCGCTTAAGCCGGGCGCGGTCGAGGGACAAAGACCGCAAAAATCCATTTTCGCTCCTGGCCTTGCCGCCTGTCAAGGCGTCGAGAGCGGATGAAGCCAGCGCCGAAAGAGCGGCGTCCTCCTCCTCGAGGGCCTCGATGCCGGCGGCGATCGCCGGGCGGAAGGCCGGATGGATTTCCTCGAGAAGAGGGATGAGATCAAGCCGGATGCGGTTGCGAAGGTACCGGCGGTCGAGATTGGTCGAATCCTCATGGAAGCGGACGCACTCCGATTCCGCGTACCGCCGGACCTGGTCGCGGGTGAAGGGAAGAAAGGGCCGGACAAGGAGGAGAGGGGAACTCCGGCTGCGCGAAAGACGGATCGATTCGGCCGCGCGGAGACTCGAAAGGCCGCGGCTTCCGCTGCCTCGGAAGAGAAACAGAAAAAATGTCTCGATGCGGTCGTCGAGATGATGCGCGGTCGCGACGCAGGAGAGCTTGTGCCGGCGGACGGCCTTTCGAAAAAATTCCAGACGAGCCGCGCGCCCTGCCGCTTCCGTTCCGCCGCGCCGTTTGATTCTCGCGCGGGCGACGACAAGCGGCGCCCGGACGCGACGCGCAAGCGCCTTGAGCGCGCGGATGTCCTCGGCGCGCTCGGCGGGCGGGCGGATGCCATGGTCGAGATGGAGAAGCACGAGCCGCTGGATGCCGAGCGCCGGTCCAAACCGGCCGAGAGCCGCCGCGAGCGCGGATGAATCCCGGCCGGCGGAGACGGCGACGCCGACGCGCGCCGTGTCCCCGATCCGCGGCGAGATCGCCCGGCGCCAATAGTGGAGAAATTTCGGCACGAACCCGCGGTCCGGGAGGGGGGAAGAGTTTATCGGTTTCATGCCAATCAGATTATCTCTTCCCCCGCCCCATAATCCAGTGATATAAGCGGAGGCGATGCGTCTTTCGGAATTCCGGATTGATTCCCTGTTTCTGTTCAGCCTGACGGCGGCGGTTTTGTTCGGACTGCTCAACCTCTACAGCGCGGCGGGCGGGCAGGACGCGTTTTTCCGGCAGGCGGCGGCGACGGTCATCGGGGCGGCGATCTGCGTTGTTTTCGCCCATACCGACTACCGCCTGCTCCGGCGGTACAGTTTTTTTCTGTATCTGGCGGGACTGGCGGTTCTGGCGCTGACCTGGAAATTCGGCCATGAAGTGAAATCGACCCGGTCGTGGATTGACCTGGGCCTCTTTTCGGTTCAACCGTCAGAACTCTTCAAGGCGCTCTTTATCCTCCAAGTCGCGGCCTATCTTGGGAAAATGCGGCCGGAAGAGCGGGCCGGCATTCTGCGCGGTCTTCTTTGGCCGGCCGCCCTCATGGCATTTCCGGTAGGGCTTGTGCTTCTTCAGCGGGACGTGGGCACCGCGGTCGTTTACGTGCCGGTTTTTCTCACGATGCTTCTGATGGCCGACCTCCATTTTTCCCTCATCGGATTTCTCACCCTGATCGGCGGCGTCGCGGGCGCGCGGATCTGCGCGCAGGTGTTCCGGCAGAGCGGACTTGGGCCGGCGCCGCTTCTTCTGGACCTCATTTCCCGGCCGCCTTCCCTGATGATTTTTTTGGCGGGGCTGGCCGTGGGCGGGGTGCTGATCCTGATTCGCCTGCGGCGAAGCCGTCGGGGCGGGGCGCTGGTTCGTCTTGGAATGCTGGTCTGGCTCATCGTGTTCAGCGGAGTTTGGATGGGAGATCGGGTCTACACATCTCTAAAACCCCACCAGAAGACCCGGATCGCAGCGTTTTTCATGCCGCACATTGATCCACACGGATCGTCCTACCAGGCCCAGCAGGCCCAGATCGCCGTCGGGTCCGGCGGGATCTTCGGCCGGGGATATCTCAAGGGAACCCAGAAGCGGCTTGGATTTCTTCCGGAACAGACAACCGACTTCGCGTACAGCGTCCTCGCCGAGGAATGGGGGTTTGCCGGCAGCGCGCTGATGCTGCTCTTGTACGGATGCCTGATCGGCGCCGCGCTGGAAATCGCCCGGAACGCGACGGAACTATACGGGTGTCTCCTGTCGGTGGGCGCCGCCTCCGTCTATTTCGTGCACGTGGCGGTCGGCACGGCGATGAACCTGGGCGTGTTTCCCGTGGTCGGAATTCCGATGCCGTTTCTTTCCTACGGCGGATCCGCGCAGGTCCTCAATTTCGCGCTGGCCGGGCTGATCCTCTCCGTGTCCAAGCACCGGAGGCTGCTGGCCGCCTGACGGATTGATTTGCGGGAAGATCGGGGCGATACTGGGCGCGTGGAACTGACTCTGGGCGCGCTTGGAGTTCTGGCGCTGGTGGTCTTGCTGGATGCAGCGATCCGTCGTTCGTGGCGGCCTTGGCAGGTTCGGGCAGCCGGGACGCTGGTGATTCTCACGATGGCGGGAACGCTGGCGGGGATGGTATGGCGGCCTCAGGCGATTGCCGGGATCCTGATGGCGCTGGCTTGCGCGAACGCCTTCATCGCCTTTCAACGCGCGCGGTCTTTTCGGGAGATTTCCAGGCTCGAAACGGACAGCCGGGAGGCGCCCTACGAGCAGTTTGTCAATACTTTTCTCGGATACCTCGACCGCGGGGACGCGGACACACTGGAGTTTGAATTCCGAAACTGGCGGATGGAAATCCGGTTCAAGAAGGCCGGGCAGACCCTGCCCGTCATCGATACGCCGTTTCACATGATCCTTCAAATCAAACGGCTCTTCGACGCCGCCACGGTCCGGAATCCGAAAACCGGCGACCGGCGCGCGCGATACGTGGCGCAGGGCATCCTGTACGATTTTTCGTCCGAAGACGACAGCGGCACGCTGCTCCGTCTGACTCTGCGCGAAAAACGCGCGGCGACCCCGGAAGAAACCCGGGCTTTTGACAGTCTCCTCTCTTCCGTGCGATGATGCTGCCATGACTTCCAACACCTTGACCGAATCCGACGTCCTAAACGCGCTCCGAAATATCGAAGACCCCGATCTTCACCAGGACATCGTGTCCCTGGGGTTCGTGAAGAACGTGCGGATCGACGGGGGAAAGGTTTCCTTCGTCATCGAGATGACGACGCCCGCATGTCCCGTCCGGGAAAAGTTCCAGACGGAGGCGACGCGGCTCGTCGGGCAACTTCCGGGTGTTGCCGCCGTCGACGTCCAGATGACCTCGCAGGTGAGACCGAGCCGCGCCGAAACAAAAAATGATCTCATCCCGGGCGTGCGGAACGTCGTCCCGGTGGCCAGCGGCAAGGGCGGGGTCGGCAAATCCACCGTCAGCGCGAACCTGGCGATTGCTCTGGCCGGCATGGGCGCGAAGGTCGGGTTGATGGACGCCGACATTTACGGTCCGAGCATCCCGATGATTCTGGGCGTGAAGGACGGCCCGGAAGTCATCGAGAGCGACCGCCGGATCATTCCGCCGGAAGCGCACGGGATCAAGGTCATCTCGATGGGATTTTTTCTGGAGGAAGGCCAGGCCATCATCTGGCGCGGGCCGATGCTCATCCAGATGATCCAGCAATTTCTCGGGGACGTCCAGTGGGGGGAACTCGACTATCTTCTCGTCGACCTCCCACCGGGCACCGGCGACATCCAGCTCAGTCTCTGCCAGAAAATTCCGCTCACCGGCGCGGTGATTGTCTCGACCCCGCAGGACGTGGCGCTGAAAGTCGCGCAGAAGGCGATCGATCTTTTCCGGACACTGAAGTGTCCCATCCTCGGCATCATCGAAAACATGAGTCATTTCATCTGCCGGCACTGCGGCGAGCGCGAAGAAGTTTTCGGAAACGGCGGCGCGCGCCGGGCCGCGGCGGACCTCGACATCCCCTTTCTCGGCGAAATCCCCCTGGCAACCGAAATCCGGACCGCATCCGACCTCGGCCGGCCGATCCTCCTCGAAGACCCGGAGTCTCCGTACGCGAAGGCCTTCCGGCGCGTGGCCGAGGACATGGCCGCGCAAATCAGCGTCCAGAACATGAGCGGGGCCGGCCCGGTCAAAATCACTTTTTGATCCTGTGATCCTCGACATCCGTCACCACACTTCCTGCCGGTATGACCGGGCTGTTTCGAATGCCCGGCTGGAGCTGAGACTGTCCCCGCCGGATGGCGAGGATCAGAAACTCCTGGACCGCTCCTTCCGCTTCACCCCCGACGCGTCGGTCGTGACGGACCGGGACACCTGGGGGAACACAGTTGAAAAAATTTGCCTGCCGGACGGGTCCGACGCATGGTCGTTCGATCTTCGGATGACGGTGCAAACCTTCCGGACGGATCCTTTCGCCGAGTACTGCAAATGGAATTTCCTCCCGGCGCCGTCCGCCCCCGGCGGATGGCCGCGCGAGGTTCGAACGTATCTCGCGTCTCCGGATGATCCGTGGGACAGCGATCCGGCTATCCGATCATGGGCGCGATCAACGGTCGACGGGGTGCTGGGGGCATTCCGTCAAGTTCAAGCCATGATGGAACATATCCACCGGAACTTCCGGTTCGTACCGGGATCCACGGACAACCAGACTTCACCCGCAACCCTCCTCGCCCGAAAACAGGGCGTGTGCCAGGATTTCTCCAATCTCCTCATTTGCGCGGCCAGATCGATCGGAATTCCCGCGCGATATGTAAGCGGGTACGTTTATACGGGCAAAGACTCCGAAACCGCCGCGACCAATCACGCCTGGGTGGAATGTTTTTTCCCGGAAATCGGCTGGGCCGGTTTCGACCCCGCCAACGGCGCCATCGTGTCCGACGCGCACGTCCGGCTGGCCCACGGCGCGAGATTCGCCGACGCGAATCCTCTGAACGGAGTTTTTACCGGGCGCGGCGTAAATCAGCAGGTCAGGACGGCGATCCAGGTTGGAAAAGCAGGCCGTGGGGCCGGCCGTGGGGCCGGGTATTGACATTATTGGTAATAAAAAAAGACCTCGCTTTGTGGCAGTGTTCATGACACTACACACAAAGGAGGTCGATCAACATGCAGAGATCGATCAAATGGATCATTGGATTGGACGCACAC
>JACQOF010000090.1 GCA_016202645.1 bacterium
TGGCGCGCGCGCGGATTGTCCTCAAGGCGTTTCAAATCGCCGAATCCCGGAAAGAGGAACTTTCCCGGATCATGGCGATCGAGGGCGGCAAGGTCCTGTCGGACGCGCGTGGCGAGATCACCAAGGGCAACAATCTTCTGGAATTTTACGCCGGCGAGGGATTCCGGTTCTACGGCCAGACCGCCCCCTCGGAACTGGCCGGAAATATGCTCTTCACAATCCGCCAGCCCATCGGCGTGGCGTCGATCATCACGCCTTGGAACTTCCCCTGGGCGATCCCCTGCTGGAAAATCGCACCCGCGCTCGTGGCCGGCTGTACGGTGGTGTTCAAGCCTGCGAGCTTCACGCCGTTTCTCGCGGCGGAACTCGTCAAGTGTTTCGACGACGCGGGTCTGCCGAAGGGTGTCCTGAATTTTGTGACCGGCGCCGGGTCGACCGTCGGAAACGAGCTGATCACGCACCCCGCGGTCCGCGTAGTCTCCTTCACCGGATCGACGGGTGTGGGCCGGAAGGTCGAAGAGATGTGCGGGATGCTGAACAAGAAAGTGACCTGCGAGATGGGCGGGAAAAACCCCTGCGTCATTCTCGCCGACGCGGACCTTGACGGCGCGCTTGGCGGCGTCATCCGGGGCGCCTTCGGGAACGCCGGCCAGCGCTGTACGGCGACGAGCCGCCTCATTCTGGAGGAATCGATCGCGGACAAATTTCTAGCGAAGCTTTTGCCGGAAATCAAAAAAATCAAGCCGGGTCCCGGTCTGGATCCGTCGAGCACGATGAGTCCTTTGATCGACGCGACTCAGCTCAAGACCGTAATGGACTACATCGCGAAGGCGAAATCCGAAGGGAACAAGCTTCTGGCGGGCGGCGGGCGCGTGCTTCGGGACGGACTGGACAAAGGGTACTTCGTCGAGCCGACGGTCTTCGATCACGTCAAGCCCGGGCACACGCTGTTTCAGGAGGAAGTCTTCGGGCCGGTGCTCGCGGTGACGCGGGTGAAGGATTTCGACGAAGCCTGCGACGTCGCGAACCGGGTCGTTTTCGGCCTGTCCAGTTCCATCTACACGCGCGACATCAACAAGGCGATGCGGTTTATCGAGCGGATCGAAGCCGGGATGGTGCACGTCAATTCTCCGACGATCGGCGGCGAAGCGCAGATCCCGTTCGGCGGCATCAAGGAGAGCGGCTGCGGCGGCCGGGAGATGGCGAAGGAAGGCATCGAGTTTTTCACGGAGCAGAAGACCGTGTTTGTCGATTATACTGGAACCATTCGGACCAGCAACATTTACTGAGAGGCCCCTGTGTCAAACTGACGGGAGTATGACGATACTCGATTTGGAAGAAGGAACGGACATGGCTGAAGAAGAGAAAGCGGAGCCTATAGAAGAAGGGGACGAGCCCTTATCGCCCGAAGAGCTGGACGAGCGACGCCAGTTCATGGACGAAGTCTTCGAGGACCTCAGCGTGATCCGCCACAAGGAAGTGGAGATCTCCTCGACGGCCTATCCCGGCCAGTCCCGGAAATATTACGTCGAGGAACTGGAGAAGGTCCACGTTCCCGGCAAGCGCGGCTTCATCTCCGCCATCCGGCTTTTGAACGGCGAAGTTCCGGAAGTCTACCAGCCGACCCTGAAGTATCCGACCGATTCTGTGAAGTGCCGGAAGGACGAGGGCATCACGACCTACACGCTGATGTACTCGTACGATCCGAACGTGCTCAATTCATTCCGGCACATCTACAAAAAAACAAAGCCGGACATGAAGATCTACATCCGTTTTACTGAATAATCTCGTTACAATTCAGCCCTCTCCGTCATTCCCGCGAAAGCGGGAATCCAGATGAGCGCCAAGAGGGCTGGATTCCCGCTTTCGCGGGAATGACGAACAGTCACATAATCCCAGCGTTTGACCCTCCATTTTTTTTCTCGAAAACTGATCGCAACCTATTGACAAACGAATTCCTTTCACGATAAAAGATCACTCAGAGGGGGGGAGAGCCGGGCACATCGTCCGTCATCCCCTAAAACTAAATCGCGTAGAGACGATGTCTCGGAAAGGATGTGAATTTTTGCAGATGGAATCGATCCAGAGCGCTCGGGGAAGAAACGGGGGGGAAGCGCCGCCGGATCCTGTTGCCGAATCGTCGTCACCTTCTTCGACAGAATCCATATTGCCGCCCGACCCATGGAAAGCCAAATCGATTTGGAAAGACGTACCGGACACGGAATGGAACGATTTCCGATGGCAGCTTCGAAACGCCGTCAAAACCGTTGATCACCTCAAACAGCTCCTGCCGCTCACGCCGACCGAGGAACAGAGATTAAAAAACGTCGCCGACACCTACCACTTCATGATCCCGCCGTACTGGATGTCGCTGATCGATCCCAACGACCCGCACGACCCCATTCGTCTTCAGGCCGTGCCGTCCGGCAAGGAACTGGAGGTCACGTCCTACGGCGAGGCGGACTCTCTGGACGAGAAGGAAGACTCGCCGGTGCCGGGACTGACGCACCGCTACCCGAACCGCGTTCTCATGTACACCACGAACGTCTGTTCCATGTACTGCCGGTTCTGCACCCGCAAGCGCGAGTGGATCGACGGGGATTTCCAGAAAACCCGCGCGGAACTGGACGCGATGCTTGATTACATCGAGCGGACCGAAGTCGTCCGGGACGTGATCTGTTCCGGCGGAGACCCGCTCATGCTCTCGCCGACGAAACTGGATTACGTCCTCCAGCGCCTGAAAGACATCCCGCATGTCCAGATGGTGCGGCTCGGCACGCGCGTGCCGACCACCCTGCCCCAGAAGGTCACGCCGGAACTGGTGGACATTCTCGAACGGGGGAAAAAGGTATGGGTTCAGACGCATTTCAACCATCCCCGCGAAGTCACTCCCGTCGCCGCCGCGGCCTGCATGCGGCTTTTGCGCGCCGGCGTCTGTCTCAACAACCACTCGGTGCTCATGCGCGGCGTGAACGACGACCCGGAGGTCATGCTGGAGCTGGTGCATCAGCTGACCGCCGCGAAGATCCGGCCCTACTACATTTTTCACTGCGACCAGATCAAGGGCGCCGAGTATTTCCGGACGTCGATTTCCAAAGGGATCGAGATCATGGAATACCTGCGAGGCCACACGTCGGGCCTTGCGGTCCCGACCTACGTCGTCGACGCCCCCGGCGGCGGCGGCAAGATTCCGGTCATGCCGAACTACGTTGTGTCGGTTTCGGAGGAGCGCTGGGTTTTGCGCAACTACGAGGGCATGATGGTCGCCGTCGAAGAACCGCCGCGCCCGCTTCGGCGCATCCGCCGTCGGCGCAACCGTCGCCCGGTGGAAGGCGTCGCGCGGCTTCTTTCGGGAGACCAGCCGAGCCTGATCCCCGAACATCTCCTGCGGTACGACCGCCGGTCCCGATACACTGACGCCGCGCAGCCCACGTTGACTCCCGCCGGCTGACGTCGTCGGGATGAGGGGGGAGAATTCCAAGTGAAAATCGGGATCGCGTACGATCTGCGGCCGGAAGATGCAACCGACGGCAGGCCCGACGATTTTTTCGAGGAATACGATTCCACAAAAACCGTCGACGCCATCGCCGCCGCGCTGGAGGCGCTGGGCCACGAAGTCCAGCATCTCGGCGGCGGCCTGACATTTCTCGATCACCTCAGAACCGCTCCGCCCGACCTTGTGTGGAACATCGCCGAGGGCCGCGGCGGCCGGTGCCGGGAGTCGCACATCCCCGCGATCTGCGAGTTTTTAAATGTCCCCTACACCCATTCCGATCCGTTGACTCTGGCGGCGACGCTGGACAAGGCGGTTGCCAAGCGGCTGGTGTCCGCCGCGGGTGTCCAGACCCCGGACTTTGCCGTCGTCCGAAGTCCGGACGACATCGGGCGGATCAAATTTCCGCCTCCGCCGCTTTTTGTGAAGCCGCTGGACGAAGGATCCTCGAAGGGCATCCGAAATAATCCCGTCTGCCGCCGGATCATGGAGGCGGAAGAGCGCGCGAGGTGGCTTCTGGAGACGTACCGCCGTCCCGTCCTGGTGGAGGCTTTTATACCGGGCCGGGAGATCACGGTGGGCGTCGTCGGATCGGAGGTCCTCGGCGTTCTCGAGGTCCTGCCGAAATCCGGCAACAACCCGGAATTCATCTACAGCCTCGAGGTGAAACGGGATTTCGAGCGCCAGGTGGATTACGTGACGCCGCCGAGCGCGCCGAGCGCCATCCTGCAGAAAATCGAGGAATCGGCTCTTCTGGCGTTTCACGCTCTGGAATGCCGGGATGTCGCCCGTATCGATTTCCGGCTGACCGAGTCGGGAACTCCTTATTTTCTCGAAGCCAATCCATTGCCGGGTCTTTCGCCTTCCACAGGCGATCTTCCCATTCTCGCGCGTCTTCTGGGTCTTTCCTACGCGGACCTGATCAGCCGGATTCTGTCGGCGTCGCTGGCCCGCTTGAATCTTTCCGTCCCCGCTCCCGTCTGATGCCGGCCCTTGAATCCGCGGCGCGGCTGATCCCCGCAAAAATATGCGATGTGGCGGTCTTGCACGACGACACTGAATCTCTGAAGGACACTGAAGGATCGGAGGCGCACATTGCCGTGTGGGAGACAATTCACGCGGTGGAGGAGACACTCGGCCGGTTGGGCCACCGGCACAGCCGGATTTCGCTCGGCGCCGGCGTCTCGCCGGTCCTGAGCCGGCTTCAGTCGTCTCCACCGGACATCGTCTTTCATCTGGCCGAGACCGCCTTCGGGGAAACGCTGGGCGAGGCCCGCGTCACCGGGATGCTGGAGCTTCTGGGAATTCCGCACACTTCGACTTCTCCGGCGGCTCTGCTTCTTTGCCGGGACAAGCTCAAGACAAAGGCGGTCTTGCAGGAGCGCGGGATTCCGACCCCGCCGCATGCGGTGTCATTTGACGGGACTCTTCCGGAAATTCTTCCGCCTCCGCCTTGGATATCCAAGCCCTCCCTGGAGGACGGGAGCATGGGTGTCATGGCGGATGCCGTCACGTCCGATCCGGCCGCGCTTCGGGCCCGGGTCGCGGCGCTTTATCGGGCATACAACCAAACGATTTTGATTGAGACGTATCTGAACGGCCGGGAATTCCATTTCGGGGTTGTGGCCGGCGAGATCCTGCCGCTCGTCGAAATTGATTTTTCGGATTTTCCATCGTCGGCGTCCCGCATCATCGGCTACGAATCAAAGTGGCTGTACGACACGGTCTATTGCAAAAGCGCGCGGACGGTCTGTCCGGCTCCGGTCGACCCATCCCTTCGCGACCGTATTTCAACCCTGGGCATGGCCGCCCTCCGGGCGCTGGGCGTGGACGGCTACGCGCGCCTGGATTTTCGAACTGATCCCGACAACCGGATATATCTTCTCGACGTCAATCCAAATCCCGATCTTTCCCCTCTCGCCGGCATGGCGAAAATGGCCGATGCCGCCGGCTGGGGATTCGACGGCCTGGTGGACCGAATCCTGAACTATGCGTTAAGGTCTAGGCGGTCTTGACGGCGGATTCCGCTCCGAGGGACTGCCAGGGGCGCGTTTTCATGTAAATTTTTTCGACGTATTCGCGCGACATCCGGGCCGTTGAAAAATCGTGGGTGATGGTGGTCAGGGCGGATTTCATTTTCCGGATCCAGCCTTGAGGGATGCCCTGTTTGTTCCGGTCGTAAAAGAGAGGCACGACGTCTTTTTCGAGAAGGCCGTACAGCGCGCCGGCGTCCACCCAGGCCTGGTGGCCGGGGTTCTCGTGGACTGTTCCGTCTCCGATCTGCCAGCCGTTTTCGCCGTTATATCCCTCGCACCACCATCCGTCCGGGATGCTGAGGTTCAGCACGCCGTTCATCGCCGCCTTGATGCCGCTCGTCCCGGACGCCTCCATGGGCCGGACGGGATTGTTGAGCCAGACGTCGACGCCCTGCACGAGCCGCCGGGCGACGTGCATGTCGTAGTTTTCCAGGAAAAAAATGTGTCCGTGCAGGGCTGAATTCTCGACGATGTCGAAAATCTTCCGGATCAGGTCCTGTCCCTCCCGGTCGTTCGGGTGGGCCTTGCCCGCAAACACAATCCGCACGGGCCGCTCGGGATTCGTGCAGATGGCCCGGAGTTTCTCAAACTCGTTAAAAATCAGCAGGGCGCGCTTGTATCCGGCGAACCGGCGGGCGAATCCGATCCAGAGGGACTTGGGTTCAATCATGCTCTGCCATTTCCGGAGTTTGTCCGGGCTGTCGCCGTGCCGGGAATACATATGGAGAAGCCGCTGTTTCAAAAACGCGGCGAAGCGGCTCTTCTGTGCCTCGTGCGCGTCCCAGACTTCCATGTCCGGCAGGACCTTGATCACACGTTTCCATTCCTCCGGGTTTTTCCAGAAATTGGGCCAGTCCTGGCCGATATACCGCTCGTACAGTTCGCGGATATCAGTCCCAAGCCAGCTCAGGACGTGGACGCCGTTGGTGACGTAGTCGACATCCGACCGGCTCTCATCGAGCGCCGTGGCGGCCCGAAGGTGTCCCCAGGATTTTTGAGTGACCTCGCCGTGCAGTTTGCTGACGCCGTTGACGACGGCGGAGACGCGGATGGCCAGCGCCGTCAGGCTGAACGGCTGGGCCCCGGGCTGGTCGGGATAGGCGAAACTGAGCCGGCAGAAATCCTCGATCTTGTGGCCCATCCGGGATTCCTCTGTCTTGAAATATTTTTCGATCAAATCCGTCTCGAACGCCTCGTGCCCGGCCATCACGGGCGTGTGCGTCGTAAAAACGGTCGACCCCTGAACGTCCCGCCGGGCTTCCTCGAATGAGACGTCATCGGCTTCCATCTTCCGCCGGATCCGTTCGACCGCGAGAAATACCGAATGGCCCTCGTTCATGTGCCAGATGGCCGGTTCTATGTCGAGTTCCCGGAGGAGCAGTGCGCCGCCGATCCCGAGGACAATTTCCTGGCAGAGGCGCATTTCGCGGCCGGAAACGTACAGCTGACTGGTGATCGGCCGGTCGGCGGGGTCGTTGAGAAGCACGTCCGTGTCGAGAAGCAGGACCGGCACCCGGCCGACCTGGATTTTCCAGGTGCGCGCGTAGATTTCACGGCCTCCCAGAGGGACTTTGATCAGCAGTTCCCGGCCGGCCCTCGTCTGAACCAGGCTGGCGGGCATTCTGGAAAAATCGTGCGGGCGGTAGATGTGGCTCTGGGAACCGTCCATGTCGACGTGCTGTTCGAAATAACCGGAGCGGTACATGAGCCCCACCGCGACGAACGGCACGCCCATATAGTCCATCGATTTGCAGGTGTCCCCGGCGAGAATGCCGAGACCGCCCGCGTAAATGGGAAGGGCCTCGGAAAGTCCGTACTCACTGCAGAAGTAGGCGACCGGCCCGCCGTTATAATCCGGGAACTGCTCGCCGAACCAGCCCGGCCGGTCCGGGCTCATGTGCCGGTCGTATTCCCGGAGGACCTTCTGGTACTGGCTCAGAAAATCGTCGCTCTGAAGAAGCGGGTTCCAGTGATGCGCGTCGACGTTGATTAAAAGTTCCACCGGGTTCCGGTAATGGTTCCAGAGTTCCGGGTGAATGTGGCTGAAGAGCCTCCGGGCAGTCGGCGACCACGACCACCAGACATTGTAGGCCAGCTCCTGCAGCCGCTCGAAAGGCTTGGGAATATTCAAATCGGTCAAAACAGTGCTCCGAATCTGGTCCATCAGACGCAGGGCGCATTGAAACTCGAAGACGCGGAAGAATCAAGGATTGGAAAAATATCCGATCTAGATTTCGACCAGGCCTTCCGGGGTCCTGCGATCTAGAAAGAGTTTGCAGAATATCGTGAACGTAAAGAGCTGCCAGATCCGTCCCGTATGGATCATGGATTCCGGATGGGATTCCCATTCATGCCAGATGTCGTTCAGATCCGCCGTCCCGAAAAATTCTCCAAGATGCAGGTTCGGCGCGCCCAGCGGAAAGAGATGCCCGTAAACCCATCGCTTCCAGGAATGAAGAACCCTATTCGCATTCTTCCACCCAAATCCGGTTTTTTCCCTGTCCAACACCATCTGAGGCACCCGGCCCTTCAAGGACGCCCTCTGAAGGATCTTGCAGCGCCCCGCGAGACTGACGCGGTCGCCGTCCGTGAGAGTTGCCATGAATTCCGCCACGCGGTGGTCCAGAAACGGCGCGCGAATTTCCAGGCCATGCGCCATGCCGTTCACGTCGGCCTGCCATGTGATGGAGTGCCGGTTGTGCAGCAGAAGTTCGGTGGCCATCCAGCCTTCGAGGAGGCTGGTCGGACGAACCGACCGGAATGTATCGACCTCAAGATTCCGGGGTTCATGGATGTCAATCCATTTGAAAAGCTTCTTCCGCAGTCTGCCCACCGTGGGGCCGAAGGCTCTCTCGTAGACGGTACCGAGCAAATTGGCGTCATCGGAGAAGAAGAACGCGGTCCCGCGGTCTTTTCGGACACCGAAATTCACCCAGGGCAAACCCAGCGCGGCGCGGAGGAGGCCGCCCCGGCGGATTCGGGCGTATGCGGGGTATCCGCCAAAAATCTCGTCCCCGCCGTCGCCGCTCAGAGCGGTGGTGATCCCCCCGCGCCGGACGCCCCGGCACAGTTCATAGTGCAGGAGACTGTTGGATCCGGCGTAGTAGGGGATTTCCTGGTGATAGATGAGACGGACATAGTCGAGCATCGCCTCCCGTTCGGCGGTCTGATCCAGGTTGATCTCCCGGTGTTCCGCGTTGAAATGCCGCGCCACGATCCGGCTGGCGCCGATGTCAGGGTCATCCACCAAACCGCTTGTGACAGCGCAAAAGGTTTTCAGGCGTTCCTCCCCCATCTCCTGCGCCGCGTGGTAGAGGATCATGGATGAGTCGACCCCGCCCGAAAGGAAAAACCCGAGCGGGACGTCGGCGACGAGTTGCGTCCGGACGGCGTCCTGGACGACGGCGTGGAGTCGTTCAATGGCCTCGTCCCGCCTCATACCGGACTTCTTCGAAAAATCCAGGTTCCAGTACCGGTGGGCGGACAGGCGTCCATCGCCGTCGACCCATGCGTAGTGGGCCGGAGGCATTCTGAATATTTCACGGAACAGGGTGGAGCTGGATTGATCGCCGCCAAAGAATAATGTGTTAAAGACACCCTGATGGGAAATGGACGGATCCATCGGCAGGACACAAAGGATCGACTTGGCCTCCGACGCGAAATAAAACCGGCCGCCGACCCTCGCGTAAATGAGGGGTTTCTGGCCGAACCGGTCCCGCGCGAGAAACAGCCGTCGGTCCTGGTTGTCCCAGACGGCGAAAGCAAACTGCCCGATCAGTTTTTCCACGCATTTTTCCCGCCAGCGTTCGAAGCACCGCAGGAGGACCTCTGTGTCCGAGTGGGTGGAAAACGCGCCGCCGTCGATTTCAAGTTCGCGCCGCAGGTCCATAAAATTGAAGATTTCACCGTTGTAGGTGAGGACGAAGCGCCCGTCCCCGGTTATCATCGGCTGGCGGCCGCCTTGGAGGTCGATCACGGCCAGCCGCCGGTGTCCGATCCCAACGCCCTCTCCCAGCCACATCCCCTCATCGTCCGGCCCCCGGTAGGCGATCGTATCGGTCATGCGCTTGATGGCCTCCGGTTCAATCGGCGCCTTCGAAAAATCAAGAATGCCGGCAATGCCGCACATGGAAGTTTGTTACCTTGGGATTTCCGGCTCAAGCCATGTCATTTTTATTGGCGCGGAGGATCTGTTCGATGTGTTTCTTGAGTTCCACGTAGTCTCTGACGGCCGGCTGTCCTGGAAGCTTGGCGGAGAGCTGCGGGGATGGATTGAAGAGGATGGGGTGATGCGCGATTTTGAGCATGGACAGGTCGTTGAATCCATCGCCGATCGCCACGAGATGGTAGCCGATGTCCTTCAGGGAGACGATCATGCGGTCCTTCTGTCCGCGGATGCGGAGTTTGTATCCGACGATGCGACCGCCGCCGTCGGTTTCGAAGCGATTGGCGAAGAGCGGATATCCGCCGAGCCGCATGATGATTTCGTCAGCCAGTTCGGTGAAGGTATCGGAGACCACCAGAATGGGGCCTTTCCGGCGGAGCCACGAGAGGAACTCGATCGACCCCGCGAAGGGCATCACGTCCTGCGCGATCCGCGCGACGTCCGCGAGTTTCAAGCCGTGCGCCGCGAGTGCCTTGATCCGGGCGGCCATGAGCGTCTCGAAATCCTCGACCTCGTGGGTGGTGAGGCGCAGTTCCGGGATGCCGGTCTTGTCGGCGATCTCGACCCAGATCTCGGGAATGAGGACGCCTTCCAAGTCGGTTACGAAGATCATATGGGGGTGTTTTTACAACGGGGCGGAGAACAATGCAAGAATTCCGGTAACTATTCAGGTCGTCATTCCCGCGAAAGCGGGAATCCAGCCCGGTTTACCGAGGGCAAAGCCCTGGATTCCCGCTTCCGCGGGAATGACGGCGAGGGATGAATAGCTGCGAATTCCGAAGACTTGACGAATACACGGCGGAAAGGTCTCGTGTGTGGCGCATGGTGAAAAACACGATCCCAAGTTCCGTTGTCCTGGTCGACGCCTATTCCTGGATCTTCCGATCCTATTATGCTTTGCCCGATTTCCGAAGCCGGTCCGGCGAGCCGACCTCCGCCATCCATGGGTTTTTGTCGACGTTGCCGAAGCTCGCCGATTTTGCCGGGGAAGATTCAGGCATGCGCCCCGAGATGGCAGTATTTTTCGATCTGGGCGGGCCGCAGGAGCGGCTGGCGGCGTATGCTGACTACAAGGCGAACCGGCCGGAGACGCCGGAGGACTTGAAATCCCAAATCCCCCATATCGAGGATGCGCTTGATGCGATGGCCCTGCCGCGAGTGGCGATACATGGAGTCGAAGCGGATGACGTGATCGCGTCGGCGGCGCTGGCGCTGGCCGGGCGCGGCCGCCGGGTTTATGTGGCGTCCCCCGACAAGGATTTTTTCCAGATTCTGTCGGACCGTGTCCGGATCATCCGCACGGCGGCGCGGATGGAGGATCTGGTCCTTTTTGACGAGGGGAAACTGATGGAAAAATTCGGGTTGACTCCATCGGCAATGGTCGACTATTACGCGCTGGTGGGCGACGCGGTCGACAACGTCCCCGGCGTCCGCGGTATCGGGGAGAAAACCGCCGGGAAACTGCTGGCGAAGTATCCGACGCTCGATGACATCTACGCGAATCTGGATCACATCCCCCCGAAAACCGCAAAACTCCTCTCGGCCGGACGGGACACGGCGTACCTGTGCCGGGACCTCGTTCGGCTTCGCACAGATATCGACGTCGCCGTGACCCCCGCCGTTTTATCTCCCGGCCGGTTTGACCGCCCCCGCCTGGAGAAACTCCTCACGAAGCTTGATCTGGAGCGTTTAAAATCCCGGCTTCTGGGAGAAAGTTTGCTTTGAAAAATATCCCGGTTCTGATAGGATTTCCGGCTTGCGGGTGAAGTCTATGGTGGTTGTGGGATTGACCGGCGGAATCGCGTCCGGCAAAAGCACGCTCATGGGGGTGTTTCGGTCCGCGGGCGTTCCGGGGGTGGACATTGACCGGATCGTACACCGTCTGCTCCGGAAGGGCACCCGGGTTTACGCCGCGGTACGGGCGCTGTTTGGCGGAGAGTATCTGACGCCTTCCGGTCAGATTGATCGGCGCCGGTTGGGCCGGAAGATTTTTTCCGACAGATCCGCCCGGCGTTGTCTGGAGAGGATTGTGCATCCGGCGGTATTCGCGGAGATGGATCGACGTATCGGCCGGTATGCCCGGCGGGGCGCGCGTCTGGTGGTAGTCGACATCCCGCTTCTCTACGAAACGCGATCAGCCCGCCGTTTCGACAAGATCGTCGTTGCCTACGCGCCCCGGCGGGTGCAAATGGCGCGACTATTGCGCCGGGGCCTCGGGCGGGCGGAATCCGCGGCGCGTATCCGGGCGCAGTGGAGTCTGGCGTGGAAGCGGCGCCGCGCGGATGTGGTGTTTGACATGCAGAGGCCATTATCGAAAATACGGCAGGAGGTTGAGCGATGGGTACAGAGTCTCCGAAGACCGAACCGGGCATAAACGAAGCGTTCAAACAAATTCTGGACGGGATCGAAAAAGTCCCGACCCTGCCGACCGTGGTTGACCGGATTCTGGAAGTGATGGAGGACCCCAAAACCAGCGTCGAGGATGTGACGCGGATCATCCGGATGGACCAGGCGCTGACCGCCCGGCTTCTCAAGATCGTCAA
>JACQOF010000091.1 GCA_016202645.1 bacterium
CCGTGAGGCCGTCGAGTTCGACTTCCGAAGCGCCGCGAATGGTTTCGACGGTTTGCTTGGACGTCTCGAGGAGCTCCATCAGCGTTTCGAGTTCAGGCCCGTAGATGCGAAGCGACACGTCGGCGCGGGTGCCTTCGAGGATCTCGGAAAAGCGCATCTCGATCGGCTGGTTCGCCATGATTTCCTGCGATGCCATGGATGGCATCGTACCCGGAGCGGTCCCGGATGGACCGTTTGACGGAGGGTGCCCGGGCGCTTCCCGGTCGATCGCCTCGCGGATCGCCTCGAACAGCTCATCCTTCGTGCGCCGTCTTCCGTTGGCCTGCACGGGCCACAGTTTTTCGTTCTTGTGCGGAATCACGAACACGTCGGACAAATGCACGCCCATGGGGTCGGTGGCCGATTCCGGAGTGCCGGTACGGGAATAGACGTGTTCGACCTCGGCGAACTTGGCGATGATGCGATCCGAAATTTTCTGGACCCGCATCGATTCATCGAGCGCAATGCCGCTGTCCCGCGTCAGATTCACCACCAGATCGCCTTCGTTGAGAGGCGGCATGAAATCGGCGCCCATGCGGCTGAAGACGAACAGGGACGCGCCGGAGAGGACAGACACGGCGATAAACAAAACCGCCCGGTGACCCAACGAAAATTTGAGAAGAGGCCGGTACATGTTCTGCGCCAGAGCGAACAGCGCGGTTTCCTTGTGCTCGCCCCGCGGCACCCGCAACACCAGATACGCCAAAGCCGGCATGAGCCCGACCGCGACGGCGAGGGACGACGCCAGCGCCATGAGAACCGTCATGGCCATCGGCTTGAAAAGTTTTCCCTCGACGCCTTCCAGCGCAAGGATCGGAATATAGACGGCCATGATGAGAACCAGTCCGATCGTCACGGGCAGGAGCACTTCCTTCACCGCATCGAGAACAAGATTCAGGCGGTCGTTCGCCGTCCCCTCCGGCTCGCCGGATTTTTGGGATATGCGCCTCAAAACGTTTTCGATGATGACGACCGACGCGTCGACGAGGAGTCCGAAATCAATGGCGCCGAGACTCATGAGGTTGGCGGAGATTCCGAAATATTTCATGCCCGCGGCGGCGAAGAGCATAGAAAGCGGAATCGCCAGCGACACGAGCAGGGCGGCGCGGAAATTACCGAGAATGAGCAGGAGCACGAGTACGACCAGCACAGCGCCCTCGGCCAGATTTTTGGCGACGGTGTGGATGGTCGCTTCGACCAGATAGCGCCTCGAATAGAGAATCTTGACCTCGACGTCGGACGGCAGGGGAATTTCCGCCAGCGCCTTTTCAGCGTCAATCGAAACCCGGCGGGAATTGGCGCCGCTTCGCATGAGGATGATGCCCAGCACCGTTTCCTCGCCGTCATACGTCGCCGCGCCCTGGCGCTGAACAAATCCCTCCCGCACATCCGCGACCTCGCTCAAAAAAACCGGGTGGCCGCGCAGGTCGAGCTTGACGGCGATCCGACGAATCCGGTCGAGATTCAGAGTCCCCGCGGTGCGGACGATGACCTGCCGGCCCTCGTGCTGAATGTAGCCGCCGCCGAAACTCTCGCCCACCGTCTCCAATTTCCGGACGATGTCCTCGATGCCAAGCCCCCGATCCTCGAGTCGAACCGGATCTACATTGACGTGAATTTCTTTTTTGAATCCGCCGGTGGCGTCCACGTCGGCGATATTGGCGCAGTTCGCTTTGAGGTAGCGGCGGATGGCAAAATCCTGAACCGTGCGCAAGTAGAGAAGCCGGTCGATCTCGGCCTTCTTCGCGAGCTCCGATTCGGGTTTGGCCAGAACGACGTACATGAGCACTTCGCCGAGGCCCGTCGAGATAGGCCCGAGTTCCGGCGAAATGCCTTCCGGCAGATTTCCGCGGATGGCCTGGAGCCGTTCGGAAATTTGCTGTCGCGCCCAGTAGATGTCGGTGCCGTCCTCGAAGACGACGACCACCTGCGAGAGGCCGTTTTTGGAAAGCGACCGGACTTCCTTGACGCCGGCGATGCCGCCCATTTCAGTCTCGACGGGCGTGGTGACGCTTTTTTCGATCTGTTCCGGGTCAAGGCCTCCGGTGATCGTATTGACCATGACCTGTACGTTCGTAATGTCGGGCGTGGCGTCGATGGGGATGAGCGGAATGAGAAAAACGCCGGCGGCGGCGAAGGTCAGAAAAAAAAGAATGGTCGTATACGGCCGGTTCAGGACTTTTTCGACGATGGCGTTCAGCATGGCGCGGTCCTAAAACGACGCCATCAGGCGCAGAAAATCAGTTTCGCCGGCCAGCGCGAAAATCTCAACGGCGGCGGCGGCCAGCGACATCTGGGCGACGAGGGCGTGCTCGATCGTTTCTTCGAATTCCTCCTCAACCTCCAGAAAAATCAGCAAATCCACCCGGCCCTTTCGAAATTCCTCCTCGACCTCCTCAAAATCTTTGTGCATGTCGTGGAGCCGGGATTCCGGGTATCGGGCGGC
>JACQOF010000094.1 GCA_016202645.1 bacterium
GACAGCGTCGGGGTGGACAGTTACGCGGTGGAAGCGGCGAAGAACACGGGATTCACGAACATGGTTTTCACGGACACGATCGACGGCGTTTTAACGAGCGACACGCTTACGGGTCTCTACAACGACACGTACTACTGGCGGGTCCGGGCGATCGATGATCTGGGGAATCAAGGCGCGTATTCGTCGACGAGGGGGTTTGTGACGGATACGATTGTGAATCAGGCAACGCTCGCGTCGCCCGCGGACGGGCATGAGACGACGGCGGTCAACTTCCTGGTGATGTGGACCGCGGTGTCGGACAGCGTGGACGTGGACAGTTACGCGCTGGAGGTGTCCAGGAACCCGGCGTTCACGGCGATGGTCTTCACGGACACGCTGGACGGGGCGTTGACGAGCGACACGGTGACGGGTTTGTACAACGACACGTATTACTGGCGGGTCCGGGCGATCGACGATCTGGGAAATCAAGGCGCGTATTCGCCGGCGCGGGGATTTGTGACGGACACGCTCGTGAATCAGGCGTCGCTCGCGTCGCCCGCGGACGGGCATGAGACGACGGCGATCAATTTCCAGGTGCGGTGGAACGCGGTTTCCGATTCCGTGGGCGTCGACTCCTACGCGCTGGAGGTGTCGAAGATATCAAGCTTCACGACGATGGTGTTTACGGACACGGTGGACGGGGCATTGACGGGTGACGCGGTGACGGGGCTTTACAACGACACGTACTACTGGCGCGTCCGTACGATCGACGATCTGGGCAATCAGGGGGCGTATTCGGCGGTGCGGGGATTCATCACGGATACGATCGTGAATCAGGTGACGCTCTCATCGCCCGCGAATGGGCATGAGACGACGGCGGTCGATTTCCTGGTGGGGTGGACCGCGGTGTCAGACAGCGTCGGGGTGGACAGTTACGCGGTGGAAGCGGCGAAGAACACGGGATTCACGAACATGGTTTTCACGGACACGATTGACGGTGTGTTGACGACCGACACGCTGACGGGTCTGTACAACGACACGTACTACTGGCGGGTTCGGGCGATCGATGATCTTGGAAATCAGGGCGCCTATTCCGCGGCGCGCGGCTTTGTGACGGACACCGACGTCGACACAGTCGTCCTAGCCAGCCCCGCGGACGGCGCGACGGAAAAGACGCGAACGCCCACGTTGACCTGGAACGCGGTCCCGGATTCGGTCGGCATCGACAGCTACAGCATTGAACTGTATATCTGGCCATCCTACACCACGCTGGTTTTTTCCGACACGATCGACGGCTCGCTGACGAGCGTCACCGCCACCCAGCAGGATTCCGGAAGTTATTTCTGGCGGGTGCGGGCGATGGATATCCGTGGTAATCAGGGGGTGTTTGAGGACACGTTCAAGCTCAATCTCGACACGGACGTGGTGAGCCGTCCGGGCGACTGGAGCGGCTTCAGCCCGGTCAGCGATACGACCGATACGACGCCGAACGCTTCGATCCAGACCCGGGACACCGTCGCGGGTTTGGATATCAGCACGGGAGGATATCAATACAGCGTGACGGGCGCGGCCGGCCGTCCCCCCACGGGCGCCTGGCTTCCCTTGTACGAAGATTTCCAGGACGGCGACAACGATGGGTGGACCGAATCCTCGGGGAACTGGGTTGTGGCCGGCGATTCGACCCTGGGCGCTCCCGGGGGCGTCAATCCGGCCATTACTTTCGCGGGAGACACGATCACGGCCGACACGTACATGGTCGATATGTGGATACAGCTTCTCAATACGATCAACGCCGAGAACGGGTTCATGATGATTTCCTACGTGGGACAGACGAATTTCTATTACGCCGGCATGGACGAGGATGCGGACTCGATCGTGATCGGGTATTACGACGGCGCGTGGCATCACGCCAACGGGGTGTCCGAAACTCTTCTGGGGAATGAGGAGTATTTCATCCGCACCATCGTGGAGGGCAATGTGGCGACCTTTTACGCCAAAAGGGCCTACGGGTCGGATACGGAGAATTGGGTCCGGAAGCTCAGTTATGATTTCGCGGGGTGCTGTGGAGGGCTCCCCGACGGCCAGGTTGGTATCGTCGCCCAGAATTCCCAGGCCCGCTTCGATACGGTCAACGTCTGGCTAGGCGGATTGACCGGCGGCGCCGACGGCACGACAGACTTTCAGACGCTCACCGCGCAGTCGGTGACCTTCAATCAGGAAAGCGACACGGCCAACCTGGTTCGGTTCAGCCTGATGAATCCGAAGGGCTATGAGGGCCGAAGCCCGGATTCGTACGGTGTCAGCATCCCCGCCGGGTCGGCGCCTTACGACACCGTTTTCTCGCCGGCCGACGGCGGCATCTATTCGGCCGACCTGACCTGTTCTTTTGTGCTGTTCGACGCCGATTCCGATTACTGCACGGCCATCGTTGAATACAGCATCAACGCGGGCGCGACGTGGCTTGTTCCGACCACGTCGGGAAGCCTTTCAAATCTGACGTCCGGTCCGGATGGCCTGACCAAGACCTTCACATGGCTGACCAAAACCGATCTGCCCGACACCGATATTTCGACGGTCCGGATGCGAATTACGGTTTATGACTTCTCCGATACGGGCCCGGCGGATACGACCTTGAATTTCAGGATAGACAACGCCGCTCCTCCCATCCTGACCGTCGTCCGGGCAGTCGCGAATCTGACCGGCGCGGAGACCGGCGTCTATCTTACCTGGAACACCTCGTCGGCGTCCGACTCGGCCGGATACCACATCTTCCGGTCGTCCACGCTGGACAGCCGGCTTTCCACCCGGATCAATTCCGCCCTGATTTCCGACACGACCGGGTACCTGGACACCACGGCGGTGCGCGGTGACACCCAGTTTTATTATGTGGTTGCGGCCGATTTGAGGAGCAATTTCAGCGATTCGTCTGTCCTGTGGTCGGCGCCGAATCTCACGGTGCAAAAAACCGGCCTCATTGGAAATCTCCGGCCCGGCGACACGATCGCGTACTCCATCACAGTGGTGAACGACGGATTCGCGCCGGCGCGGACGATTGTCCTTTACGATTTCCGCCCGGCGAACTCCATTTTCTTTGACTCCGCGGCGGCCCCGTCCGGCTGGGAGATCGACTACCGGGTCGATTCCGTGGCCAATGTGTGGCAGAGCGTCTTCTCCGATACATCAGACATGGTCCGATTCACGGCGGCCAAGACCCTCGATCCGACGGTTGCCTCGGCGTCGGACACGTTGACCCTGAAGGTGAAAATCCAGTGAACGGGGAACATGGAACACGAATGGATAGCCACAAAAGGCACAAAAGTCACAGAAAAATAAAAAATTTTGTGCCTTCTGTGCTTTTTGTGGCTAAAAACGCAGTGTTGCTGTGTCAACCCGATAAGCATTTGGCACGAATTAAAACACTACCCCCTTATGTTCTATTCGTGACATTTGAACCATTCGTGTCATTCGTGTTAAGGGGTCTGGTGATTCTATTCTGTCTGATCTGCCCGCAGTTTTTCCCCTGTCCGCCGGGTGTCGCGGCCGCCGGTCCGTTTGAATTCGTCGATGCGCGGGCGATTTCGGTCGACACCCACGCCGCGGTGGTTGAATGGGTGACGACCGTGCCGACGAACGGCCGGATCGATTATGGGGAGAATCTCCGGGACGCCAACCGCGTGGCGCTGGCCATCGACGTCGACACCACGCACCGCACGGCGCTGTTCGGGCTTCGGGAGGGAGAAGACCACGTTTTCCGGGTGTTCGCCTCCGACACGTCCGGCCGGCAGATCCGGACAAACTGGGGGGCGTTCCGGACGCTCGGCGTTCCGGCCCCGAGAATCGAGCGGGTGGACGTTCAGGAGCTGAGCTGGAGGGGCGGCCGGGTCGTGTGGGTGTCGAACATTCCCGTGAAAGGTTTCTTCGAATGCGGCTACGACACGGGATACGGATATTCCAAAAAGGAATCGGCCTACGGGACCATTCACGACGTTGACTTGGACAGGTTTTCTCCCAGGAAGACCATTCACTACCGGATCACCGCGACGGATCATCGCGGAAAATCGACCCCGCCTCATCTTTCGTCCTTCCGGACGGCCGAGCACAATCTGGCGGCGGGCGCCGCCGTGCGCGGGACGTTCGTCCGGAATCCTGACGCGTCCTACATCACCGACAGCCCGCCGATCCTCACGCGGGTGACGGACGGGACGACCAGTTATTTCAAGGGCATGGCCACGAGCGGCGATCCGGCGAAGGAGGAGCAGTGGGTGGAGATCGATTTCGGGCGGATCCATGACGTGAGCGAGATTCTGACATTCTGGCGGCGGCTGGCGTATCCGAAAAAGTTCAGTCTGAGCGGCAGTCTGGACGGCGAGAGGTGGTATGAGTTCGGCGACACGCACACAGCCGATTCGGGCGCGGGAAGCCTCAGCGAAACGGGCGACCCTATTTACATTCACACCGCGGCGATCGGACAATACGCGCTCCGGTACATTCGTCTCCATATTCCCAGGGGCGCGCCGATCCACAAGAAATTCGACAATTACAATTTTGTTCAGCTTTTCGAGCTGAAGGCCTACCCGCCGGAGATCGAGGACGGGTTTATGCGGATGCTCCGGGATGGGAGGGAGAGAGGGAGAAAGGGAGATGGGGAGAAAGGGAGATAGGGTGATTTCTTCATCCACCAGGTCGTCATTCCCGTCCGCCTGAGGCGGAGGAATCCAGACTGCTTCCGAGTGCGAAGGCTCAAATAGCATGACGGCGCCGGGGGTGTGGAAAAATGATTTTCGGTGACTTACCAATATTTTCTAATATCTATTTTTTATTCATCAATAGAAAATAGCCAATAGACAATGACAAATAGAAAATTCGGCGTAATGCATATCGGGTTGAGACAGCCCAGTAATCTTTACCGGGAATGGATAGCCACAAAAGGCACAAAAGTCACAGAAAAATGAAAACTTTTTGTGCCTTCTGTGCTTTTTGTGGCTAAAAACTCCGTGTTGCTGAGTTAACCGGATAGGCATCTTCGGCGTTTCTCACGCGGAGGCACAAAGACACAGAGGCCTTACACCTTCTTTATGCCTTGGCGCCTTTGTGTGAGAATCATTTTGTTACACGCTCTAAGTCTTTCAAAATTCCCTCCCAAAAATATATATCCCCCCTCCTATATAATTAAACCATTTCGGTCGTAGCGGCTTCGCCCGGATGCCGCGGCATGGCGTGTCGCCCGGGGCGTCTTTAGGCAAATACTGAGAATTTCCTCTCATGTCCATTTTTTGTCATTTTTGCCTATAAATTTTATATGAAATGTGAATAATTTCACCATTGTGTATTATATGTAATATATTGCTATTATGATAATTATATACAATACAAAATATTGACAATAGATGAGTTTATCATTTTCTGGTCTGTCGATCAATTTGGCACGCCTTTTGCCCTTCTATACAGCAACTCAAAGCAATAGCAAATAAAGACGACCGGCCGGCGTTGTTGGCTGAGATCGGTCAGCTGCTCTTTACCAACAGGCGCATATCCAAATGGGTCATTTCAGCATGGAATTCGTCCGCCCTATGGGTCTCCTCCCTCCCCAAAGCTTCAGTACACCACTCCGGTTTTCACCGCGGAAGACTCACCCCCTCTAGATATCTACACAAGTATATGGGCGGCCCCGAGAGCGGATCGGTTTCATGCGGAATTTGACCTCGTTTGGAGATGGCCTCATGCAGGCTGTCGGGCGAATGTCCCGACAGAAAAAAAGGTTTTGGAGGAAAAAGCGATGTTTCTCGAAACGATTCTGGAAAAAGAAGGGTATCACGAGCTTCGAATTACTCGGGACGTTCTGCCGGAGAATCTGGCGGCGTTCAAGCGGGAACTGGCTTCGTTCACTGGCCGGTCGAATCTTCGGCTGGTTTTGAATTTCGAGCATGTGGATCGCTTCTGCTCCTGGGCGCTCGGCGTCCTTGCGGTCACGGCCCGGCAGGTCCGGAGCCTGAACGGCGAGGTGGGCGTCAGACACCTGAGCTCGAATCTCCGCCGGATTTTTCATTACGCGCGGATGGACGGCGCCGTGACGCTGATCGCCGACGAAACCGTGCTGGCGGCCTGATGAGTGGAGGAATGAGAGGCGAAGCGGAGACGCGGGCTCGGTGATTAGGATCCGGCGGTCGGCGATGTGGATCGCGGCGCTGGTTCTGTCCGCGTTCTTCAGCGGGCCTCTGGCCCTGCCGGCCGGCGCGGTTGGCACGGCGGCCCAGGATTCCGTCGTCAACGGCTTCTACTCCGCCGGCGACACCGTCCCCCAACTGCCCGGGCGTCTGTCCATCGCCTACACGCCTGTCAATCTTCCGGCGGAAACGAGCTACGCGGGACCGGCGTCGTCTCTCAGCCAGACCGTCGACACCGCCTATGACCTCGCGCCCCTGAACGCGCCGGCGGACTCGAACGCCGCCCGCGCGCGGGACACAGTGTCGTATGCCTATGGAATCACCAACCGGGGCAACGCCACGCTGACGCTGGACCTGAGCGCTGTCTTCCGGCAGATCGGCGCGGCAACTGACTGGGGAGCGGGGGCGTACAAGGTTTTCAACGACGCGAACAACAACGGCGTGTGGGACAACGGCGACGCGGGGATCACGACGCTGACGCTGGCCGCGGACGCGAGCGACACGATTGTGGTCGTCGCGCTCGTCCCCGCCTCGGCCGTCGACGGAGATTCCTCCGGAACGCGGTTCTTTGTGACCGACCGGGCGCCCCGCACGGGCGCGTCGGTCACGGGCGACATGTGGGAGAACGGTGCGCCGATTGCCGGAAACGACCAGTATGACACCCAGTACGACACCGTCGTCACCCGCGTGATCGGTCCGAACGTGCGGGTGGCCAAGACGCAAGTCTTGGAAACGGGGCGCGCGCGGCCCGGCGACACGATTGTCTTTGCGATCACGTTTGACAACGACGGCGCCGACTCCGCCAACAACATCACCCTTTACGACGCCATCCCCCAAAACGCGATTTACGTTCCAAACAGCGCCGACAGCGCCGAACTCGCCGGCTCCGGCCAGGGCTATGTCACCTCCTACGACGACACGTACTCGGCTTACACCTTCAACGATACCGGCAACACCTCCGCCAAAGTCATCCGCTGGAGTCTTTCGGCGCCGCTTGGCGTGACCTCTGGAGACGATCCGGACGCCGCGGACTTCACCGGCAACAACGACGCGGGCCGGGTCTATTTCAAAGTGAGGATCAAATGATGCGGACTTATTTTTCAGGGAGAAAGGGAGAAAGGGAGAGAGGGAGAAAGGATCAAACACAGTTCATTACTACTGAGCCCTCTCCGTCATTCCCGCGAAAGCGGGAATCCAGTCTTCGGGAGGCGGCAGAAGTGAAAAACCGAATCCCATACCCGATTAACACAGAGGCCACAGAGTCTGTTCACAGAGGACACAGAGGTTTTTCAGGTGTTGTAACCCTGAAAGACTTCTCTGTGATCTCTGTGCTCAAGCTCTGTGACCTCTGTGGTGAAGGTGTAGATTTTCTCATGCCGGTGAGAGCCGGTTTGCATAGATGGGTAGGGAAGCACGACCGGTCGGCGTCAGAGACGCCGACACTTGATGCCTCGGAGAGGCTGATCCGGCGGAAGCCGGTCAA
>JACQOF010000100.1 GCA_016202645.1 bacterium
ATCCAGACCATCGCGTTGGAGACTGGATTCCCGCTTTCGCGGGAATGACGGAGAGGGCTGAATAGTAACCTTTGCTTTTCAGTTTATTTCTCCCCCAAACTAATCTAAGCTTTTTCCATCATGATCGTAGTCACAGGCGGGGCGGGGTTTATCGGCAGCGCCATAGTCTGGCGGCTGAACCAGCAGACAACCGAAGCGGTGACGGTGGTGGACCGGCTGGCGGGGGAGGACGATCCGAAACGCCGGAATCTCGCGCCGCTCAAGGTCGCCGATTATCTGGACGCGGACGATTTTCTTCCGCGCGCGCGGAAAGGTCAGTTCAAAGGCGGCGTGAGCGCGCTCATTCACATGGGCGCGATTTCGAGCACGACCGAAACGGACGAGGCGCTTCTCAAGCGGAACAACACGGACTATACGCGGACGCTCGCCGAGAGCTCCGTGTCCGCCGGCATCCGATTCATCTACGCATCCAGCGCCGCCACCTACGGCGACGGGTCCAGCGGGTTTTCGGACAACCCGGACGCCATGGAGAGCCTTCAGCCGCTCAATCTCTACGGCGCCTCCAAGCACCGCTTTGATCTGTGGGCAAAAGGCGCCGGACTTCTGGACCGGATCGTCGGCCTGAAATATTTCAATGTTTTCGGGCCGAACGAATATCACAAGGGCGACATGCGCAGCGTCGTTTTAAAATCCTTCGAGCAGATCCGGGAAACCGGCCGCGTCAGACTCTTCAAGTCCCACCGGCCCGACTATGAGGACGGCAAACAGATGCGGGACTTTCTCTATATTAAAGACGCGGTGGAGATGACCCTGTTTTTTCTCGAAAGCCACGCCGCCGGAATTTTCAACATCGGATCCGGCAAAGCCCATACGTGGCTGGACCTGGTCACGCCGGTTTTCACGGCCCAGAACCTCGATCCCCGCGTCCTCTTCATCGACATGCCGGAGGAAATCCGGGATAAATACCAGTACCACACCGAGGCGGACATCAGCCGCCTGCGGGCCGCCGGATACGCCCGGCCCCTGACGCCCCTGGCCGACGCCGTTTCGGATTACGTTCTGAACTATCTGGTTCCCGGCGTATGTCTCAAACCGTGAGCAGGTCTGAGAGTATCGGAGGGTCGGTGTATCGGAGTATCGGTGAGGGCCCAACCGCAGTTTCTCCGATACCCCGATACCCCGATCCTCCGATACTAAAGGAGTGTCTTGCCTGGACGGCCGTCCGGGTGTAGCATTTCCGATGCCATGAATCTTATCGAGAAGATCCAACAAGCGGGTGTCGTCGGCGCCGGGGGCGCCGGGTTTCCGATGCACGTCAAAGTCAATGCGCAGGCCGAGTACGTCATCGCCAACGGCGCGGAGTGCGAGCCGCTCCTGTACAAGGACAAGGAGGTCATGCGGCTCAAGGCGCCCGAGGTCGTGAAGGGTGTTGAGCTCGTGATGAAGCAAGTCGGCGCGACGAAGGGAGTCATCGCTCTCAAGAAAAAGGCGAAGGACGCCGTCCATGCGTTCGAGCAGGTCTTGGGGGACCGCAAAGACATCGAGTTATTCCTGATGGGAACCTACTATCCCGCCGGGGACGAATTTGTTCTCGTGTACGAAGTCACCAGCCGGGTGATTCCTCCCGGCGGCATTCCGCTTCACGTCGGCTGTGTGGTTTCAAACGTCGAAACCCTCGTAAACGCGTATCTGGCCGAAAGCACCGGCGAGCCCGTCACCGACAAGTATCTGACGATCGCCGGCGCGGTCCGCCGGCCGATGACCGTGAAGGTCCCCGTGGGCATCCGCCTGCGGGAGGTCGTCGACCTGGCCGGCGGCCTGACGCATCCCGAGTGCGCGTTTCTCAACGGCGGCGCGATGATGGGCAAGTTGACGTACGATCTAGAGGACATCGTGACCAAATCCTGCGGCGGCTATATAGCGATTCCAATCGGGCATTATCTTGAACAGAAGAAAAGCCGGCCGCCGAAGGCTTACAACAAAATCGGCAAGTCCGCCTGCGATCAGTGTTCGTACTGCACGGAATTTTGTCCCCGGTATCTCATCGGCCACCCGATCGAGCCTCACCGCGTGATGCGGACCCTGGGCCTGACGGGCAGCGGTTGGCAGATTGAGAGCGACTTCGCGCTCGCGTGCGTTCACTGCGGCGTCTGCGGCCTATTTGCCTGCCCGGAGGACCTCGATCCGCATATTATCAGCTGGTCGACGCGGGCCGAAAAAATCAAGGAAGGCGCAAAACCCCAGGACTTCAACCCGCGCAACGGATACAAGCCGCACCCGATGTTCCAGTTCCGGCGTCTGCCGCTCGACCGGCTGGTCCGGCGGCTGGGCCTCGCGCAGTGGGACGTTCCCGCGCCTTATGTGGAAACAAACTACGACCCCGGGCGCGTGACGCTTCCGCTGAAACAGCACGTCGGCCAGCCCGCGCAGGCCGTGGTGAAAGTCGGCGACCGGGTGCGAAAAGGCCAGCCGGTCGCCGAAATGCCGGGGGGACAGATGGGATCCACGATCCACGCCTCGATCACAGGCCGAGTGACGACCGTGAATGGAACCATAGAAATCGAAAGGCAGTCATGACTCACCACAGAGGACACAGAGTCTGGGCACAGAGGTCACGGAGGTTGTTCAGGTCATTGCATCAACCCTTAAGAAATATTTCCTCTGTGACCTCTGTGGTCAACTCTGTGCCCTCTGTGGTAGGGTGTTTTTGTTATGCCTGAGAAATCACCGATGCGGGAAGCGATCGGCATTATTGAACTCTCGAGCATCGCCTCCGGGTTCAAGACCGCCGACGCGATGTTGAAGAGCGGCGACGTGGAGCTTCTATTGTCCCGTACCATCTGTTCCGGCAAGTACATGGTGCTGGTGACCGGCGAGACCGGCGCCATAGAGCGCGCCGTCGGCGCGGGCCGGGACACGGCCGATTACGCATTGATCGATGATTTCATCATCCCGAACGTCCACGAAAAAGTCATCCCCGCGATCCGGGGAATGTCGAGCGTGCGGGAGACGGAAGCGCTCGGGATTCTGGAAAGTTTCACGGTGGCGGCCCTCATCGAAGCCGCCGACGCCTGCGTCAAGACTGCCGACGTGGACCTCATTGAAATCCGCCTCGCCATGGCCCTGGGCGGAAAAGCTTTCGCGACCATGTGCGGCAGTCTGGACGACGTGAACTCCGCCATCGAAGCCGGCGCCGCGATCATCGCGGAGAAGGGCCTCTTGGTGAACAAGATCGTCATTCCGAACCCGCGGGAGGAAGTCTACCGCGAGATTCTTTAGACCACCGAATTGATCAGAGGCGCGAGGCCCTCGATTCGCGCTTCGAGGTGGTCGCCCGCGCGAATGGGCGACACGCCGGGCGGCGTACCCGTAAGGATGAGGTCGCCGGGGTCCAGGGTCAGTGACTGCGATATGAAGCTGACGAGTTGGTGCGGTTTGAAAATCATCTGGTCGAGAGTTGAATACTGCCGGCGTTCTCCGTTGCAGAAAAGAGAGATCGCCTGAGCCAGTGGGCGGAATTCCGTGTCAATCCACGGTCCCAGCGGCGTGTAGGTGTCGAAGGACTTGGCCCGGAACCACTGGCCTTCGCCGCGCTGGATCGTGCGGTCGCTGATGTCCTGTGCGGTGGTGTATCCGAGAATCGCCCGGGCGGCGGCGCGGACGCTGACATTTTTCGCGTGTTTCCCGATGACGATGGCGAGTTCAACCTCATGGTCGGTGCGGTGTTCCGGGAAGGCGATGTGGATTTTTCCCCGGGGCGGCAGGATCGAGCCCGGCGATTTGAGCCAGGTCAGCGGGGACGGCGGGAGTTTACTGCCGGTTTCCGCGGCGTGGTCGGCGAAATTCAGGCCGACCGCGATGATTTTGGACGGAACGACGGGCGGGAGGATTTTCAGGTCCCGGAGGAAAAAGCGGCGTTTCGGCGAATCCAGGGGATGGACGCGGTCGTCTTCCACGCGGCCGTAAAAATTTCCCGAGCCGCGGGCGAATCTGCCCCAGAGAGTCACTTGTCTGAGAGTATCGGAGTATCGGTGTATCGTAGTATCGGATAAAGTTCAGCGGCCAACTGTCGCCGACACACCGATAATCCGATACTCCGACACTCCGATACTCCCCAATCACTCCTCCGCCCAGACGCCGTCCCAGTCTTTCGGCGGGGGATGCTTTCGGAGGTGGGCGACGCGCTCGATGTACTTGGTGGCGGGTCCGTCGTTCGGATCGATTTCGAGGACCGCCTTGAAGGCCTTCTCCGCCGCGTCCCAGTTCTGCTGGAGATATATTTTCCGGGCTTCGTCAAACGCGTCCCGGACTTTGAATTTGTAGGCGGGGGTTTCGCAGTGGTCGGCCATGAATTCGTGGTATTCCTGCGCCCGGCCGGGCAGTTTGTCCAGAAAGGCGTCGATGCGGCCGCGGATGACGCCCATGCGTTCCTGCGATTTCGCCGACGCGTCGGCCTGGCTCATGCCGTCTTTCCCGTCCACGATCAGTCCCTTGAGATGTTCCGCAAGGCCGCTGCCGACCGTATCGGTTGGCGCGGGGAACGAACAGCGCTTCAGATAACACTCGACGCGCTTCTGGTGGGTATCGACAAACCGGACCAGTTCGTCCCAGTCCGCCGTCGGAATTTTGCCCTGCAGATTCAGGACCGTGCCCTGCTGTTCCTTCAGTTGGACTTTCCACCCCCACAAAATTTTGAGCCAGTCCTCCGCGGCCTTGGCATGTTTTTCTTTGAACTGCTCCAGCTCATTCAGGAGGCCGGCGGGCAGGGTCGACCCCGCGATGAGATTGTCGTATCCGCGCAGGGTGGCGTCCAATTCGGCCTGTTCGGTCCGAAATCCATGCCGGGCCGCGATGTCGTTGGCGTGGATGGTTTCGATGGCGACCGGCGCCAGTCCGTCGAAGAGGGTTCGGAGGTCCCTGTAAAACGGTGAATCCTTGAATTTTCTTCCGTCCCAGTAGTGCAGGTACCCAAGAATTTTTTCCGGAGTAAGTTTCCGCCAGGCCTCGATAAAGAGCGGCGGCACCGGCCGGTTGTTCCAATGGTCCAGAAATTTGTCGCGCTTCCAACCCAGCAGTTCATAAACTTCGTGCGGATGGCCGGCCACGCCCATGGCCGCGCGGTCCAGGAGGCGCACGTCGACGTAGTCCGCGGACTTCTCATAGGTCAGCGCTCCGATGGCGATCCAGCTTTCGTAGAGCTTGTTGATCGGCTCGAGTTCCTCGGCGATGGTCACGGCCTCGCCCATCACGGTGTACTGCCGCTTCTTCTCCGAGCCCATGTTCCCGGCCGCGACGATGCCGGTGTTCACACCCATGCGCGCGGTGATTTTCACGCCGTATTTCAGAAGCAGGAGGCGCTGGACCACGCTCAGGTCCTCCTGCTGAAGGAGCGCCGCGAAACACCCTTTC
>JACQOF010000096.1 GCA_016202645.1 bacterium
CGCGTTTCGTAGGGCCTTTCGGCCACCACATTTCCCTTCGCCCCATCAGGTTGCCCGATCACACGGCCCGCGAGATCATGGCACCTCAGCTGACCGAGAGGGTGTGGCACTCGGCCCATGATGCATTGCCCCGCCCTGGACCCGACTTCGCAGCCTTCTTCCCGGTGTCCACGTGTGGCGGATGAGCGCTGAACCGCCTTGCGGGTGCCCGCAGCCTCCGTACAGGGGGGAGGCGGGTTCGTCGCGAAGGCGCTTGACTCGCGCGGGCAGCCCCCATAGGTTCATCGCAACAGCCCGTCCCGGCATTGAGCAGTCGCGTCGCGAGCCGCTATGACGCAGGGAGGGCTCGGTGAGGATGACCGACACGACCGCGCGCCGCCCGCTCCGGACACGGCAGACGCGCCTGGCGCGCGCCGCGGCGGCCCGGCTCGCGCGAGCCGGCGTGGCGCCGAACGCGATTTCCCTCGCAAGCGTTGTCTTCGCCGCGTGCGCGGCGCTCGCGCTCGTGCTCCACTCCCGCGCGCCGATCGCGGCGCGCGCCGGCCTCCTGATCGCCGCAGCCCTCTCGATCCAGCTCCGGCTCCTCTGCAACCTCCTCGACGGGATGGTGGCGATCGAAGGCGGCCGCGCGACGCCCACCGGGGAGGTCTTCAACGACGCCCCCGACCGGCTGGCCGACGCGGTCGTGCTCGTCGCCGCCGGGTACTCGCTCCCCGGAGACGCCTGGGGCCGCGACCTCGGCTGGGCCGCGGCGCTCCTCGCAGTCGGCACCGCCTACGTCAGGGTCCTGGGCACATCGCTCGGGCTGCGGCCGGACTTCAGCGGCCCGCTTGCCAAGCCGCACCGCATGGCCGTAATGACCGCCGCGTGTCTCGTCGCCGCGCTCGAAGCGGCGCTCGCGTCGGAGGGCCGAGCGATCACCGTCGCCCTGGTCGTCGTCGCCGCCGGCAGCGCGCTCACCATCGCGAGGCGCCTGACCGGCATCGTGCGGGCGCTCCGAGCGCGGGCGGGCGCGACGGGAGGGCCGCGATGACGTCGTCGCGCGAGCCCTCCGAGCACACGCTGACGACCCGGGACGGAACCGCGCTCTTCTACCGCGCCTGGCTTCCCGTGGCGCGCGCGGACCGGCCGATTGACAGGGCGCTGCTCCTCTTCCACCGGGGGCACGAGCACTCCGGCCGCTGGCACGACGTAGTCGCGGCGCTCGGCTTCGACGATGTCGCCGTCTTCGCCTGGGACGCGCGGGGTCACGGGCGCTCGCCCGGCGAGCGCGGTGCGGCCGACAGCCTCGCCGTTCTCGTCGAGGACGTCGACGACTTCGTGCGTGCGCTCACCGAGCGCCACCGAATCCCCGTGGAGAACATGGTCGTCCTGGCCCACAGCGTCGGCGCCGTCGTCGTGGCGGCCTGGGTCCACGACTACGCGCCCCCGATCCGGGGGCTGATCCTCGCCACGCCCGCCTTCCGCGTGAAGCTGTACGTGCCGTTCGCGGTCCCCCTGCTGCGCCTCCGCCAAGCTTTGCTCGGCTCTGGCTACGTGAAGAGCTATGTCAAAGCTCGGATGCTCACGCACGATGCCGTCGAGGCCGAGCGGTACCGGCAGGACGCGCTCGTGTTCCGCCAGATCGCCGTCAACATCCTCCTCGACCTGCACGACACCTCGACCCGGCTGCTCCGCGACGCCGGCGCCATCCACGCGCCGACCCTCATCCTCGGGGCTGGCGCCGACTGGGTGGTCAGCCTCCGGGCGCAGCGACGCTTCTTCGACGGTCTCGCGTCGCCCATCAAGGAACTGCACGTCTTTCCCGGCTTCTACCACGCGATCTTTCATGAGCGCGACCGCCACCTACCGATCCAGAGGGCTCGCGCATTCATCCACGACCGGTTTCAGCATCCGCCCGTGCGCCCCTCCCTGCTCGCCGCGGACGCGAACGGCCCGTCGCGCGCTGCGTACGAGCGCCTGCGCGAGGGCCGCGGGGCCAGGTTCTTGCCTGCCGCATGGGCCATGAAGACGGTCGGGCGGCTCAGCGACGGAATCCGCCTCGGCTGGCGGGCCGGCTTCGACTCGGGCGTCATGCTCGACTACGTGTACGAGCACCGCCCGCGCGGCCTAACGCCGCTCGGCCGGCTGATCGACCGCGCCTACCTCAACAGCATCGGCTGGCGTGGCATCCGGCAGCGGAAGGCGCACCTCGAGCAACTCCTCCGCGCCGCCGTCGGGCGGGTGCACGCCGAGGGACGGCCGATCCGACTGCTCGACATCGCCTCCGGGCCGGGGCGGTACCTTCTCGAAACGATCGATGCGCTCGCTCCGCTCCCCGTGACCGCGCTCCTGCGCGACGACAAGACGGAGAACGTCGCCGCCGGCCGCGAGCTCGCCCGCCAACTGGGGCTCGAGACCGTGACCTTCGCGCAGGGCGACGCCTTCGACCGCGGCGCCCTCGCCGCCGTTCGCCCGCGTCCCACGATCGCGATCGTCTCGGGACTCTATGAGCTGTTCCCGGAGAACGAGGGGGTGCTCGCCTCGCTCCAGGGCGTCGCCGACGCGCTCGAGCCCGGCGGCTACCTGATCTACACGAACCAGCCCTACCACCCCCAGCTCGATTTCATCGCCCGCGCGCTGATCAATCGCGAGGGCCGCCCCTGGGTCATGCGGTGCCGCGCACAGGCGGAGATGGACCAGCTCGTCGCCGCCGCCGGCTTCGAGAAGATCCGCATGGCGATCGACCGCTGGGGGATCTTCACGGTCTCCCTGGCGCGGCGCCGCGAGGGATGAGCGTCGGCGTCGCTCTGATCTTCGTCGGGCTGGCCCGTCTGATCAGCGGCGCGCAGGCCCGCTGGGTCGGGTGCGAGCCCAGCACGCGCCAGCGGATCTACTTCGCCAACCACACGAGCCATCTCGACTTCGCGGTGCTCTGGTCCGCGCTCCCGCGCGAGGTCCGGGCCCTGACCCGTCCCGTCGCCGGCCGCGACTACTGGGAGCGCACGGCGCTGCGCCGGTACCTGGCGGTCAGCGTCTTCCACGCGGTCCTCGTCGACCGCGGTGGCCCGCCGGACCGCGCGCCAAGGCTCGCGGCCGCCCAACGCACGGTCGCCCTCGCGGCCGCCGCCCTCGGGACCCGGCACTCGCTGATCATCTTCCCGGAGGGTACGCGGGGCAGCGGTGAGCACGTCGCGCCGTTCAAGGCTGGTCTCTATCACCTGTGCCTCCTCCGGTCAGACGTCGAGCTCGTCCCGGCCTGGCTCGAGAACCTGAACCGGGTTCTCCCAAAGGGCGAGATTCTCCCCGTTCCCGTGCTGGGCTCCGTGACCTTCGGGCCGCCGCTGCGCCTCAAGCCGGGAGAGCCGAAGGACGAATTCCTGGAGCGCACGCGTCGGGCGCTCCTCGGCCTGAGGCGTGGGTGAGCCCCCTCGTCGATCGGCAGATCGCGTGGTTTTTCGGAGGTGTGCTCGCGGCGCTCGTCGTCGCGACCGTGCTCGGCCGCGTCCTCCTGCGCCGCGCGGCGCCGTCCAGCCGCGCGGCGCTGGTCAACCTGAACGCCAGGATCACGGCGTGGTGGGCCATGGCCGCGGTGTTCGCCGTCGCGGTCCTCAGCGGCCGCCTCGGCGCCGTGGTCCTGTTCGCGGTCCTCTCGTTTCTCGCGCTGCGCGAGTTCATCACGCTGACCCCGACACGCCGAGGCGACCACCGCACGCTCTTCTACGCGTTCTTCGTCGCGATCCCGCTCCAGTACTACCTGGTCGCGATCAACTGGTACGGGCTCTTCAGCATCCTGATCCCCGTGTACGCGTTCCTCTACATCCCGACGCGCAGCGTGTTGAGCGGCGACACCGAGCGCTTCCTCGCGCGCATCGCGGAGATCCAGTGGGGGCTCATGGTCGCCGTCTACTGCGTCAGCCACGCGCCGGCGCTCCTGATGCTCGAGATCCCCGGCTACGAAGGCCAGAACGCCAAGCTGCTGCTCTACCTGATCCTCGTGGTGGAGCTGAGCGACGTGCTCCAGTACGTCTGGGGCAAGCTGCTCGGGCGGCATCCGATCGCGCCGGGCGTCAGCCCCAACAAGACCGTCGAAGGGTTCGTGGGCGGGGTCCTCAGCGCGACCCTGCTGGGCGCCCTGCTCTGGCCGATGACGCCGTTCCGGCCGTGGCAGGCCGCCGCCATGTCGCTGGTCGTGACGCTCCTCGGGTTCGCGGGCGGACTCACGATGTCCGCCATCAAGCGCGACCGCGGCGTCAAGGACTGGGGACGCGCGATCGCCGGCCACGGGGGCGTCCTCGACCGGATCGACTCCCTCTGCTTCGCGGCGCCGATCTTCTTCCACCTCACGCGATACTTCTTCACGCCGTGAAGCGTGACCGCTCGACGAGGAGGGCGCCAGGCGAACCCGGCGCTCCCGGCTCGCGGTGTTCCAAGGAACGTAGGCACCATCCATCGTGGGCGGGAGTGTACGGAAGCTGCGGGCAGGCGCAAGGCGATCCAGCGCTCATCCGCCACACGTGGACACCGAGAAGAAGGCTGCGAAGTCGGGCCCAAGGCTGGGCGATGCATCATGCATCAGGGGCCTGGACGTCGCCTGCTACGTCAAGTGGTACATGATGTACCACGGGCTGTCTGGGCTGGGCGATGACTCATGCATTCCGCGTTTGGACGTCGGACTCCGTGAAATCGAGGGGGCTATAGGTCGCATTCTGGGCCCTCGGGCGGCGGCGCGTTGCTCGAATTCGCGCCTGGCCCAACTGGCGGCGTCTCGTACGATTGACATCTGTTGTTGACATGACATCTTGCTGGCGCTCGATCGGAGAACTATGATGGCCAGCATCGTGGGTTGCTTGACCGCCGCGGCCCGCCGCTCGTACCGGAGCGTGTCAGACGCCGCACCCGCCGTGCGTGAGACCCGCTCGCGTCCTGCCCGCCCCGCTCCCCGAACGCGTGCGCACGGGGCCTGCCGCCGTGCGGAGCCCGGCGGACCGGATGTTCAACTCGTGACCAGATCCTTGCAGCCCGAAAATTTCGCGCAGACGCGCCACGCGGCGGCGGCCGGCAGCCCACCCGGTCGTGATCGGGTCTTACCGACCAGAGCAAAATGTGTGCGGCAGAAGCGAAAACTGTTCGAGTCGTGACTGGCTCAGATGGCCGGCGACGCGTGGGTCGCAGCGTTCGCTGCACGACGCGGACGCCGACCTGTCTACTTCGAGTTACTGTAAAGCCACCAACGATGACAAAGAGCGTCCTGTGGATCGACGACAGTGCTGAGGAGCGCGCTGCGGGCGAGGCGTTGCTCCGCGGGGTCGGCGGTATCACCCCCCGACTTGCCGCCTCGTCCGACGAGGCGAGGAGAGTGCTGGAGACAATACGGGTGGATGCCGTCATCACGGACATCCTCAGGCGACGCCCGGATCGCTCCGTCGCGGCCGACGACGGATACCGGTTCTTTCGGGAGTACATCCGCCGTAGATTTCCGACGCTCCCGGTGCTGTTCCATACCAAGAACCTGCCCTCAACGTTTGACACTGACGAGCACTCACAATACCTCTCCAAGTGGGAGCCTCCAGCCAAGAAGGCGATCGAACTCGAGGTGCGCCTGACAGACACGGTGCGGCTCTACGAGGCCTATGCCGATTGGGCGACGTGGCAGCGAATAGAACCCCGCCTCGTCGAGGTGACGTCAAAGCTCTTGGATAGGCTTCGCGCGGTGGACGACATCTGGCGCCTCACACCGGACCAGTTCGAACAGCTAGTCGGCGAACTACTTGCGAGGCTGAGATACTCCGTGCTTTGGGTGCCAGGCGGGAAAGACGGTGGAATCGACATCGTAGCATCCTCAGGGGAACGAGATTTCCTCATCGACGTCAAGCGATATAGGGCAAGCGAGCCGGTTTCGGTGGAGTTGGTCAGGAGTGTGTACGGAGTCGCAGAATCCATCTCACCCACCCGGCCCGGCCGAATCGTCCACGGCGGAATCATCACGTCCAGCAGGTTCACCAAGGAGGTCGAGATATTCCGACAGACAGTGAGGCGACGCCCTTTGCTCCGCGACGGCGACTGGCTGAGGACGGAACTCGCGAAGTTTGTGCCGCGGACACGATTCACACAGCATGACTAAACTAAGGGCCCGCGGAGAAATAAGTGGACCAGATCCCACTTGGTTCCCCGGCCGGCGTGGGAGGGATCATTGACTAGCCAGCTCGATGACCTGGCACAGTTATTTCGCGGCGGGCCCTCTTACAGACCCCGACCTCTTCAAGATCATCGGGAGAAAGCTACTTCGAGACTTGCCACGCAGGCGTGAGGACTCCTGACGTCGCACCCCAAGGCGCTACCTTGTCGGGGTGACGATCCTCGGGAACCTCGACGCCTTTCTGGAGGAGCATCGTCGCTCCGGCGACCTCGATGGCGGCGTCGAGGGCGAGCGGGTCTTGCTGACGCTGCTCGTGGAAAGACCCGAGTTTTGATCTCGGGCTCGTCGTTTTTCCTCTCGCTCACGGCGATTTCCGCCATAGTGCGCCGGAGCGCCGATTCGATGCTACTCTTGTCCATCGTTCTCAACCTTTCGGCCGCGGGGGCGGCTCGTGTATGCTGGCGTGGTGCGTGGCGAGGTGCTGTCGGTGAGGGGGCGCGACCACATGCAGGTCCGTGGCAGCGTTCGGCTTCGGACGCGTGCCTCTGCTCTTCTGCTCCGTCCTGCCGAACGCGGCTATCCAAGGCGCGCGCTGCCCGCCAACGCCGAACTGCAGAAGCTCCTGCGGGACGAGGCGCCCTGGGGCTTTCCAATCAAGACGGTCTGGATATACGAAGTGAAGGTGGTGCCGCGATGAGTCTGACACACAGGTTCCCGTTGATGAAGTGAGCAGCACAGCGATGTCTCAGAGCCAGGTCTACGGCAAGTTTCTAAGCGGCCTGTCCTACAGGATTGACCGCGCTAACGACGACTTTCTGCTCGTCTCTCGGACAACACCCACAGGTGTCAAAGACGCTGTTTACATTCGGTGCCGCACGGCCGACCCCTCCGACACTGAATGGGAGCGTCACCTTTCGGAGTTCGAGAGGAACAAACGGGAACAGCCGAAGACCAAGCGCTTCCTCGTTTATCCATCCGGTGCAATAGCGGACGCAGGCAGCGTAGCCGATGGCAGGCGGCTCGGTTTCGAGGTGCTCAGCGAGGGCGAGTTCCTCGACCGCTTCGCAAATCTCATTGAGCTAAGCGAGAAGATCCGTCTAGGTCTCGAAGGTCTTTCCGCTAAGGAACGACAAGAGTGGGCGGTCCTCCAGCGCACTTACACCGAACAGGAGGTGGTTGTCGGGGAGGCCCTCCAGGAATCTGCAAGCAGCTTTATTTTGGAGGACTGGTCCAAGCGACCGGGCGCCCAAGTCCTTGTCCTTCTCGCTCCCGCCGGTCATGGAAAAACCGCCCTCACGAAGTTCATAGCCTCCACCATGCTAAAGAGCTATCAAGAATCGAAGTCCTCTCCCCTTCCCATCCTCATCCCGTTCGCCAGTTACCGACGCCTCGTGACGTTCCGGGCCCTCATCCTCGAGTTCTTCGATGACCATCGGCATCCGATCGCCATGGACACGTTCAATCTCCTGCTCAGTGCCGGCCGCCTCCTCCTTGTCCTTGACGGCTTTGACGAGCTCTGCGAGCAGGCGGGACTCGTCACCGCCCGCGAAAACCTGCGCACCTTCGCCGAAGGGATTAGCACTGGCGGCAAATTTGTTCTGACTTCACGGACGATCTTCTACCGTACAAACATCGAAGGCGCCAGCCTCGTGAGTGATGTTATCGACGAAACCCGCGTCACCCATGCCGAACTCCAGCCGCTCGACGAACCTCGCCAACGACGTTTCCTGCAGAAACTGTCGCGCAATGAGAAGCTCGTCTCTCGCACCCTGCAGGTCCTAAAGGACGTGCCCCAGATCAAGGAACTGGCGGGTAGCCCCTTCTTGCTCAAAGAACTCCACGATATCTTCACGGCCAGCGAGCAAGCCACGTACACAGCCGCTGCCAAGAGTTCCGACCTCTACGCATGGATGCTAGATCGCCTCTGCGAACGGGAGCGCGACCGTCAAAACTACGATCTCTCTAACAAGGATCAAACCGCCTTTCTGGAGGAGCTCGCCAACTGGATTTTCACCGACACGCCGTCCACGGCTTCGCATGCCCTTGCGCTCGATACGGGTGCCGTCCAGTTCATGGTCGAATACGTCTTCGACGATTACATTCGGCGCTTTCCTGACCCTGATAGTAAGAAGAGCGAGCTGATCGAAAAACTCACTCACCACGCCGTTCTCAATGCGGTCGGCGGTGAGGCCGACAGGGTTCAGTTCATTCACCACACCTGGAAGGATTTTCTCGTTGCCAGGAGACTGGAGCGCAGCATTCGTCGCGCTAGCGCCAGGAAAGAGTGGGAGGAAGTCGCTCACGTCCTGCTGACACGGCCACTCCCTGAGTGGGTCGCGATGTTCCTGGCAAGCGGCCTTGAGGAAGCCGAACTCAAAATACTCTGCCAGGATGCCCCGCGTCTTCGGGATCCCAGGATCTTCCCTAAGGTTCTCAGCGTTGCACTAAATCACGCCGAGTGGCGTGAGCCGACGGATTCCGAACGACAGACCGAGCTCTTCCTCCGGCTTCTCGGCGGTTATACGTTCAAGGGGAAACTCCTTTCCTCGGTCAGATTCGCGCGCCTCAACTTCCACAGCCATTCCTTCGACTCAGCTGAAATCCGCGACGGCGTGTTTTTCGAGTGTAACTTGCAAGGTAGCTCATTCCGTTCCTCCAGGCTGACAAACACCATTTTCGAGGCGTGCGACCTTCGAGCAGCGGATTTTACGCGCTCCACGCTCAACAACATTACCTGCCCCGATTGCGACGTCGCCCAAGCCGACTTCCGGGGCTCTAGCGGACTATCTCTCCCGACGCTCCAGTTGCTGTCCGACCAAGGTGCTCTCGTTGACATGATCGGCATCATTCCTCGCCATCCTCCAGAGCGGAGAGATATCGTCAAGGATCTCTTGAAGAGGGTGTTGGCGAAGTTTCGGTATGATGCATCAAAGAAGGAGAGTGCTCTCGTCAGGGGGATCGAGCTAGGCAATCGGCGCTTCATTGGTGAACGCCTCGTGAAGCGGCTGGTTAATTCAAACTACCTAACCGTCATCGATCGCGGAAAGTCCACCCCTGTAATCATTAAGCGCAATGACAAACGCAATCCTGAAGTCTGGCAATTCGTTGACACGGGCGAAGAGTCTTCCGAGCTTAGCCAGCTTATAGAAAACCTTCTACACGAGTACCCAGGCTAAGGCGGAGGCCAACGTCCCCGACAAGGTCGTCACAGCGACGGTGATCTGAATCGTGTGGATGGACCGGTAGGGCCCGCGGGGCTCGGCCGGCAGCCTGCGGGGGCCGGCCCGGAACGGGTGGGCCGGTTCGCCCCCGCTGCCGTGGCCCGGGCGCTATCTGCATCAAGAAGCGGATACGGGCCGCCTCAGGACAGAACCCATTTCTTGGTGACCACAACCCAACTTTGCTATTCTAAACCTCTCCATAAATTGGGGTATGCGGACGCCACGGAGGGGGCGACGATGCAATTCATGAATCTCCCGGAGGAGGTGATCAACGGCGTCGCCGCGCAAATCCACTCGAGAACCAATAAGGACTATCACATCCCCGTCGTGGGCATTCCGAACAATCTCGAGACTCCACAGATATTCGAGATCATGCCCTTCGACCAGATCGACCTTCCAGGCAGCCGCTTTTATGCCATCGATGGAAGCCGCAATAGTCACACCTTCTACAACGGTATTTCTCTGTGTTTCTATCAAGCTGGCTATGTTTGCTTTCAGCAAGGTCGTCAACTGCGCCTGAACGAGACTGACGACCCCGTTGTTCTTGGGAAGCTCTTCCACGGGACGAAGATGCTCGTGCTTAGCGAGGAGGACCTGAGCGACATCTACGATGAGTTTCTCTCGATCAGCCCCGTCGTTGTTCTGTTGACATTCTTCGAAGACAGCCCCGATCAGATCTTCCCGTATTCGAAGGAGATAGTTATCACGAGCGCGTCGAATCTTCTCGGATTCTGCCAAGAGGTCCTGGAGTGGGCCTGCGTCTACGATATTCTCACTCACGCACCATTATCGTCAGGAGACATCATCCTCCGTGATGGCGCCCTCCGAAGTCTCCAGATCAAGCAGCGGTACATGGTAAAGCTCGGCTATCTCGCCCACTCGAAAGGCATCCATGTTGTAGGCGTTACTAAACAGAGCCCAATCAAGACCGAGCTAGGATACACGTACGCGAAGATAGACAACTATCTCCAGTCGAAGCTCAAACCAGAATACCCCTTCAAGACGCAGAATCCGAAGAGCCAAAAGTTATGCTGTTACTTCGAAGTGCGTGATGATGTGCTCGAAGCTGCGTACCGAGGAAGCAGCAGCGGCATGTATGCGAAGAAAGATATCGTGGGCGGTCGGGGCTTTGGCCTTTTCTTTTCCACCCGCCTCGATTATGTCGAAAAGCTTCAGAACTATGATTGGCTGGTCTGTGACCTGAACATTTACGACTGCATACCTGGCATCGCGAACAAGGAGACCACGAGAGACGCTGGCAAGATCGCCGCGATCATGCACTTGCTCACAGCGACGACTCAGGAACACTACATCCTAGGATATCCGTACCCACTGGTCGAAGCCCACCATTTGGTGTCGCTCACCAGCGATTTCAAGCAAGAAGCCATAGCCAGAGTCAAGGCTGCGCTTTATGCCTCTCAGCACATGGATCACACCGACATCGAGAACCTATTCCTGGACCTCCACTCCAGGTTCTAATGAATCTCGCGTATCAGGTTAACGCCAAAACGGCTGCTTTCACGAGGGCGACGCTCGTTAACCAGTTCCGCGAGATTCATTAGCGGGGGAGGTCGCTTATGGACAAGAAGGATTTCGGCGTTCTCTACGGCCAGAAGACGACGGAGGATGCTCTCCTCATCTACTCCTCATACGAGGACGCGAAGGCGTCACCCAAGATGGGTGATTTCATCGTGCTCTCGCCAAAGGATGAGGGCGGCACGAAGTACCTCGCGCGCGTGGAAGCCGAGGTGTACGACGAGGATCCCCTGTTTCGGTCGCAGGACAAGACTCTTGTCGCGGTTCACTATGCCCGCATCGCTGAGCGTGAACTCTCCGAGCGGGACAAGCAGAAGATGTTCAGCTATACCTACAAGGTCCGGATGCTCGGTACCTTTGAGGACAAAGGAACGTCGATTTCGTTTACAACGGCCGTTCGGAAGCTACCCGTCGTGTCCTATCACGCTCGCCACCTCCAGCCTATCGAAGTGGCACACATCCTGAACATCGGAAACGAGACTGGCGTGTCCCTCGGCCATCTGTGCGTCGGTGAGGACGTTCAGGATGACAAGGGCCACATTCTCTTTGACACGGCCCGCCTGAAGTCAAAGCGCACTATGATATTTGCGCAATCCGGGTTCGGCAAGACCAATCTAATGAAGGTCCTCCTTTACAACACGATCGGTGATAACACATTTGGGAAACTCGTGTTTGACCTTAACGGCGAGTACTATTCAAAGACTGCCGCCCAGACTGTCGGCCTCGGCGACGTGGACGAGGAGAAGGTACGGCAGAATCTGATTGTCTACTCCGACCGCAAGATCTCCAAGCCGAAGGGCTACACGTACTCCGGCAAGGTCCAGGTCAACACCCACAAACACATGACGGTGGGCGACATTCTCACGTTTTCTACTGGCTTCTCGGAAGTGATGAAATCCTTCCTGCTGTATCTCGACGACAAACAGGTTGAGGGGTTTGTTAAGAAGATAGACTCGTACTGCGACTCACCCCAGAATCTATACAAGGATTTCCCTGACTTCTTCGGCTCGAAGTCCGAGGGGGACGACAAGAAGCAGGATAAGAGCGCCCGCGGCACAATTATGGCCATTAGGAAGCGCATTCGTCATTTCATTGACGAAGGCGGTGTTCACTCTTCAAGCTCGACGCTACTGGAGGATACCTTCAAGGTACTGCGCCAGGGCAAGACAGTAATAATAGATCTGTCATTACGCGACAGCCTCGACGCTTCTATCATATCCACAATGATTGTCCGTAAGCTATTCGAGGACAATAAGAAGAACTACACTGAGGCGAAGGATCAGGAGATCATCCGCTCCGTCATCGTAGTCGAAGAAGCCCAGAACGTTCTTTCGGATGAGCAGGTCAGAACCTCAGAGAATCCATTCGTGCGGGTAGCAAAGGAGGGCCGCAAGTTCGGTATTGGCCTAGTTGCCATCACTCAGCGTCCATCTGCCATCTCAGAAGAGATACGGAGCCAGGCCGAGAATTTCTTTGCCTTCTACATGGGCAACTCGGATGACATCAAGGCACTCGTCAAGTCAAACGTAAACTATGATGGGGTCGTAAGCTCCTTCATCCAGAGAGAGACAATCCCGGGAAATCTCTATTTTGTTACATCGTCGCACCCCTTTGTCATACCAGTCAGGGTCATTGAGTTCGACAGGTTGGTTGCGAAGAAGCAGTACAAGTAAGGACACGTTAGGACCGAGCGCATCCAGGAATGGCTAGCCGCCTGTCTCGCCGAGCACAGAAGCTCCGCGAGAATCTGCTCGGGCTTCTCAAGAGGCAAGGCTTCGAGCTGGGTCCGAATCTGTTGCTAAAACAGAGATCATACGGCAAGGAAGAGGTTCGACAGATTCATTCGCTCTCAAGGCGCGAACATCTATCTGAGGAGCGAGCATTCGTTGAGGCGAACCTGCCGCAGGTCTGGAAGTACCTTGCGTCGGGTCGCGACCTCCATCCGGACAAGATCCAGCCGTACCCGGTACTGGTGGGCGATGATGAGGAACTCGGCGCGCTCTTCCGGATCGCATCGCTCTGGTGGAGCGTGCCCGTCTCCCGGGGCTTTGGTCGAAGGTTTCGCATTGTCGTACTTGACAGATCTAACGCCAAGCTGATCGGACTCCTAGGGCTTACTGATCCGGTATTCAATCTCAAGGTCAGGGATTCGTGGATCGGATGGACGGCTGACGACCGGGAAGAGAGGCTCGCGCACGTGATGGATGCTTACGTGCTCGGCGCCGTTCCTCCGTACAACCGACTGCTTGGAGCCAAGCTCATAGCGCTCCTCGCGGCTAGCGACTTCGTGAGAGCAGTGTTTCAAGATCGTTACCGGGCCGTAAAGTCGATCATTCGAGGCAAGCAATTCGATGGACGGCTCGCCATGATAACCGCGACCAGCGCTCTGGGTAGATCCTCAATCTACAACCGCTTGCGATTTTCAGGTGTCGAGGTGTTTCGGCCCGTTGGACTGACCGAAGGCTACGGCCACTTTCATTTGGCGAATGGTACCTACAAGAAGCTGCGCGAATATTTGAGGGCCGAGGGAGAGGATGAGGTGGACCGTCATGAGTTTGGCCAAGGGCCCAATCATCGAATTCGAGTAGTGCGAAAGGCGCTCGAGTGCTTAGAGCTGCCCGCAGATCTTCTCCGACACGGCGTCAGACGGGCTGTCTACTTGGCGCCTCTCGCTTCGAACGCGACGAAGTTTCTGAAGGGCGAGGCTACCAGGCTCGGGTGGCACAAGCGACCACTGGATGAGGTGATCCAATTGTGGCGAGAGCGCTGGTTGATTCCGCGAGCCGAACGAGACACATCGTATGCTTCCTTTGACCGGGACACGTGGAGGCAGATACTGGAGCTGCCCACGCCAGAGCACGGCGCCGCCTCCCGTCGGGGCGGCCAGCCACGGAGTCATGACAGCGGGTCGAGGGGTCGAGGGGGATGAAAACGGGATTATCGTACCGGTGAAATGATGCGGATTTGGTCTCACTCAGTATCAAAGCATGGTGAGCCCTACTGTAAGTCTCGACGAGACCGAGAAAATCCGCGACAGACCGAACGCAATCGAGAACGCCTCGAACGAATCCTCGCTTCGGCACCACTCTCTTTCCACGCCGCGCGAGCGAACCTTTACCACACAGCAGGCCGGCGTGATAGTGTCGGGCATGGAACGCCACACGCCCTTCATGCCTTTCAGCTTGACGCCGTCGGGATGAAGCCGCTGCTCGAGTTCGAGCCCTTCGGGTCAACGGGAAGACGAAAATGGATTCTCTCCCTCAGCCCGGAGGAGCGGCACTCCTGGGCTCGGCTGCGGTTATTCGTCCGCTCTTGTCGGCTGCAGGGCGTCAGCTTCAACTGCAAGCCTGAGGGGCAGGGGGCGACCCTTCAAGAGATGACGAAGCGACTCGAGCAGGGTATTGTCGCCCACGGCCTGCCCTACGAACTGCTCCCCGATACCCTGCTCGCCGACGTCATGGCCGCCGTGAAACACGCCGCAGGCAATCCGGCCGCGTTCTCGCTCCCACGGGTTCTGCAGCTCCTCGAACGCGTCACCATAGACGTCGGCGGAGCCACGGTGAATTGGGCGGCCTACCGCCGGGCCACAGCGGCATCGCCACGCCGGCTCGCCGCCGAGGTCATGGATCTCGGCAGCGATTGGGCAGACCAAGAAGTGCCGAAATGGATCGAGTGGTGCGCCTCGACATCGGAGCGAGACCTCGGGCTCCTCACGCAGTACGAGGATGTTCGTGATCAGCTCGCGCAGCTTGAAACGAAGGGCACCCACCTCTCGGTCGTGTTGCAAGAGCGTGTGGGCCTGCACGGCGCGCACCTTCGGCTCGGCCACTGGTCTGTGGAGGTGCGAGACCGCTGGAAGATGCGGAGCGAGTTCGACTGGGCCCCGAGTGAATGGGCGATCTTCCTGATTGCGGAGAAGGAGCGAACCCATACGCGTGCGATCAAGCACGAGCTCGCCGCTCAAAACCTGGAACGACAGATCGCTAGCGCCTGGACCCACTACGGACGCTGGCTCGGCGAGCAACCCCACGAACTCCGTGAACTGGAGATCCTCCTGGGCGGCATCACGATCACTCCTGTTGGTACTGAAAGCGGGGCCAAAATCAGTACCAACGTCGATTCAATAGCTTAGCCGCCGTTCGCACGCGCTCGACCGCCACGCGATCCTATCCCTGACCCCTTCCGGAGTAGCGTGGGCTCCGGATGTCATGGGCCACCTGATCCAGTTCTGCAAGCGGTACAGCCCGATGCGCTGCGGCGCCGAGGACGGCGCCGTCTGTCCAGGCGGCGGCGACATCGTCTGCGTCGACCGCGCAGGTGCGCTGACGCTCATCAGCCCGTCCCGGCAGTGCGTGAGGCTGGCCTTCCATGTCGCTCAGCCGGCCGACGACTGCCCAGCGCCGATGACCCCCGTCTCCCTCGACGCGGTCTCGCGCACGCCGTTCGTGCCCGGTCCGTTCAACCCCCGCGGCGTCCCAGCGTCCCGCCGAAAGTCTCAGCCGAGTCTCGAGCGGCGAGACGAGCACGTCGGCGCCACGCGGATGGTGGAGGGCTCGCCGTGCGCCACATGATGCCCACCGACTGGGCCCTCCTCGAGTTTCTCGCTCAGGGCGCCAGGCCCATCGCCGGACTCTTGAGCCGCTATCCCAAGGGCACGGTCTACCGGCGGTTGCGCGGGCTCCGCGCTGAGGGTCTGATCGCCACGTCCCCTCAGGGCTATGCCCTCACGTCCACCGGGGAACGCGCGCTCGCCGAGCGCGACGCGCAGGTGTTCATCGAGGGCCTGGGGGAAGCCTATCCCCCGCTGCGGGACGTGCCCACCCCTCAACACCGGGCGTGGCTCGAGCTCGCCCTCGCGGCCCTCGCCCTGCGCCGGCACACCGACCAGGAGGACCGGCACGCCGGCCTGCTCATCCTCGGCCCCACGCTGAGCTGGAAGACCTCGGCGGCCGAGTTTCTTGCCGTCGCCCTGGGCGTGGACCCCACGACCCATATTGCCGATCTGCGGGCCGAGAGCGGGCAGAGCCTCTGGATCCGCCGCGGCCCGACGGGCGACGTCATCACCCAGCGCAGGCTCGTCAATGCGCCGATCGCGGTCTTCGACGAGTACCAAGCGGCCGACCGCGCCGTGCGGCGGGCCGTCGCGCCGTTCCTCACCGGCAAGCGCCGCCTGGCGATTGAGAACGACGTCGTCACCATCGCCCCGGTCCCCATCGTCATCCTGAACCCCGCCCCGGGCGCAACCCTCGCGGCGCGGACTGGCTTGAGCGCGCCTCAACTCCGCCGGCTCATCCCGCTCGACGTGACGGGCCTGACCCTGTCCGACCTCGCTGCCTCCGGCACGCGCCCGCTCGCCGCGGCCCGCCGCGCGGGGCCCTGCATGATTCCGGTGCCTCAGGACGCCGCCGACACCCTGCGCGCCCCGCTCGTGGAGGTGCTGCGCACGGTGCTGACGCCTGACGGCGCCGCGCTCCTCGATGTCGAGGTGGTGCTCGGGTTGGGCCGGGGTATGACCGCCTGGTTTTCCCCGACCGTCGCCCTCCGTCAGGCGCTCTACAACACCCTCCTCGTCGTCGAGACCGTTGGCTGGGTGAAGCCCGGATGGGTCGATGCCGTGCGCGCCTTCCCCAACGCCCGCCCGAGCCGCGCAGCGTCAACGATCGGGGCGGCGCCCGGTCAGGCGGCGCTGAACACCCGCACCATGCCCATCATTCCGCTGTTCCCGGAGCGCCGGGACCCCGCCGGAGAGGAGCGCGCCATGTCCGCGCAGGACTCGATGATGCCCGCCTTCACGCTGTCCGAGACCGCGAAGGCCGAGCTGGTCTGGCTGAGCCGTGAGCTCCAGATGCCCCTCGACATGGCCGTCGGGGTGCTCATCGACCATTACCGCTTCACGATGGGCACCGGCCACGACTTCGGGAACCTCCAGGCCATTGCGCACCTCCGGAAGGCGTGCGCGGAGACCCACGTGACCGCGCAGGATCTCCGCGACTGCGTCGAGCTCAAGGCGGCACTCCGCGAGCATGACCTCGCGATCGACGAGGTCCGGGACGCGCTGGAGGTCGCCAAGGCGCTGGATGCCGCCGGCCTCAGCCTGGAGCAGGCGCAGGCCGTCGCCACACTGAGCGCCGACCTCGAACAGGCCGGGATCGACACCGCGATCGCCGACGAGCTCCGCAGCGCGCTCACACGCTACCAGGCCCTGGGGTACGACGTCGAACGCCTCACGGCCATCGCGGGTCTGTGGAGCCGTCTCGAGGCCTTGGGGATTGGCGTGGACGACCTGGCCGGGGCGCTGGACCACCTGGAGCAGCTCCGCGCCCTCGGGCTCGATCAGGCGACGGCCGAGGCCCTGGCCCGCGCCCTCGAGGCCGCTGGCATCACGACGGAGGACCGTGGCGTCGTCCTGCACCACGTCGTCGACACGGGATGCGCCGCGGCCGATCGCGTGCGGCTCGACCAGGAGCGCGCCCGGCGTGCGCGCGAGGTCACGGCCCTCAAGGCGACGCTGGCCGCGCGCCGCGCCGCGCTCACCGAGATCCACCGACAGATCGACGGCGCCACGACACAGCGGGAGCAGCTTCAGCGCGAGCTGACTGACCTGACCCAGCAGGCCGCCGCGTTCCGCGACGCGATCGTCACCGCCACGGCGCTCGAGCGGTTCCTCCTCCAGCACACGGCGGCCGACGATCCGTTCTGGTCGAAACTCGAGCTGCTCCTCACCACCAAGCGCAGCGCGCCGGCGCTCTTCTCGACCCTCCAGAGCTGGCTCGGCCCGGACCTGCGCCAGCGCGTGCGCGCCTTCCTGGACCAGATCGCCGGAGGTGGAACGACGCCGGCGACGGGCGCTGCGGGTGAGGCCTGATGTGAACGACGGGGGACAGCCGTCGCACCACGACGACGCCGGCGGCGGCGCCGCGAACGCGGCGGTTGACCCCTGGCTCGTGCCCCCCGATAATCCGCCTCAGCGCGTGGCGGACAAGCGGAGGCAGCCCATGCGCTTGTCCGCGCTCTTTGAGGAGTTCTGCCAGTACCTCCGGGTCGAGAAGGAGGCGGCCCCCCGCAGCATCGAGACGTATCGCTGGTGCTTTGGTGATTTCGTGGAGTTCGCGAGGCACGACGTTGGAGGCACGGTGCTCGTCACCCACTTCACCGCGGAGCGTTGCCGGGAGTATCAGTACGCACTGTCTGCGCGCGGGTTGCAGACCAACTCCATCCGCGTGCGGCTGGCGACCCTCGGCAGCTTCGGGAAGTGGGCCGTGCGCCGGGAGAAGCTCGACAAGAACCCGCTCGATCTCCTGACTCGCCCACGGCGGAAGGCCCGCTTGCCGCGGGTGCCCCGCTGGGAAACGGTTGAGCGGCTGCTCGCGGACTCGTCCGATCTGCGAGAGCGGGCGATCGTCGCACTCATGGCCTACGGGGGCCTGCGGCGGTCCGAGGTGGTCGCCCTCGACGTCGGCGACTACGCGCCGGAGTTCGGGTTACGGCGTGTGCGTGGCAAGGGCGGGCATGAGGCGGCGGTGCCCCTCCCCGAGGTCGCCCGGGCGTTCGTGTCGGAGTACGTCACCAAGGAGCGGGCCGACGCCGGCAGTAGTGACCCGATGTTCGTGGTGCGCTACCGCACCCGCGCGGGGGTCCGGCGCGAGAGCCGGATGACCGGCCAGAGGGTGTGGAAGCTCATCAAGGTCCTGGGCCGACGGGCAGGCTTACCCGAGTTACACCCGCATGCCTTCCGTCATGGCTGCGGCGTGGAGCTGCACCGGCGCACCGGCGGGAATCTCCGTGTGGTGCAGGAGCACCTGCGGCACGCGGACATCCAGACGACGACCGTGTATACGCGACTGACGCAGCATGAGCTCCAGCAGGCGGTCAGCGTCTTCGACGAGAAGGGGAGCTAAACGGAGATTCTGATCCCGACACGGCGGGATCAGAATTCGGGGCTGCAAAAGATCTGAGAAATCAGCTTGGTGGCCCCAACGGGATTCGCCCGCTCTAGGTAACTCCTTCCGTCTGACCGTCCCCATCCGGGGCCGCGTACGGGCCGCGTGATGACGCGGAATCGAAACGCGCATATCGAGTGGCGGCCTCGCAATCCGTCACACCGGCTCGAACTACGTAAGTTCCTGCCACTCAAAGAGAATTCGCTAAGGACGGTCGGGTCCCCGTCGGGACTCGACCGACGATGAGTCCGCCGTGAAGGCTGCACGCTCCCGCTCCCGCCACGGCCTGACGGTCCCGATGGCCCGGATCAGATTGCGCGGATTCCGGGCGATTGACCGCCGATCAGCTGGCGCACGCGAAGCGCTGGCCTTCCGCCAGGAACTCGTTGCGGCGCTCGGCGGCGCAAGCGATCTCTCCCCCCAGCGGAAGCGGCTGATTGACCTAGCGGTCCGCTCCAGCCTGTTAGTCGATCACGTGGACGCCTACCTCTTTGAGCAGCGGAGCCTCGTCAACGCCCGCACGAAGACCCTCCTGCCGGTCCTTGTCCAGCGCCAGATGCTCGCGGACCACCTCGTCCGCGTCCTCGACAAGCTCGGCCTCGACCGCGTCCCTCAGAAGGTCACGGACCTCAGTACCTATGTGCGCGAGCGGTACGGCCCCGATACGCCACCGCGCTCGGACGACGCCGGAGCCGTACAAGAGGCCACATGAGCGCGCCAGGGGATTTCCGGCACATCAGGCCGGGCTCGACTCGCACGTTCTTCGAAGCCCTCGATCTGGCGGGCCTCCCGCATCCCAGCCTCCCATACCCCGGCTACCTCGCCGAGATCGGCGACCTCTTCCTCTCCCTCCTAGTCGCCGGGGTCGATCACGAGGTGGTCGGCGACGAGACCTGGTACTGCCGCATCCTCGGCAATGCCCCAGACGCCGTTGATTCGCCCGGCCCCGAGCAGATAACTAAGCGCGACGGTCAGGACGACCCCTGATGCCAGCCGCCCCCTCGATCATCGAGTTCTGCACGGACTCCCAATTGCTCGGGCTCTCGATCTCTCCAGCGCAGGAGACGCTGCTCCGGTCCCTATATGGCCTGCCCCTCGGGGACGAGCACCTCCATCTCTTCCGGGCTTGTACGGGACGCGCCACGTACGTGGGGACGCCCTTCAGCGAGGCGACAGTGATCGCCGGAGCCCGTGCGGGCAAGGACAGCCGGATCGCCGCGCCCGTTGCCTGCTACGAGGCCGTCTTCGGCGGCCACGAGCGCCATCTCGCCCGGGGCGAGCGCGCCGTCATCCCACTCGTCGCCCAGGATCAGCGCGCGACGAAGATCGCCTTCGGCTACATCCGCGACTACATGACCCGCTCCTCGCTCCTGGCCTCGCTCGTCGAGGAGGTGCTTGCGTCGGAGATCGTCCTCGCGAATGGCGTCACCATCGCGTGCTTCCCCTGCACCCTCCGATCGCTCCGAGGCTGGTCGATCCCTGTCGGCGTGATGGACGAGGTCGCCTTCTTCCGTTTGGAGGGTCAAGCTGACAGTGACGTGGAGATTCAGGCATCAATCCGCCGGGGAATGATCGCCTTTCCCACCACCCGGCTCATCAAGATCAGCACGCCATACATGAAGAGCGGCGTCCTCTACGAGGACTTCAAGCGGGGCTTCGGGCAGGACGATCCCGATTTGCTCGTCTGGCGTGCCTCGTCACTCCTGATGAATCCTTCGCTTCGCGCCGAGCGCCTTCAGCGCGAGCAGCGGCTCGATCCCCTTCGCTTCGCCCGGGAGTACGAGGCGGAGTTCGCCGAGGACCTCGAAGCCTTCCTGCCCTCGGCCTGGGTCGATCACGCGGTCATCACCGGACGCCATGAGCTGCCGCCTCGCCCCGGCGTGCGCTACGTCGCCGCCGTGGACCCGTCAGGGGGCGGAGCCGACGCGTTCACCCTGGCCGTCGTCCATGCCGAGGGCCAGGGGCCGGAGCGGCGCATCGTACTGGACGTGATGCGCGGGTGGAGCCGGCGCGGGAGCGAGACGCTCGATCTCGAAGGCGTCGTCCGGGAGATCGCAGCTCTTGTGAAGCCCTATGGGCTGCGCACCGTCATCGGCGATCGCTACGCGGCCGGGTGGGTTCGCGAACGCTTCCGGGCCGAGGGGCTCCGGTACGAGGAAGCCGAGATCAGGACCCCCAACGACCCCGGCGCCACGCGCTACCTCGAGAAGAGCACGGCCTATCTCGAAGTCGAGCCGTTGTTTGCCCAGGAACGCCTCGATCTCCTCGACCATCCCCAGCTCGCGCGGGAACTGAAAATGCTGGAGCGGCGCCACCGTGCCGGAGGCCGGACGCTCGTCGACCACCCGACGGGTGGGCATGATGATTTCGCAAACGCCCTCGCGCTGGCGGCGGCACTCGCTGCGCACAGTCGGGGACGCCCATTCGCCTCGGCGGTCCTCCCCGCTGGTGTCCACTCGATCGGCGAGCCGAGCCTCGCCCCGATGGGCCGAGTGTCCGGCGGCGGGATGGGCGGGGTAGGCGGGCAGGCATCGTACATCGAGCGCTATTACCGATAGAGCCGCCGTCGAACGAACCTGAGCGAAGTTGGCAGGCCGCTCCTCCATTCCTCAGGCCGATCTCGGCAGGACCTCTCGCTCGCTCTCGATACTTTTCCCTTGACCCACCTGCTCAGTCGTCTACGCTCCGTAACCTTGCTCGACGAGGAGCGTGCGATGGTCAACCAGGCGAAGGTGGTCGGAAAGACCCAGACGAACGGCGGGACGCGACGGAACTACGTTCCCTTCATCACCTTCCGTGTCGTGCGCGACACTGCGATCGGCGAGGCACACGTCCTCGACGCCCCGCAGAAGGTGGCCGACCTCGCGTTCGAGGTCATCCCCGACGACGCAAAGGAGCACTTCCTCGTGCTCCTGCTCGATGCGCAGAACGCGCTCGTCGCCGTCCACGAGGTCTCGGTCGGGACGCTGACGGCCTCCCTTGTGTCTGCCCGGGAAGTGTTCGGCCCAGCGTTGCGCACGATGGGGGTGGCCGCGCTCGTCTTGGTTCACAACCACCCGTCTGGCAGCCCGTCGCCGTCGATGGAGGACAAGCGGCTCACGAGGCAGCTCGTCGAGGCGGCGCGGTTGCTCGACCTGAAGATTCACGATCACGTCCTCATCGGCAACGGCCAAAAAAAGGCCTGGCAATCGCTCGCCGAGATGGGCCTGCTCTGACATTGGCTCCTGTAGTCGATGCGTATCGAACTCTTTGCCTCTCTGCCTGGCTCCACCCCCTGAGATCAGGCGACTCTTTGACAATCTGCAGCGTCTCTGTCAAGCGAGACACCTTCATCCAAGCTGCCCTCTGAGCTGATCCAAGACGGGACTCGAACCCGTGTTTGAGTTACGACCACGTTTTCGCTAGATACAGCGAATAGTTGCGTATCATGTCTAGACACATTTGGGCTCGCAACTAAAACATGCGGTGTGATTGGCGAACCCCTCCGGCCCAGGCGGCACGTTGGGCACGCGCGGCCGGGGAAGTCATAGCCGAACATATCCGTGCGGGTCGATGTTTAGATAACGGCCTTTCTCGACTGCGTGGCGCACGTTGGCGATGTCCAACAGAACAAAAGCGCGCCCTTCAGCCTCTGTAACGTCATAGTGGAAGCCGTCCGGTAGACGGAAGGAATACTTCCAGCCACGCGGAAAGGGCGCAATACCATGCGCCGGTCCCATGTGATTGAAAACTCGGCTTGAGAGGTCCTTCCATCGGCGCGGTCCCTCACGGGTCGACTGCCAATGAATCGCGTGGAATCGATGGATCGCTCGCGCTGCGCCAACGATATTGCCGGCGTCGCCAAACTGTTCGGCCGCCCCCCAGATTCCGTGACACTGGCCGTCCGCCTCGAACGAACAGGCCGGCAGCAACAACGGAGACGCCGTATCTCGCGGTTTGACCGTTTCCGCCCAGAGATCTTCCTGCTCAAGGACGGTGTTCACCGCCTCGATAAAGCTTCCTACGCTGTGAGGGAAATGCCCAAGGACACGGTTCGCTAACCAAATGAATCGAAAGTACGGCCGGATCTTCCGACCAATGTCTGCTTTCACTGCTGCGTCTTGCAAGGACAGTCCGAGAACATGCGGACTGACGTGGTTGTTGGCTTCTCTTATCGCCTTCTCGACTTCTGCACCTCTGACCTCAGCTCGGGCACGTCCGGTCGCGACACTGATCAACGTCCAGTCATCCCGCCATCTCGCCTGGCCGCCCGTAATTGCGGCCCTTACGCGGTGAACCTGTGTAGCAGGTATGCCGACGAGTATTGCTACTGGCAACTGACAGGAATCGGCTCGCCTACGGACGCGGGGCGAGCATCCTCAGAACAACATCCAGGGGAACGGAAATCCGCGCGAGGTCCTGCTCGTCGAGGTGTTCCGCCATCACAATTAGCGCCGCGCGCCAGTCACGTTGATCGGTCGCCGCGGCCTCGTGTGCCTTGGTCATATTCGCCAACGATGATGGTACCGCCGTCATCCACTCGTCGCGCCACACTAGGCCGGCATTCCTTGCCCAAACGCCGATACGCTCAACCAACTCCTTCGTTCTGAATACGTGCCACTGGAGTCCTAAGCCGCGCGAACGAACAATTCCAGTGAAGAGCGTCAAAGGCCGAGCGGTTGCCAGAGTTGCTTCGACATCCGCTCGAACCGGTGGCGGGAGCGTCTCTGCGAACGCACGCCGAACAGCAACTGCGTCATCGAGAGTTGCTAGCGGGATCGGAATGAGCGATTCTGACACGGTCGGAGTTGTGTTGGCTTCCGTCCAGATGATCACATCACGATCACGGTCGTACCAAGCTCGATCATCAGATATGCGTACGAAAGCGTTAAACAGATCCTGTCGAATGCCGGGCGCTGGCCATTTGGAGCTCTCCGCAAATAGTTCAGGCTTGTTCGTTGGCGCAACCAAGACATCCTGACCGCCACGCCGGCGGACGATCAGAATTTCTGGGTAGCGTTCAAGAAGCTGAATGAATCGTAATGTCGGCTCCTCAGCCGGCGGAAAGCACGCGCCGTGCTTTGCGGCGACCGCGTCAACAAGTTGCCGAAATCGGGTACCGAGGCATGGCTCATTCGGACGCTCAGTGGCCGCAATCGCAAGCGCCTCCTCGAGGACTGCACGCCACTTATCGTTGGGACTCACCGACAACAAGGTACTACAGACCGGATCCGGTGGAAGGCCGGTAGAACGGAGTCATGCGCAGTCGTGCGCCCGAAAAATAAAATGGGGCGCCTTGCGCCCCATTTGTGTCCCAAAAGCTACGCCCTCACGACGCACCGGTGGGTCTTCTCCGGAGATTTCCTACGGTTGCGTGAGGGCCACCGTAGGCTGCTCCGTACCGACCGACACACCTTCCGCCCCACAGGCCGCTTTAGGGCCCGCATTTCAGAATTGGATACAGTCTGCATCGATTTCTAGCTGCAGTCAACGGAATTCTCTGCGCGGGCCCCGACGACCCGTATTGTAAGGCAGTGACTTTGTTAGACTTTCTGCTTCCTATTACATGGCGCCACGAGGCGAACGCCATGCCTCGCCTGATTCGACCGTCGCACTAGCCGCCGTTTGCGATCGACTTCCCGAGGGCCAGCAGCTCTCGCCTCACCTTCGGCAGCGCAAGCCGGCGCACTTTACGGTTGCCGAAGCTTGCCTTGAAAAAGTTCGCCGGAGTCCACAGTTCGGGATCCGCGCGGCGCGATTGACGCCAGGCGGTCCAGACTGCCTTACGGAGCCTTCTGACGGCCTTTCTGGCCCGCTGCCCCGCCCTGCCGCTTTTTTCGAAACGATCGAACGCCTCCTTAATCGCCTGGACAGAGACTCCATTCTGCAAGCCGCCTCCGACCCCAAGGTGTAGGAGCCACAACGCGTTCCAAAACCCGTGACGCTGACGCCGATACTCCCGCGCATTGCGATAACCGTACTCGTCAAGCAGCCGATAGATCCTATACGCCAGATACATTCGCCTAAATCGTCTCGCCACCCTCCCCTTCATCGGAAACAGCTTCCCGTACGGCTTCGGCTGAAAGATCTCTTCGACGCCTCGTTTCACCAGCAAAACGCCGTGCCCATCATGATCACCAGTCGCTGCCAAAATCTGGCCGAGGGTTCGCAACGACAATCGCTGAAAGCCGCGGAAACGAGGCTCGTTTCGAAACTCCTTCCACTCACCGCGCTTGCGCTCATAGAACACTCTCAGCTCTCGGAATCGGTTCTGCAGTTCGATCTGCTCAGGCTCATTTGAGCGAAAATCATACGCGCGAACGCGATTCTGAGTGTTCACACCGCGAATAACGCGTTGCAGCCAGTGATCGTCCTCCATCGCACCATCGTTTCTGTTGCCTCTCACAATGACGCGCGTCGTCACCAATGCCGATGATGTCTTCTTCGGTGATCCACTAATCGCGTAAAGCGTCTGTGCGCCGTTGATGACACTCGGATTGACGAGCGTCGCAGTCCCGTCACGTTCCGCAAATTCATCACAGACCATCGTGAGACCGTTGTGCACATACCAGAAGTTATTGGGTTGCTTCTCGAACGTTGAGCGGATCTCCCTCCCAACTCTCCCACCGAGATTGTAGCGGATGTTTCGAGCGACGAGTCGCGCGACGTCATTGTCGGCCAGATAGTCGCGAAAGTCCGACAATCGCGCATTGAATAGGTACGAGGTCACTCTTCGTTTCTTGTCGCGATAGCTAAGTTTGTCCTCAACATGAAGCGCGAGCGGTCTCGCACGCGGAGTTGCGCCTTTTCGAAACTGTCCATAGAGTCGCAGGATGTCTTGAGCATACGCGTAGTTCTCGATGGGAATTCGGCTCGACTCGCCGGAACGAAGTCGTGTATGCGTCGTAACGAGGCGGAAGGCCCGCTTCTCAGCTTTCCAGTTTCGCCGATCGGTCAGCCGGTCAAACGCCTTGCGGTACAGCGCTCTCAGATCGTCACGCACCCTAGACAGCCATTCCTCGAAAGTTTCATCGCGGCGATAAAATGCCTCCACGGCTCCAGACAGGCCCCGGTGGGCGCCATGAGGGAGGGTCGACTTGCCGACGTGCTCTGTGAACTTCGACTGAATGAGGAAGACAGGTGGAGAGTAATCGGGGTTCCAAACGACGGCATCGATGCCTCCATCGTTGGCGTCGTCGGTGAAATGCCATTTGAGCTTACCGAACTCGGCCTCCACATACCAGTCAAGAAAAGCCTGATGAAGATGGCCATTGAAACGCTCTTCGGCTCGCTCGTTAATACCGTCGAGAAATTCTTGAATCAGAACTTCCTCACGCATCGCTCTCCTCACCGAGATCGACACGGCGCCATTCGGGCCGTCCACACGATCGCCGCAACTAGATGAGTGTTCAACAGCATGTCCTCATGCTGACGCAACCAACGCCTGGCCAGTTCGATCTCTGTGCAAAGGCTCTGAACTGTGTGCCAGACCCCCGGCTCGCTGCCGGCAAGGCGAGTAATATTTCTTTCTGAGTCTCGTGCGTCGATGGACTTGAAGTGCTCGATATATCGGGACGCCACCGCCCCCTCCCTGGAGAAGGTTATTGGACATGAGGCCGTTAGTCGCCATATAGCACACACGTGGCGGCTTAGACACGCACAAGAGTTTCCATCGCCCTCGCCTGCACGAGCGGGATGCTCTGGCGCGGCCCTGCACCTCGGCTCTATCGGTACCCGGCGGTGCGACATCGGTGCCTCGTCCGCGGTCGAGTCCCGAATACCACTCGCCGCAGAATGCGACCTCTTGGCCAGGTGATGCATCATGCATCACGCAGCGCAGCATGCGACCTACAGCCCGGTTTCTCGACGTGAAAGTGGAGCCTGAAATGCGACTTTCGGGCCCGTGGTACATCGTGTACCACCCGATCGCGATGTTCACGCCCCCTGGTGGCTGCCCATTGGATCAGGGAAGGGACTACACAGAGAGACTTGGAGCAGCGCCGGGAATCCTCGCGAGAATGTCCTGGGAAACCGGGAATTGGACCGACATTTCCGGGGTCCGCGCTCGCGGCATCCTGCGGGCGGCGGCGAGCTGCGACTCGCCGCGCCCGACAGGCAGGCGATGTCCCTCCCTGGCGAGCTAGACGGCCACCACACCTGAGCCGGTGCCCAAGCAGAAGCACGACCTCGAGAATACCCGCGCGCGCTCCTCGGCCACCCTCTCGCCCACTCCAGCAGCAGACACGCCGTCGGCCGTCGTGCGACCTCAGCGCGCTCCCCTCGACGCGCTTCTTCTGCTGGTGATCACTCGAGCCGCCGAATGATGATCTCCGCGACAGGGTTCCGCCAGTCGTGCTGCCCCGGCACCAGGTCGCCGCCACCGTGGATGCCGGCGTGCACGTGCACGTACCCCTCGGCGGCCGCGGTGTCTCTCGCCCCGGCGCTCCCGCAGGGTGGGCCGGGGATGAACGCGCACAACTCGGAGTTGGCCTCGCTGCCGGCATCGTAGGCCACCGCGCCGACCGACCGCTCACCCCGGCGCGGCGCCTCGACGCCCCGCACGGCGAAGAACGCGTCGTTTGTGGTGGCGAGCATGCCGACCGCGGTGACGTGCCGATAGGTGCCCGGCGCCATGATCTCGATCGTCACCGAGGCGCCGGGCATCAGGACGTCGCCGGCCGCCCGGGCCTCGAACACCTCGGGGCGCGTCGCCAGGACGTCGAGGAGCGGATCGACGGCGCCTTCTTCGGCCAGCGTGACCAACTCGGCGATCGCCGGGGCGCCCGGGGTGAAGAGGCGGAAGTCTTCCGTGTGGCTCATGACGACCGGCGGGGTGATGACCTGGCCACGGGTCACATTGGTGATGGTGACCGCGTACCGCTGGCCCTCGGCGGCGGTCGCGGGAGCAGCCACGTAAAGCCCGACGGCGAGCGCAACACCGATAGCCAGACGCGACATCAGCTGGTTCATGCCTGCCTCCTCCTGGTGATCTCCGCGACCGCTCGACGGCTCTCTGGTATCCAAACGTGCGCTCCTCGAATCGCCGTTCCTCGTGCTCGACGAGTTCCACACGGCGGATCGCAGCGTGCGGACGACCCTCAGCATCCTCCTCAGCGGGCGGCTGGTGACCCCGGTGGAAAACGAGCAGCTCACCGTCCGGCCCGTCCCGTTGCTCACCCTGAATCCCGGGGAAGCGAAGACGCTGGAGGGGCGTCTGGGACTGTCGGCCCCGCTGATCCGCCGCGCCCTCTTGGTGAATCTCGACGCCGTCCCCTTGCCCGACCTCGCCACCGCGGGCGAGCGAGCCGTGGAGGCGGCCAGGAATCACGGGCCACTCGTGCTTGGCGCCCCGCAGGATGACCTCCAAGGGTTCCACGACCCGATCGTTGCCCTGGTCCGGAATGTCTTCGCCCGGGAGGCCCATGAGCGGGTCGACATCGAGATCGTCGTGAGCCTCACCGTGGGGATGACCGCGTTCATCCCCGACCCCGTGCCCGCCATCGCCCAGGTCGCGCATGGGGTCGGCCTGATCGCCGAGACGCTCGGCTGGGCCCGACCGGGATGGATCGAGGCGGTCTCGGAGTTTCGCCGGGGGCCCAGGAGCCAGCCTCCGCGCACGTCAGCCCTTGCGCGGAGGGTCCCGTCTGCACCACCGGAGGCGAACACAGAGCAAGTATCGGCAGTATGCCCGGCCCCCGCATCGATCTCGCTCGTCGTGCCGCCGTCGCCCGCGAGGCGGCACACGCCAGTCCCCGACCTCGACCTGAGCGATGAGCTGCGGGCTCGCCTCATTTGGTTTGCGGTGGACACCGGGCAAAGCGTCGAGGAGCCCCGCCTTGTCCACGGGCGTAAATGAGGCACGGTAGGATCGGCCTATGATAACCTCTTCCCCTTCGCGGCACTCTCTTGCTTGGCGTCCAACCCCAAAGTCGCCGGTTGGCGCCGGCGGCAAGAGGAGGCATCCCCGTGGCCTCGAGGCTACCGGCATCGGAGCGGACAAGCCAGCCCTCCTACTCGTGACCTTCGCGGGATGGGTCAGCCGCCACCAACAACGGCGAAGTGCTTAGCGGGTAACTCGTAACAGATTGGGCAGAAACATGGTGATAAACGGAATGTAGGTGACCACGAGCAATACGAGAATCTTGATCGCGAGCAGAGGAAGGATCGCCCTTGTCACCTGGCCTACGCTCGTCTTGGCGATAGAGCTCGCGACGAACAAGGCGTACCCAACCGGAGGAGTGAGCAGTCCGACGGAAAGGTTGAAGACGACCATAATGCCAAAATGAACGGGATCGATACCTAGTTGCACAGCAACGGGCATCAATAGAGGTGTGAGAATAACTAAGATAGCGATCGTGTCCATGATAGAACCCAGCGCCAGCAGCAGGACGTTGAGACCTAGCAGGATAACGAACTTGTCCGATGTGACGGAAAGAATCGCGTTTACCATCACATTCGGAATGTCTTCCCGCGCCATGATCCATCCGAACAGGCTCGACGTCGCTAGCAGAAACATGATAACCCCGGTAAGGACCGCAGCTTCTATGAAGGAAGCTAAGACGTCCTGTAACGCGAGGCTCCGATACACAAACAAGCCAATGACGAATATGTACATCACTCCTATGATCGCCGCTTCGGTGGGAGTCACTACGCCGCCGACAATACCACCAACGATGACGACTGGGACGAGGAGTGCCCAAAACGCGCGACGAACGCTCGTGCCGAGACGGGAACGAGAGAACTTCGTTACTGTCCCGTAGCCTTTGCGGCGTGCGACATAATACATATAGGGTGCCAATGCTAGGGCCAGCAAGACCCCGGGCAGATAGCCCCCGGCGAACAAGGCCGGGATCGATGTGTTCGTTGTCACACCGTAGATGATCATCGGTATGCTCGGAGGGATGATGATCCCAATGGATCCGCCGGACGCGACGACGGCCGCGGCGTAGCCGGACTCGTATTTATCTTTCTGGAGCGCAGGAATCATTATGGAGCCCACTGCGGCAGTGTCTGCTGTTCCAGAGCCCGAGATGCCCGCGAAAATCACCGTGGCGGTTAAGGCGACATAGGACAGACCACCGCACATCCAGCCGACGAGACACGTACTCAAATCGACCAGGCGCTCAACAAGGCCCGACCTTTCCATCAACGTCCCGCAAAGCATGAAGCCCGGGATGGCGATGAGTGTGTAGGAATCAACGGCGGTGAGCATCTGGTGCGCAAGCAACGTGAACGGCAACCCGAGCGCCAGCATGACGACGAGCGATGAAAGGAATATCGCGACGGCGATCGGCAGACCGATGCATAAGCCCACGGCGAACGTACCGATGAGCAGCAGGGACACAATGGTCACGCCTGATCTCGGTCAACGAGCGATTCGAGTTCGAAAAGGACGACGAGAACTCCGCAGACGGGGGCGGCCGAATATACCCACGACATCGAGATCTGCATACCGGGGGAGAGCATGTGTCTCATGCTGGCAGCGACCAGGAACCCGCTGTACGTGATCGCGGCGCCGAACGCCAAGGTGAGGAAGTGCACCAGGACC
>JACQOF010000095.1 GCA_016202645.1 bacterium
AACCCCCCATCCAGCTTCCCCCTCAAGGGGGGAAGAGGTGAATTTGAATGCACTGCCGTCAATAGCCCAGCTTGCCTCCGGCAGGTCCATAGGAGGGAGAGATCATCAACGGCATGGTGGTCATCGGTTCCAATCGAACCGAGCCCCTGGTGGGCACGCACGTTCTGCAGGAACTTTGCCTGACGGTGGATATGGACCGTCACAGCGTCCGCCGCCGTGGCGCCCTGCGGGCCAAAGGATATCGGCTGATCTCGCGCGCGCGTCGCTGACCTCCCCACTTTATTCTTTTCACCGCCCCCCGGATATGATTACATCCTCTCTTATGTTGCGGCGCTTTTCCGTCTGGGTCTGCTTTTCCCTTTCTCCCTTTCTCCCTTTCTCCCTCTCTCCCTCTCTCCCTCTCCCCGCCTCCGCGAGAGACTTCACCCGCGGCCCCCTCATCGTCTCGCTTTCCGCGGATTGGACCGTGGCCGAGGAGCCCGGGCCGGAACTCTTGAAGGCGGCGCTCGGGCCGACCGCCACCCTGGCGCTCTGGAAATACAACTCCGGCATGTATTCTCCCGAGCAGTTTCTCTCGGGCCTCAGAAACGATCTTGGCTGGACGCTGATTTCCGAGGAGACCCTCGCTGATCCCCGCTTCGGCCGAACGCACATCGGCCTCTACCAGAAAATCGGCCGGCTCGATGAAAAGATATTCAACATACGCTCTTGTGACTTCGTCCTCGACGGCGAAATCTACATGCTCGTCATGAGCGCCCCGGAGGCGCATTTTGAAGCTTCCGACACGGAATTCCGGAAAGTGTTTGAAGGGCTGTCGAACATGTCCGGCGCCATATCGACTTCTCCTCTTGTGGACGCCGTATCACCTCCTCCCCCCTTGAGGGGGAGGGCGGGAGGGGGGTCAGATTTAGAAGCAGCCCCCCCATCCGACTTCCCCCTCCAGGGGGGAAGAGGTGAAGAAACTCTGAAACAGACCTTCGATTACGACCTCATCTACGAACTTCCCGGTGGCTCCCGGCTCGGCTTTCAAACCGCGCAAAAAACGGCCGACGTCATTGATCCGAACGGATCTGTCAAAGCGACCTTTCCGCTTTCCGGCGTCCCGTATATCTCATCGGCCGGTGTTCACGTCCTCTCCGACGAATACGCCTACCGAATCGACCCCGTAACCGGCAATGTCACCTCGCGCATGCCCGTCGCCGATGTTCTTCGAGCGCCCGAATTCGTACGGCCCACAGCCCTCAGCCCACAGCCCCCAGCAACCGGCATCGAGCAACAAGCATCGAGCATCCAGCATCCAGCATCCAGCAACGAGCAACGAGCATCGACCAACCAGCAAGACAGCGTCAAATCGATGATCCAGCGGGCGTCGGAAATCCGCGGCCAGGCCGGGGTCAAGCCCGCCATCGACTACATGATGGCCCAGCGGGGCAACGTCGAGTCTTCCGGCAGTGTCCATCTCTACGAATTTTATTTCCGTCTGGGCGAGTACTGGGAGGAAACCGGCGATTTGGAAACGGCGCTGGCGTATTACCGTCTCGCGACAAAAGCCATTGATTAGGGAGAAAGGGAGAGAGGGAGAAAGGGAGAGAGGCGGGTATCAGGTCAACTGCACAGGGGTATCCTTTCTCCCTTTCTCCCTCTCTCCCTTTCTCCCTCTATGAACTACAAGATCGAGATCGTTCCCGCCGACAGCCTCCACCAGCACGAGCAGATCATTCCCGATCGGCTGGCCAAGGTCGTCGACATCATCACCCGTGAACAGTGCGTCGACATACCGGTTGTGGTGGACGACAAATCGCGCGTGATCCTGGACGGCCACCACCGGTTTAATGCGCTGATCAAGCTTGGCGCCAAAAAAATCCCGGCGCTTCTCATCGACTATCTGGACGATTCCCTCATCACCGTCGAGGCCCGTCCCGAGTCGGGGTTTGCGAGTCTGTCCAAAAAAGAAGTCATTGACATGGGCCTCTCGGACAAAGTATTCAGGCCCAAGACAACGAGACACAAGTTGAAGTTTGCGGTGGAGCGGGTGAATGTGCCGCTCGCTGAATTGATGTAAATCGCTGTTGGCTGATTGCTAATGGCTATTGGCTAATAGCCAATAGCAAACAGCAAACAGCAAACAGCAAACAGCAAACAGGAGAACCCAATGTACGTACCCACAAAAATATTCCTGACCGAAGGCCGCGGCACTCACCGCGAGAGGCTGACGAGTTTCGAGGAGGCCCTGCGGGACGCGGGAATCGGGCCGTTCAACATCATCTGCGTGTCGAGCATTTTTCCGCCGCACTGCAAGCTCATCAGCCGCGAGGAGGGCCGGCCGATGTTGCGGGAGGGCCAGATTCTGCATGTGGTGATGAGCAAGAGCGAGACCAACGAGCCGTCGCGGCTGATTGCCGCGGCGGTCGGCCTGGCCATTCCGAAGGATCCGTCGCAGTATGGGTATCTCTCCGAACATCATTCCTTCGGCCAGACGGCCCGGGAGGCTGGGCTTTACTCGGAGGTCCTTGCCGCCAACATGCTGGCCACCGTCCTCGGCGACAAGGAAGTCCGGTATACCAAGCCCAAGGGCAAGAAGGGCGCGACGTGGCGGATCAAGCCAAAGGACCGGAATCCGAAGATCGTAAAGACCACGAGCATCACCTGCGCCATCGAAGGCGACCGCATGGGCCGCTGGAGCACGGTGCTGGCGGCCGCCGTCCTGATTCCCTGAAGGTGGAGGGAGAAAGGGAGAAAGGGAGAAAGGGAGAAAGGGGGATATACTTCAATCATTCAGGTCTGTTTAAAAAACCGCACTTGACCTTGGGCCCGCCTCTCTCCCTTTCTCCCTTTCTCCCTTTCTCCCCATCCACACGATGAACCGTCTACCGGAATTCTTGGAAATCGCGCCCTCGAAGCATCCCCGATACGTCCTCATCCCGCTCCCCTTTGACGCCGGATCCTCCCGCCCCGGCAGTCGGCACGCGCCTCGGGCGGTGCTGGACGCGTCGCAGACGATCGAATGGTACGACGAATGTTATGACGTCAATCTGGAACATCTGCCCTACCGGACGCACGATCCGGTCGTCCCGCGGCCGCGGGAAAAAACGCGGGCCTATCTGGACCGGGTCAGGGCCGCGGCCCGGACCGCCTACAGGCAAAACGCCATTCCCATCGGTCTCGGCGGCGAGCATACGCTTCTGGTGCCTCTGGTCGAGGCCCTCGTCGAGTCCCGCCCCAAAAAAGATTTTTCCGTCGTGGTCTTCGACGCCCACAGTGATCTTCGGAAAGATTTCGAAGGCAACCCCTGGAGCCATGCCTGTTCCAGCCGCCGGGTTCTCGAGATGGGAATCGACGTGACGGTCGTCGGCCTTCGAAGTCTCCTGCCGGAACACCGCGATGCCGGCGCCCGCCTGATTTTTCCGGAGGACATCCGCGGCGGCCGGTGGAAGCGGATGCTGTCGGCCGTCAAAAAAAATATATACGTCTCCATCGACATCGATGTCCTGGACCTCGGCATCATGCCGGCCGCGACCAACCCCGAACCGGGCGGCCTGACCTGGTCGGAATTTACGGATGCGCTGACACTGCTGTTCAAAGATCGAAATTTTCTGGCCGGAGACGTCGTGGAATACTGCCCGCCGGCCGGCCCCGCCTACGCCGCCGTCACCACCGCCCGCGCCCTCGTCCGGCTCATCGCCCTTGCGGAAAGGTCGCGCTCACGCTAGATTTGAGAGTATCGGAGTATCGGTGTATCGGAGTATCGGTGAAAAATCGTCGTAGCGGTTTCTCCGATACCCCGATACACCGACACTCCGATACTTCCAGACAAGCGAGCTCGTAGCTCAGTCGGTAGAGCAGCGGCCTTTTAAGCCGTGTGTCGTGTTTTTTCCCGTTTTACGTCTGTTTCAGTCTCCTTCATTTTCCTTACGTAACTTTATGTCTTTCGAGAGATTCTGACTGTTCGGACGCGCAGCGCCATTCCGCCCGCTTCAGTCTCCTTTTGTCGTTTTCAGCCATTTTTAGCCCAAATTTTTGCACAAATTTTGCACAAGTTTGGCAAAGGGCTTATTGCGAGGTGACAAGCCCGAACCCCCGGCTCGGCCGCACCGCCTGAATGTCGTGTCGATCTATTTCAAATATTTCGTCGCCCTGCCTGACTGTGACAGTCCAGTACTCGAGCCGGACGATCTGCACCGACATGGCCCGCGACCACGGGTCCGTCCAGCCCGGGGCGCCGCCGGCGACGATGTCGACGAAGGAGTCTTTCCTGTTAGCCTCCTGCAAAATCTTGTATAGAAGCGGATCTCCCGGATGCGCCCAGTCCACAGCAAGGATTTCGTCCAGAAATCCCCATCGAAGCCGGACGAATCGGTTCAGGACACCGTAGTTGTAGAATGCGTACAGGGCCTTCACCGTGCTTTCGATCCGTCGGCGAAGGCGCCCCTCGTCGCCCTTGGCCAGATAGTGGGCGATCATGGCTGGATCTCCAAGCGGCCGGCTGATTCCGGTCGTGCCCCGGATCAAAAGTTCCGGCGTGATGTGCAGAATCCGGCCTTGTCGGTTGATCTTTTTGGTCTTCTGCGGAGGCTTGAGATCGACAAGCATCCAACGAGTCGGGTCGAGATTCAGCCTGTAGAGGGCATCCCGTGTATGCAGTCCCACCAGAAGGTCATATTCAGCAAGGACGGCAGGTATTCCGGATAGTTCGTCTCCGAGAAAAGTCCGGATGGTGCGGGCTTTGATATCAAGGACGCCGACCGCTCTGGGGGCGGCTCCTTCGGGAATGGCATACAGAACAGCGCGTCTTAACCGGACGGCTTCCGCCGCCTGGCGAACATTGTTTTCGGCTTCGGCCTTTTCCCGCTCCCGCATATTCCTTTTTATTTGCTCACTGTGGGCCTCGTAGACAAGCCGTGGGCCGGCTATCTTGCGGACCCATCGGCGCAGCGTCTCGATATCCGGCCCGGCCCGGCTGATCAATGAAAGCTGTCCTGTGCCGTCCACTGCCACAAGAGTGTTGTAGACGTTTTTTAGATTTTTGACGTTGACGATGGATTCGTCATTCGTGAGCTTCATCAGGTACTGGTTCATCTCGTCCAGCGTCATTGAGCGGCCCATGGCGTCCAGAACGGCGGCGGCCATGCGATGGTTCGAGAAATAGCTGACGGTTCTGGCGCGGAACGCCACTTCGACTTCCTTTTCTGACAGAGGAACATCGTCCGCCTTCTGTTCGAGCGCGATGGGCGGTTCCGGCGTATAGCGGACAGGTTGCCGGAGATTGGTTACCATCAGAATGAAGTCGAGTTCCCGGGACACCAGATTCAATCCAAATCGCCCATCGGCGTCCCTGAAGACCGGATTCCTGCCGTGCCAGGATTTCAGAATGGACTCGGAGAGATTTCCGATCGGGGATGTGACGCCCGCTCCGCTCAATCTGCTGACGATATCCTGCAGCGTCAGCGGGCCGCCTTTTTCGAGGAGTGCAACCACCATCAAGTGATAGAGAATGACGCCCTTTACTTTCATTACGTCTTCGACGCGCGGAATAGGGATGCCGAGACCCTCGCAGTAGGAATTGCCTGACTGTTCCATGATAGGGATAAAATGCCTTGGAGGTATGGGCTGTGGCAATCCCAAATTTGGGCCGTTGTGCATGCCCTCGAAATGTAATTGAATACCCGTCATGAACGCCATCGTTCCCCTGCTTCTGAAAGCCCTCGCCTTCGCCGCCGACAGACACCGCACCCAGCGCCGCAAAGGCGCCGACGCCGCGCCCTACATCAACCACCCCATCGACGTTGCCAACCTCCTCTGCAACGAGGGCGGCGTCACGGATCCCATCGTGCTTGCCGCGGCGCTGCTGCACGACACCATCGAGGACACCGGCGCGACCCGCGAAGAACTCGAACCCCTATTCGGCTCCGACATGGCGCGGATCGTAGCCGAGGTGTCGGACGACAAGAGCCTCCCGAAGGCCGAGCGCAAGCGGCTGCAAATAGAGCATGCGGCGCATGTCAGCCGGGAGGCCAAACTCGTCAAGCTGGCCGATAAAATTTCGAATCTGCGCGAGACCGCGTCGAATCCGCCGGTCGACTGGTCTCTGGAACGTCGCCGCGAGTATTTCGACTGGGCAAAGGCCGTGGTGGATCGGTTGCGCGGGACGCACGAGGGGTTGGAAAGGATTTTTGATGAGACCTACAGGAAAGGGACGGACAAACGGCTATGATCCCCCTCCATGACGACAACCCGACCGACTCGTTCTCGTACCTCACCGTCGGCCTGATCGTTGCCAACGTCCTCGTGTTTTTCTACGAGTTGACGCTTCCGGCGCCGGAACTCGCCGGCGCGTTCTTCATGCAGTACGCGGCCATACCGGCGCTGATCGTTGAACCGCCGGCTCTGACGGTCTACGGCAGCCTCTTCACGTCCATGTTCCTCCACGGCGGCTGGATGCACCTGATCGGAAATATGCTGTATCTGTGGATATTCGGAAACAACATCGAGGACGCGACAGGCCGGATCAAATTCATTCTCTTTTATCTGCTGTGCGGTCTGGCCGCGAGCGGGGCGCATATCCTGTCGGCGCCGATGTCGCGT
>JACQOF010000103.1 GCA_016202645.1 bacterium
ACACGGGAGATTGGTCTTGAGCCCGGCGACATTTTTTTTCAGAACACCGACGGCGTCCAGCATGCCATGAACGCCGCCGGCGAGCGGTTCGGCATGGACCGCTTGACGGATCTTTTCCGCGCCCATGCGAACCTCCCGGCCCAGTCCATCGCCGGCCGGATTCTCGAGAAGGTCGGCGCGTTCACGTCGAACGAGGCCCAGTACGACGACATCACCATGGTGGTGATCAAACGAAGTCCAAGCGACAGCAAGGAGTGACGCGAGTGGAATTCAAAGTCAACGTCAAATCCGCGAAATGGGACCCGGACCTGACCGTCCTGGAAATTCACGGATCGGTCGACGCCCAGACCGCGCCGGCCTTTGAGAAAACGGCCATGGAGGTCATCGGCAAAAACCGGCGGCGGATCCTCGTCGACTGCGCCGGCCTCGATTTCATCTCGAGCGCCGGCATCGGCGTCTTCATGGTCATCCTCAGCGAGGTCGAATCAAGTGGAGGGCTTTGGATCATGAACCTTTCGGACGAAGTCTTCGAGTCCTTCGACCTGCTCGGAATTCCGGAGGTCGTGAAAATTTTCAAAAATGAAAAAGAAGCGCAAGCCGGCTGCAAGTAGCGGCCCGAAGGTCTCCTCGTCCTTCGAGCTTCTGGCCGACCTCCGCAGTCTGCGGAAAATCCGGTCGGCCATAGAAGCCCAGGCGCAGGCCCTCAAGATCCAGCGTCGCCAGATTTACCGGGTTCTTCTAGCGGTCGAAGAAGCGGCGTCGAACGTCATCCGTCACGCCTACGATACGGGCCGGTTCAAACCGATTTTCATCGAGATCGAAGTCACCCGGAAAGAAGTCAAGGTGATGATCCGGGACGTGGGGAAGGCCTTCGATTTTAAAAATTATCCCTCGAAATCTCTCGTCCGTCTCGCCCTGAAAAAGCGCGCGCACGGCGGATACGGCGTGCACCTGATCAAGTCCCTGATGGACAAATACGAGTACGTCCGGAGCGACAACGGCGAAAACCATCTCCGGCTTGTCAAGAAACTCTAGCGCCATGACACGCCTCTCCGCCGACCGGCTCGCCCGGCAGGACATTCTATCCCTCCGGGAAATGTCCGCGCGTTTACGGGGCGACCCGACTCTCCAGGAAGTCTTCGACCTGTTTCTACTCATGCTCATGGGCCGGTTTCAGCTCCGGCGCATCGCGCTCTACATCCAGGGCTCCGAACCGACCCGGCTCTGGCTCTTTCACGCGAAGGGCCAGTTCCCATCCGCTCTGCCGGACGTCATCGAGTCTGATGTGAACTCCAGCATCCAGCAGGTGATGCTGGTCAAGGATATGCCCGTCCTGAACCCCGGAGGCATGGCCGGCCGGAACAATCTTGGCGCGGCGTGGGTATTGAAGTGGCAGGGGGGCGGACAGGGCGGACAGGCCCGCTGCGCGCTGGTTTATCTGGGCGTGCCTCCGGACATGACTTTTTCCAACGTCGATTCCGTTTTCCTCGAACTCCTGAGCCGGACGATTTCCCGCGCGCTGGAGGGAAATCTCGGCCGCATTCTGGACCGGCTCCGGGACCTCGAACGCCGCGGAGACCTCATCCTTCAGGGTGGCGCCGGGCGCCGCAAACAGCGGCTCACGCGGGAGAAACTCCTCGACAGCCGGAATCTTCAGACCCTCCAGGATATCGCCTTTCGGTTCAAGAGCGGCGTCAGTCTTGAAGATATTTTCAACACATATCTCTTGACCCTGATGGGCCGACTCCGCCTCAAACGCACCGCGCTCTATGTCTCCACCCTTCCGGCCTCGGCCTATCAACTCCTGCTCTGGAAGGGAAAAGAGGCAGGCGAGGAACTGCCGGACCGCATGGACATGCCGGATCTCCCTCCGCGGGACAGCCTTTGGCTGGACATGAAGACTTTTCCCGACCCCGTGCTGGCCGGGCGCATGGCCGCCTCCGGATATTCCGTGGTGTGGATGTTGTGGCGGTCCGCGCCCGTGGACGCGCGCGGCGCCGGCCCGCCGCGAGTTTCTCCGGATGCCCTGGTTTTCATGGGCGGCGCCGCCGACCTGACATTTCAGCCGTCGGACGTCAAATTCATGGAAATTCTCAACGTCCAGATCACCAACATTCTTACTTTGCTCGACAGCATGGGCGATGCGGGTCCGCGGCCGATTGCCGAGTGGGACAAGAATATATCGGTGCTGATTCGTGATCGCGCGCAGGCCGAGGACAGCCTGTCCGGCGGCGGGATCGCGCACCGGGTGGTTTACCGGCCTTCCCACAAAGTGGGCGGCGACTTCTATGATTTCCATCGGTTCGCCGACGGATCCGTCGGCGTGGCGGTCGCGGACGTGGTGGGCCACGGCATCGCCGCGGCGATATGGACTTCGGCGATGCGGGAACACCTGCGGGAGATCGTGAACCGTCCCGCCGCCGGATCCCCGCCCGAACCGGCGTGGGTGCTGGAGGAGCTGAACCGGGTGCTGATTCAGAATCTGAAAAATGAAATCCCGCTTTCGATCTGCTACGGCGTCGTGGATCCCGCCCGAAATTTGTTTACCTATGCCTCCGCCGGCATCGACTTCCCCCTCCTCATCCGACCGAACTCCGACAAGATTTTCGAACTCCCCGCCGGCGGGCTGTTTCTCGGATGTCTGCCAGATGCGCGTTTCTCCCAGGAATCGGCGCCGATCCAACGAGACGACATTCTCCTGATTTATACGGATGGCTTTCAACCGGCGTTTACAGCCCGGTGGCGACGGCAGATCCTTCAGGAGGTCCAGGGACAGGGCAGTCTTGACAGCCTGGATCTCATCGCCCAACAGCTCCAGATCCTTGCCGACCGTCGAATGGCCGACGACGATGACAAAACCGCCGTGCTCCTGCGCCTATCGTCCGCTCCGGCCTCCGCGCCCTCCGACGGCGGCCATCGCATCGATCTTCCGTCGGACGTCCGGCATCTGCCGGCCCTGCGGCTTTTTATGGACAACGTCCTCGCGGAAGCCGTCTCCGTTTCGCCGGACGACTATTTCGCAATCACCTTCACGACCGAGGACGCCGTCGTCAACGCCATCCAGCACGGCTATCAAAGCGTCCCGACGGGAACCGTCACGATCGACGTGTCGCGCCGGGAGGGGAGGCTCTCGGTGGCGGTGCGGGACGCCGGTTGCGGGTTTGAGTTCGACCCCGCGTCGATTCCAAAATTCGCCGTGGAGGACGAACTCTACCGCGACAGCGGCCGCGGGCTTTACATGATGCATCAGCTCATGGACGGCGTGGAGATCACCAGCCGGCCCGCCTCGGGCACGTCCGTCCTCCTGACCAAACGCCTGAGAGGAGACTCCGCCCGTGGCGCTTGACCTGGAGCCCCTGGGCGAAACCTCCGGAATTTTGCGGGTGGGCGGGGACGTCCGTCCGGAGAACATCGAGGGATACCGGAAAAAACTATACGAAGTCTGCGAGCAGAAGAACTACATCCTCCACATCGACATGACGGGCGTGGAGCATCTCTCGTCCTGGGCCATCGGCGTAACGGCCCTGGCGGCCCAGAAAATCCGCCAGAACGGCGGCGACCTGAAAATCTACGCTGCGGGCGAAAACCTGAAACGGATTTTGAAATTCTCGAGGCTGGAAATGATCATCGACTCCGGCGGCACGGCGCCGCCATCCGGGTCGTAAGGATCTGACTTATTTGGCGCTGGAAACTTCGGAAGTGAGATAACGGGCGAGCATGGCAAGCTCGGTGTCGGTGCCAACCGTTGGCGGCATGATGTTCCGGTAGGGATTTTTCTCTCCCGGCCGCATGATCTTCAGCAGACTTAAAATCGATTTTTCATCCCGGCCTTTCAGAAATTCGCGCAGGGGGCGATAGCCGTCCAGGGTGTGACAGCTTCGGCATTGCGTCCGGAACATCGCCTGCCCGTCGGATTCGCCGTCCTTCCGCCACTCAATTCTCGGCAGAAACGGCCTTTCGGCGGTCTCCATATCTTTTGCGTCAGCCGCGAGGAGCGCGTTCGAGTACATGACGCTGTGGATGACGTAGGGCTTGCGGAGCACCTCCCGGGTCCACTCGCCGGCGCCGGTGACGAAGAGGGCCGAGATCATCAGGAACGCGATCTTGCCGCCGCCGAATTCCTCCGGATTGGCGTAAGCGCCGAAGAAAATCATGAACCCCATGGTGGCGGTGAAGAGGATGGTCAGCATCGAGATGCGGGTCAGGATGGCGAAATTGCCGCGGGCGAACCCCGACATTCCGCTGAAGAGCATGTTCCGGGTTTCTTCCGGAAGCATGAGCATGTACCAGCCCATTGCAAAGAGCATGAAGACAAACGTCGGAATGAACCACCGGGCCGAGTACTGGAGCATGCGGGTCCGAAGACCGTTCGCGGTCGACATGCGAGCGGCGGTGATCAGGCCATAGAGACCCGCAAGGGCCAGACACACCAGGAACCTCATGAGCAGGGACGGCCAGTAGGTCGGGTTGAACATCGCGGACCAGAAGCTCTGATTTTGGATCCAGTCGCCCGGCGTCAGCATGAAGCACAAAATGCCGTTGATCGTAACCAGGGTCATGATCGCCGTGAACATGTAGACCCAGCCGACCATCATGTGCGTGCGGGGCGAGAGGGTTTTCCATCCGTAGTAATAGACGATGAGGGATAGAATTTCGAGGAAGAACCAGACCCATTCGATGGTCCACGCGAGAACGAAATTGCGGATTAAAAACGCCGTCGCGTCCGGATGGACCAGGCCGATCGCGAACCAGATACCGACGCCGAACATCGCCCCCACCACCGACGTGAGGATGGTGAAAAATCTCGTGTGGGTGTGGAGGTACTCCAGCATCTCCGGGTCATTGTTCCTGCGGGCGAGATACTCCGTGATTGGCAGGAAGAGTCCGCCGCCGACGGCGAATTGCGAGATAAAAACGTGACTGACGGCAATGATGCCGATGATGCCGGGCCCGCCGACACCCTCAATAATCCACTGGGGATAATTCATACCGGATGCGCCGTGTAGCCCCAGATGGTGAATCCGATGATGAACATGAGTCCGAGAAGCCCGACGTAGGTGGCGAGTTTGGCCCGCCGGCCGACGGTGCCGGCCGGATTCCAGACAGGCACGGCCGCCCAGAACATCGCGGCGGCGCCGAAGAGCATGTTGCCGAACAACTCGCCGCTCATGCCGGCGACATGGGCCGGCATGAGTTTCAAAAGCTGAAACATCGCCATGAAATACCACTCGGGCTTGATGCCTTTCGGCGACGGCGCCAGAGGGTCGGCCTCGGCGCCGATATGCCACGGGTACATCGCCGCGAGGACGGCCAGGAGGTTCAGGCAGATCAGCCATACATAGAGATCGCTGAAAATAAAATTCGGGAAGAACGGGACCTTGCGGTACTCCCCGGACTTTTCGATGCCCTCCGGAATTTTGTTGCCGTGAATCTGGAGAAAAAAGAGGTGGGCGCCGAGAAGTCCGATAAAAATCCACGGGAGGATGACGACGTGCAGGGCGAACATCCGCTGGATGGTCAGGCCGCCCATCTCCGGCCCGCCGCGAATGATGTCGGCGATGTACTCGCCTCCCGGAATGCCTTCCATCATGTCAATTCCGATCTTGGTGGCGAAAAAGGCCATGTCGTCCCAGACCAGGGAATAGCCCGTAAATCCGAGTCCCATGCCGAGGCCCAGAAGTCCAAGCCCCGTGAGCCAGGTCAGCTCTCTCGGTTTCTGGTAGGCCTTCATGAAATAAACCGAGAACATGTGGATGAACGCCGCGGCGAGCATGAGGTTCGCCCCCCAGGAATGGATCGAGCGGATGAGCCAGCCAAAATCGACTTTGGTGACAATCCGCAGGACGGAGGCGTGACTGCTCTCCAGACCCGGCTGATACTGGAAAAGCAGGACCATGCCGGTGAAGACCAGGATGATGAAGAAGAAAAGGGTGATGCCGCCGAAATAGTACCAGAAGGCCTGCTTGTGCTCCGGCACCATCTTGTGCGAGGAGAGATCCTTGAACGCCTGAACCGGCAACCGCTCCTCTAAAAATTTCTGGAACTTCTCTTTGACGCTCATCGGTCAGGCCTTGCTGATGTAGAACCCGTCGTCTTTTTCCTCGAGCTTCAGAAGCGGGAGGGGGGCCGGCGGCGGGCCGGAAATATTGGCGCCGGTCGAGGCGTCATAGCGTCCGCCGTGGCAGGCGCAGGTGATCTTGTCCTCCGACTTGTCGTAATCGACGGTACAGCCGAGGTGCATGCAGGTGGCGGAGAGCGCATGGACACTGCCGTCCGGCCGCCGGATGATGATGCCGGGCTTGGACCCGAATTTGAATATTTTCGAAGTCCCCGGGTCCGGAATGACATTTTTTTCGATCTTGATCTGCGTTACTTTCTCTTCCGCTTCGCCCTCTCCGCTCTGCAGGAATTTCAATAGAGGAAACGCCAGAACAAGGGCGTACAAGCCCGTCACTCCCTGCAGAATCCAGTCCAGCCAGTGGCGGCGGGTCACAGCGCGATTCCCTGCTTGCGGACGATTTGCCACATCCAGAGGCCCATGACGACGCCAAAGAGCAATGTGGCGACGACCGCGACAATGACGCTTTGTTGAATCTGGATCGGAATGGCCTGGAAATTGTAGATGTCGCCGAGCACAGACTCCCTGATCCAGTGCCGGGTTAAAACTTTTGCCAGAGCGTCAAGAGCGAGGGACACCATCACGAAACAACGGACCTTGCCCGACGAATCCAGGCCGAAAAGGGCTGTACCCGCCAGAAGACCGAAGGAGGCCCACTGGTACATTTTCTGTGATGCCGGGATGGGATACTGGATGTTGCTCATGAGGAGTCCGAACGCCGCGCCGCTGACGATGATGCCGGTGAAGAAAAACGCGCGAAATCGGGACGGCCACATCCATCCCATCCAGCAAATCGCCGGACCCAAAATCCAAGCCCACCGAAGAATCGCCTCTTCCGACCGCGGATAGAAATGCGCCGCGCCGCCGGCCTTGTAAGCCTCCGCCCAACCCCCCGGATGAATCATCCAGGACATGACGTTTGAATAAATGAAAGCAACCGAAAGAATTCCCAGGGCCGCGGCCAAGCTCGCCCACCGGGAAAAATCGAGGCGGGAGGTGTAGCGCGCGAAGTAGATCAGCCCGTAGGAGGCCATGATGAGAAACACAACGGAAAGCCAGGGTTTGGCGATGAGAAGCGACCCGCTGTAAAAGAGGGAACCGTAGAGGGACTGGACCACCAGAAGCGGCGGGATGCCCAGATTAATCACAAACGCCATCAGGATCGGCGCGCGCGCCAGAACAGTCTGGGCGTGGTCGCGGGAGAAGGCGGCCGTCAGAACACTGGCCAGGGTTGATTGAATCAGGACGAAATGCACGGCGAGAGTCAAAAGCCCGATGAAGAGCAAAAAGTGGGGCCAAATGGGAAGCGGTATCGGCGGCGGCGCTGGAATATAGATGCCGCTCATTGGGGCAACCAGCCCCCGTCCGCAGTGCTGAAGCCTTTCTGATCCCGTCCCATATGGACAGCCTTATAGCAAAGTCCAATACCGCTTGGCAAGTTGTTTTTTCCTATTTTTTTATGGTAAGGTCGCCCCCCTATGAGCGAGCGAAAGCGAATCGTCATCCTGGGCGGGGGGTTTGGCGGTGTCTATACGGCCATCCATCTCGAAAAACTGCTCGGACGGCGGGATGACTTCGAAATCCATCTGATCAATCACGAAAACTATTTTGTCTTTCAGCCGATGCTGGCGGAAGTGATCTCGGGCAGTATCGGGATCATGGACGCCGTCACGCCCATGGCCAAACTTCTCAAGCGCACCAAACTCCACATCCGGGACGTCGAAGAGGTCGATCTCAAGAACAAGGTGGTGGTGACGTCGCCCGGGTTTGTGCCGAAGCCCCACCGGGTGCCCTATGATCACCTCGTGCTGGCGCTCGGCAAGGTCACGCACTTTAAGGGCATGCCGGGCCTGCCCGAGCATGCCATTCCCTTCAAAAATCTCGGCGACGCGCTCTACATCCGAAATCACGCCATCCATGCCATCGAGGAAGCGGACATCGAGACAGACCCGCAGCTTCGGAAGGAACTGTTGACCTTCGTCATAGCCGGCGGAGGATTTTCGGGCGTCGAAGCCGCCGCCGACCTGAACGACTTTTTGAAGGACATCGCCCTCCGGCATTACGAAGCGGTCGGGCCGGAGGACGTCCATGTCATCCTTCTCCACTCGCAGGACCGGATTCTGCCGGAAGTCGAGGAGAAGCTGGGACTATTCGCCGCGAAGATCCTTGAAGAACGCGGGGTCCAAATCCGTTTCAAGACCCGCCTCGCCGCCGCCACCAAAACCGAAGCGATACTGTCGACGGGCGAGCGGATCGCAACCCGGACTCTCATCTCCACCGTCCCCGCGTCGCCCAACCCCATCATCGAAAAAATAGAACTTCCGAAAGACAGGGGGCACGTCAAGGCAAACCTCGAACTGCAGGTGGAGGGCAGCGACCACATCTGGTCCCTCGGCGACTGCGCGGTGGTGCCGCACCCGTCCGGGAAGGGATTTTGCCCGCCGACGGCGCAGTTCGGCATGCGGCAGGCGGCCGTGGCGGCGCACAACATTGTCGCCAGCATCCGCGGGGGGACCCGAAAACAATTTGCGTTCAAGGGTCTTGGCAGCATGTGCTCCCTCGGCCATCAGAGCGGCGTGGCCGACGTCATGGGATTCCACATTTCGGGAATCCTCGCCTGGCTCATGTGGCGGGTTATTTATCTCTCAAAATTGCCGGGCTTCGACCGCAAGGTCAAGGTGACCATCGCGTGGCTCCTCGACTTCTTTTTTCCGCCCGACCTCGTTCAGCTCAAGCTCTTTCCGATGGGGGCGGTCGTGCAGGAGCACTACGAGGTTGGCCAGGAAATCTTTCACAAGGGGGACCTCGGAGACCGGATTTACATCATCGTTTCGGGCAAGGCGCAGGTTTCGGTGGAGGACGGGGCGGGCAGCGAAAAACTGATCGCCACCCTCACCCCCGGGGAATATTTCGGGGAGATGGCCCTACTCAATCAAACCACGCGCGGCGCCACGGTGCGGTGTGTGGAATCGATGGATGTGCTGGCCCTGCGCAAGCAGGAGTTCGGCGCGCTGGCCGCAAACCTGCCGGACTTGAAGGCCAGCTTCGAGAAAAAAATGCAGCAGAGGCTCCAGGGCACGGCGTCGGGAAAATGAATCAGGGCGCCGGCTTGAAGAGGCTTGCGGTGGCCTGCTCGGCAAGCAGGAGCGGCGTTTCGGATTGGATTCCCCAGTAGACCACGCCTGCGGCGCTGAGCCATAGCATGGCGATGAGAAATACGCTGTAGCCTTCAAAATAAAACACTGCGCGCGCGCCGTCCTCTGGTTCGCGAAAATACATCGCCCCGATGACCTTCAAATAATAGTAGGCCGAAACCACGCTGTTGAGGATGGCGATGACGACCAGCGGGATCATCCCGGCCTGGATTGCGTACGAGAAAATATAAAATTTTCCAAAAAATCCGCCGAGCGGCGGGATGCCCGTGAGGGACAGGAGAAACACCGTCATGAGCGCCGCCGCCCAGGGGCGTTCCCGGCCAAGTCCCACCAGATCGTCCAGATGGTTTGCGTCTTTGTCCTTGCTGGAAAACAGAATCAGCACGCCGAATGTTCCGGCGTTCATGAGGACGTAGATGAAGAGATAGTACAGCACGGCCGCGAGCGCGTCGGTGGAGTGGAGCTCGGCGGCGGCGGCGACACCGACGAGGATGTACCCCGAGTGCGCGATGGAGGAGTATCCCATCATGCGTTTCACGTCGTCCTGCACAAGCGCGATGAGGTTGCCCACCGTCATGGTCAGCACCGCGATCCCGATGAGGACCGGCTGCCAGACCTGCATCGCCTCCTCGAATCCAAACCCGACGAAGAGAACCTTCAGCATGCCCCCGAACGGCGCCGCCTTGACGGCCTCGGCCATGAAGGTCGTCACCGGCGTCGGCGCGCCCTCGTAGGCGTCGGGCGTCCACATGTGAAACGGCACGGCGCCGATTTTAAACAGGAACCCGACCAGAAGCAGGGCCATGCCCGAATAGAAGAGTCCGGGCGCGCGGTCGAGACCGACCGCCAGGTCCTCAATGCGGACGGTGCCGGCGGCGCCGTAGAGAAGCGCAATCCCGTAGACCAGAAACCCGGCGGCGAATGCCCCAATCAGAAAATATTTCATGGAGGCTTCGGTCGAATAGACGTTCGTGCGCGTGAACCCCACCAGGCAGTAAACGGGAATCGACATAGTCTCCAGCGCCAGAAACATCATGAGCAGATCCTGCGAAGCCCCGAAGAGGACCATGCCGCTGACTGAAAACAGAATCAGCGCGTAATATTCCGCCAGGTGGACTTCCCGAAGTTTGAGATATTTTGGCGCCGACAAAACCGCCAGTGTGCTGGCGAGGCAGATGATGGCGGAAAAGGCGTTGGCGAACGGGTCCATCCGGACGGCATGGTTGAAAGCGCTGATGTCCGCGCCGACTGCGAGGCGGTGCAAACTGGCGAAGAGCGACCCGGCGAGCGCGAGGAGGGCGATCCAGGCCGAGAGGAGTTTTGACCGCATCGGCAAGATGGCATCGAGAGCGAGGATGGCGATGCCGGCGAGAATCAGATTCAGAGCGGGCGAAATTCCGGCCAAGTCCCGAAATCCGAGGTTGGCGACGGCGGTTTCAAAATTCATATGCAACCGCACGTTCCGACGTGATTTCCGGGGAATTCCCAGGTTGAGGCTCTGGGACCTGCCTGGGCGGTTCCGGGTGGCCGTACTCGGCATCGATCTGGACAGATTTGATCGTGACAAAGACTTTGAGGCTCTCGAGGGTCGGGCGGAGGTGCGAGAGGATCGGTTCCGGATAGACGCCCATCCAGACCATGAGAGCCATCAGCGGCAAAATCGCGCATCTCTCCCGCGTTGTCAGATCCGCAAGATGGCGGTTTCGGTCGTTCCGGATTTCTCCGAAGAAAACCCGCTGGACCATCCACAATAGATACACCGCCGAAAGAATGACGCCGCTTGCCGCCGCCGCCGTCAGCCACCGGGCCCCCGGAAGGCTCTGGGACAGGAACGTTCCGGCGAGAGACAGGAACTCGCCCACGAACCCGCAGAGTCCCGGAAGACCGATCGACGCGAGCGCGGTGAAGACGAACGCGGTCGCGTAGAACGGCATGACCTGCGTGATGCCGCCGAAATCGCTGATCTCCCGCGTGTGGCGCCGGTCATAGAGAAATCCCACCAGTAAAAAAAGCGCTCCCGTTGAAACGCCGTGCGCCAGCATCACATAGACACTGCCGGCCATGCCTTCCAGGGTGAAGGAAAAAAGGCCGAGCATGCAAAACCCGAGGTGAGAAACCGACGAATACGCGACGAGTTTCTTGATGTCGGTCTGCACCATCGAAATCAGCGCGCCGTAGACGATGCCGACCACCCCGAGGCCGGCCAGACATGGCGCCGCTCGAAGGGCGACGTCCGGAAAGAGCGGCAGACAAAAGCGGAAAAATCCATAGACCCCGAACTTGAGCAGGACGCCCGCCAGAATAACGCTCCCGCCTGTCGGCGCTTCCGTGTGCGCGTCCGGCAGCCAGGTGTGAAAGGGCACCACGGGGACTTTGATGGCGAACGCGAGCGCAAATCCGATAAAAAGAACCAGCGCGATCCCGGGCTCCACGGAGAATTCCCGGAGGACGAGGTAGTTGAACGTCAGGTAACCGGTCTTCTCGTAATTCAGATACGCCAGCGCCAAAATCGAAACGAGCATGAGGGCCGATCCGAACGCCGTGTAGAGGAAAAACTTGACCGCCGAGTAAATCCGGCGCGGCCCGCCCCAGACGCCGATGAGAAGAGCCATTGGAATCAGCATCATTTCCCAGAAGACGAAAAACAAAATCAGGTCCAGCGCGAGAAAACTGCCGATCATCGCGCCTTCCAGAATCAGCATGCTGACGAGGTAGGCCCGGATCTGTTTTTGGATTGACCCCCACGCCGCCAGGACCACGATGGGCGTGAGGGCGGTGGTGAGAAGCGTCAGCCAGAGCGTGATGCCGTCGATCCCGAGAACATAGGAGACGCCCAGCGTGCGGATCCATTCGGTCCGCTCCAGGAGCTGAAAGCCTCCGTATTCCGGCGTGAACCCCAGCAGGACTTTGAGATTCAGCAGAAACTCGCCGACTGAAAAATAAAGGGCGACATGCCAGGCCGACCGGTCGTTGGCCGGCCACAGCGCCACAACCGCCGCGCCGAAAAGCGGCAGAAAGACCAGGGTCGAAAGAATATTGAGGTTCGTCGCGTCCATTACGGCGCCCCGCCCGTGAAGAGAACCAGCAGGGCCGAAACCCCGGCCAGAAACCAGATCGCGTAGTGCCCGACGTTGCCGGTCTGAAGAAAACTGATCACAAACCCGCCCGCCCGGAGCGACCCCCCTGTCCAGTTCACCAGACGGTCGATGACGTGTTTGTCGAAAGCGTGGCTGAGGACGCCGGTCCAGTAAACCGCCTTGACCGCCATCCGGTCGTACAATTCATCCACATAAAATTTGTCCGCCACCAACCTGTAGAGGCCGCCGAGGCCGGCGGCGATGCGGGCGGGGATGCCGGGAGACCGGATGTAGAACAGGGCGGAAAGACCAAGCCCCGCGAGGGCAACCGCCACGGAGGCCCACATCACCCGGTCATGGATGTCCGCGGGAGTCGGCGCCGCGTGGCCGAAGAGGGGTGCGAGCCATTCCGAGAAGTGGTGGTGTCCGAAACCGGCGATCGCCGAAAGAATAGCCAGGATCATCAGGGGAACGGTCATGGTCCAGGGCGATTCGTGCAGATGAGCCGCTTTTTCTTTTTCCACCCGGCTCGATCCGAAAAACGCGAGACAGAGCAGGCGGCCCATATAAAACGCCGTGAGGAACGCCGCCGCAAGACCGATTCCCGAGAGGACCCTCCCGGACCAGACCGCCGGCTCGGCCAGGCGGGCGGCGACCAGGATCTCATCTTTTGAAAAAAATCCGGCCAGCGGCGGAACGCCCGCAATGGCGAGGGTGCCGGCCAGCATGGTGACGAATGTCACCGGCAAATGTTTCCGCAGGCCGCCCATTTTTTGCAGGTTCTGCTCGCCGGACAGTCCGTGGATGACGCTTCCCGCCCCGAGGAACAACAGGGCCTTGAAAAACGCATGAGTGGTCAGATGAAAAATCCCCCACGTATAGGCCCCGACCCCGACGGCCAGAAACATGTACCCGAGCTGTGAAACCGTCGAGTAGGCGAGGACTTTCTTGATGTCATTTTGCGCGAGGCCAATGACCGCGGCGAAGATCGCGGTCGCCGCGCCGACCGCGGCGACGACGCCGGAGGCGAGGGGCGACAGGGCGTAGAGAAAGTGCAGGCGGGCGATCATGTAAACGCCGGCGGTCACCATCGTCGCGGCGTGGATCAGGGCTGACACCGGCGTCGGCCCCGCCATCGCGTCGGGGAGCCACGTGTAGAGGGGAATCTGCGCCGATTTCCCGGCGGCGCCCAGAAAGAGCAGAAGGCAGATGAGCGTTGCCGTGCCGGACGCGATGGGCTGAAGGGCCACTGCGGATTTCAGCTCGGTCACGCTGAGAGTGCCGGCGGTCAGGAGAATGACAAGCATCCCGAGCAGAAATCCGAAATCGCCGATCCGGTTGACGACAAAGGCCTTTTTCCCGGCCGACGCGTTTTTCATGTCGGCGTGCCAGAACCCGATCAAGAGATACGAGCAGAGCCCCACGCCCTCCCAGCCGATGAACAAAACCAGGAGGTTGTCGGCCAGGACCAGAAGCAGCATGAAGAACACGAAGAGATTGAGGTAAATGAAGTATCTCCGGAATCCGCCGTCGTGGGCCATGTATCCGACGCTGTAGAGATGGATCAAAAACCCGACCCCGGTGATGATCAGGCACATGACGCATGTCAGGTTGTCCTGCACGAGGTCCATCCGGATGACGGTCCGGCCGACCGCGATCCAGGTAAAAATTTCGTCGACGATCACGCGCTGGGCCGGCAGGGAATGGATCTGAATGGCGTAGGCGTTCCGGAGCGCGCCGCAGAAGGAGAGAAAAACGGATCCGCAGGCGAGAGCCGCCGTTGTCTTTTTGCCCCACCACCGGCCGAAGAAGAGGTTAAGGAGCGCGGCCGCGAGCGGCGCGAGGATGAGAAATCGGAGAACTACCATCGCAAATACGACACTTCGTCGGCGTTGATGGTCCGGCGCGTCCGGAAGAGCGCGATGAGGATGGCCAGACCCACCGCGACTTCCGCCGCGGCGACGGTCATGATGAGCAGAACAAACACGTGGCCGGACATGTCTTCAAGGTGCCTCGAAAACGCCACGATGCTGAGGTTGGCGGCGTTGAGCATGAGTTCAATGCCCATGAAGATCACGATCAGGTTGCGGCGAAGAATGACGACGAGGACACCGATCGTGAAGAGAACCCCTGAAAGACAGAGGTAGTGGCTGAGTCCGACAGGGAAAAAAGTCATTCTGCTTCGCCTCCTGCTCCGCCTTGTTTACGCTCTCGCTTCTGGGGGCTTCGCAGGATGGAGAGGCGGTCAGCCAGCGCTAGGAGCCAGTCGATCAGGCTGAAGAGCCGTTTGGGCGTGAGATCCCGCTTGGCGAGGACAACGCCCGCCACCATGGCCGCGAGGATCAGGATGCTCGTGAGTTCGAACGGCAGGAGGTACTCGCCGAAGAGCAGACGGCCGACCTCCGCCGTTCCCCCATAAGCTGGACCCGGGCCGCCCGAAGGTTCCAACTCGACCATTGACCGCATGCCGGGCGCGAGGATGGCGAGGACCGAGAGCGCCAGAAAGGCCCCGAAGATTTTAAAGAGAGTCATCCGGCCCCTGCCGAGTTCCCGGTCCGTCAGATTCAGGAGCATGATCACGAAAATAAAGAGCACCACGATGGCGCCCGCGTAGACGATCATCTGCGCGACGCCGACGAAATGCGCCGACAGGAGAAAATAGAGCAGGGCCACCGACAGCACGCTCACCACCAGCGACGCCGCGCAGGTCATGGGATTCCGGCGGGTCAGGACCGAGAGCGCCCCGCCGACGGCGAGAAGCGCGAAGAGGTAGAAGAGAATATCCGGCAGGACCGCGAAGATCATTCTGCTTCGCCGGGAGTGCGCTTGCGCTTCTGGGGGCTTCGCAGAATTGGCATTAGACGCGCAGGTACGTCTCGTTCGTCTGGACCTTCGAGACCCGTTCCCCCTCGGGCACGAAGCGGTTGTTATCGAGGAGCCGGTCCTTCGTGTACATGAAATCTTCCCGCCTGTGCGAGGCGAACTCGTAGTGCGGGGTCAGCTCGATGGCATCGCAGGGGCAGGCCTCCTCGCAGAACCCGCAGTAGATGCACCGGAGCGTGTCGATCTCGTACCGCAGAGGATATTTCTCCACGCTCGGGTCGCCTGGATCCGCCGCCACCATGGAAATGCAATTGGCCGGGCATGCCGTCAGGCATAGCTCACAGGCAACACAGCGCTCCTTGCCGCCCGGCCTCTGAATGAGCCGGTGGAGGCCGCGGAAATTCGCCGGCACGGCGTGCGGTTTTTCCGGGTACTCGCAGGTCACCTGCTTGAACCGGATCATGTGCCGGATCGTGATCCACATGCCCCGGAGGATTTCCGGGAGATAGAGATTCTGCCACAGGCTGAGCCGGGGTCTTTGCGTGATCATCGCGCGGGAGTCTACATGAAGCGGTGGAAGGCGTAAAGGCAAAATCCGGTCAGAAAAACATTCAACATGGCGGCCGGAAAAACGCCCTTCCACGAAAGGCTCATGAGCTGGTCGTACCGGAATCTCGGCAGGGTCCACCGCACCCAGATAAAGAGGAAGAGGAAGAATCCAGTTTTCAGGCAGAAGGCCGCCACGCCGGCCAGCGCGGCCGCGTTGTGGGAAAGATTCAGCGCCGCAAGACCCGGCACGTGCCAGCCTCCGAAAAAAAACGTCGTCGCCAGCGCCGACATCGTGATCATGCCGATGTATTCTCCCATGAAAAACATCGCGAATTTCATACTGCCGTACTCCGTGTGATACCCGCCCACCAGCTCGTTCTCCGCCTCCGGCAAATCGAAGGGCAGGCGGTTGGACTCGGCGAAGGCGGAGACCAGAAACAGCAGAAACCCGAGAGGCTGAAGGAAAATGCCCCATTTCGGAATCGACAGCGGGCCCAGGTCCCAGTGGCCGGTCTGGAGGTGGACAATGTCCCGCAGGTTTGAGGTGCCGAAAACCAGAAGCGCCCCGACCAGGGAGAGGCCCAGCGTGAGTTCGTAGCTGACCATCTGCGCCGAGGACCGGAGGCCCCCGAGCAGGGAGTATTTGTTGTTGGACGCCCAACCGGCCATGAAGAGACCGTAGACCGAGAGGCCGGCGATGGCGAAAATATAGAGGATGCCGAGGTCGACGTCGGCGATCTGGAGCGGAATGGTCCGGCCGGCGACGATGAGCGTATCACCGAAGGGAATGACGATATATCCGAGCAGCGCCGGCACGAGCAGAAGCGCCGGCGCGAGGACATAGTACGTCCGGTGGACCTCCGTCGGAATCACGTCCTCCTTGAAAATAAACTTGATCCCGTCCGCCAATGGCTGCAAAAGCCCGAACGGCCCCGTCCGGTTCGGCCCGCACCGATCCTGCATATAGGCCGAGAACTTCCGTTCCGCCAACGTCAGGTACGCCGTCAGGGTGAGGACGACGAAAAACGCGACGAGGATTTTAATCAGAACCGGCACCCACTCCATTGCCCAAGCCATCATCAAGGCCAGGATTCTATCCGATTTCCGGGCGCAAGACAAGGTAGTCATTCCCGCGAAAGCGGGAATCCAGTCTGCTCTGAAATTGACACCGGTTCGGGCCGTGGGATATAGTTTGGACATGCCAATACCTGTCGAGCACATCATCGCGCTGGTCAACCGATACCTGAAGACGTCCGACACGCGGGCGTGGAGCCGGTTCGATGAATTTGACTGGCCGAATCTTCACAAGACCGACGAGGTCCGGAAACTGACGGACGTTCAGGTTGCGGCGGTGCGGACGTCCCTCATGATCGAGGACCACATTCCGGGCTATGCCACCGAGTATTTCCGGCTGTTCCCGGTTGACGCTTCGGTTTCCAGGGAGGACGCCTGGCGGAACCGCAACATTCTCCATTTTGTGTTTCAGTGGTGCGCGGAGGAGGATCGCCACGCGCACGGCTTTGAGCTTTACATGCGCTCGTCCGGCCGCGTGGACCAGGAGGACCTCACCCGCGAGATGGTTCACGAGGGCATGAAAAAATACACCGCTCCGAGCGACAATTTCAGCATGCTCTTCACCTACACGATGCTCCAGGAAAAGGCGACCCAGCTGTATTACCAGACCCTGTATCAGTCGGTCGAAGAGGCCCCGGTCCTGCGGGCGCTCTTAAAGCGCCTATTCCAGGACGAAGCCCGCCACTGCAGTTATTTTTCGGACTTGGTTCTTCTGGACCTCAAAACCGGCGGTGACGTCCTCGTCGAAAAAATCAAAACCGCCCTCGACGCCTTCGCCATGCCGATGGCGGACCTTCTGGACAACTACAAGCGTCAGGCCATCACGATGATCCGCGCGGCCAAAGGCTACGACCACCGGAGCGCGTTCACACAGCTTGACGAAATCATCAAACGCTACGCCCGCGCCGGCAGTCAGTCGTCCACTTACGCCGTCGAGGATTTTTTCACGGCTGTGCCGAATTTATCGCCCGCCTGACCCGCCTTTACATTCTCGGCCCGCCATCCTAGACTTCCGCCGACATGATCGAGACCATGGATTCCTCCACCGTTCTGGCCCCTCGGATAATCGTGGCGGACGATGAAGAGCTTGCGTTGATGCTGCTTCAAGACGGCCTCAAGGGAATGGGTTTTCAGCCCGAGGGCTGTTCGTCCGGGAAAGACGCCATTCTCCAGTCCCTCCGGCGCCCCCCGGAGGCGATACTTCTGGACGACAAAATGTCGGGACTCGACAGCGGCCGCGCGATCAAAATGATCCGGCTCATGGAGCCGATCCGACCGGTGCCGATCCTGCTCCTGGCGGAAGCGCCCGACCGGGACACGGTTGTCCGCTCCATCCAGATGGGCGCGAACGACTGCCTGTCCAAGGACTCCTCGCTCCATGACATCAGTCTGCGTCTTCAGCGCGCCATCAAGGCCCCCCTCCGGCAGATGGCGCCCGCGTTCGAGCATCTCAAATATTTTTTCCACTACGACGGATCCGCGATCACGCTGGACATCGATTCGGACATCACGACGGATGCCGGCAAGAACATGGTGGAGCTCGTCCGGGCCCTGACGGGGCTCATGCCGATTCGGTTTCTGCTCAATCTGGAAAAAGTCCCGGCGATTTCCGCCAGCGGCATCGGCTATCTCTCCGACGTGAAGGACACCGTCGTCAACTGCGGCGGCGAGATCGCCCTCTGCCCGACCGACATGAAACGCTATCTCGGCAACGTCCAGCGGTTTCTCGAAAAATACTTTGAGACCGACGCGCAGGCCGTGTCGGCCAAGCCGTCGTCCTGAGTCGTCATGGAAAACGTGAAAGCTGACAAGCCCCGCGTCGAGGATTTCATCGCTTATCTTTGCCAGAACGAAATCATCGACGAGACATCGGCCAAGAGAGCCTTCGAGCAGATCGGCCGGGTCGACCTCCGGTTCGGCCGGATCGCGCTCTTGGAGGGGTTCGTCACTCCCGAGGAGATCAACAAGATTTTGTGGATCCAGCGGGAGGCGGCGGACAAAAAATTCGGCGAAGTGGCGCTGGAACTGGGGATCATGACGGAGGATGAGATCCGCCGCGCCCTGGAGCTTCAGCAGGACGAATTGTTCGCCTTCTGTCAGTCCCTGGTCCTCGACGGCACCATCGCGCCCCAGACCCTTTTTGCGCTTCTCAAGGGATTTCTGGAGCGGGGGCTTGAGCAGGAAATGGAGCGCCGCCGCACGGCGCAGAAAGTCCGCGTGACCAAGTCGATCCGCGATGCCCTGAAAAAAATCACCGTGGTGTCGCCCATGCCCGGCACCGTCGTCCGGATCATGCACATGCTGAACGACCCGGAAGTCGACCTCCGGGAGGTCGCGAAGGTCATCGGATTCGACGTCGGCCTCACGGCCATGTTGCTCCGGCTTGCCAACTCGGCCTTTTACGGCGTGAAGTCGGAGGTCAAGACGGTGTCGAAGGCCGTGACGGTCATCGGCACCAAGAAACTCCGCCAGCTCATCCTCTCGGCCGCGCTCATGGACAATTTCAAAAATCTGCCCGGATCCAGTCTCGCCGAATTCTGGGAACGCTCGATGCGGGTGGCGCAGTGGAGCAAGGAGCTGTCGCGGTTCGCGGGCCAATCCGAGATCGACGAGTTTTTTCTGGCCGGGTTTCTCCACAACATCGGAGACCTCATCCTGTACCAGCATTTTCCGACGGAGGTTCGGCAGATCGAGGGCCTGGTCCGGGAGGGCCGGCCGCGCGGAGAGGCCGAGATCAAGGCCATGGGGTGCGACTCGCCGGACATCGGGTCCTATCTTCTCAGCCTCTGGCAGCTTCCGGCCCATGTCGTCCAGGCCGCCATGCTTCACCGCCATCCCCGGGGGCAGATCATGCAGATGATGGACATTTCGATGGAGGCCAAAGTCGTCAACATGGCGGCGGCGATCTCCGCCTGCGACGAATCGGCGAACGCCTTCGGCGAGGGTCTGCGCATCAGCCGCGTCGTCCAGGAATACCAGTTCGTCCTGAAGATCGACGCCCGGCAGGTCACGGACATGCGGGACAGCGTGGATCGCACGGTGGACGAGCTCCTTCGCTGGTTCGCGGTATGAGTCCCGCGGACAAGAATACCCAGACCGAAATCCGCGGCCAGGTCGACGCCTTCATCCGGCATCTTTCCGAAAACCAGATCATCGGCGAGCCCGCAGCCCGCCGGGCGTATGAGCAGGTCGGCCGGATCGATCTGAGAATGGGCCGTATCGCGCTTCTGGAGGGATTCATCGCGCCCGAGGAAATCAACAAGATCCTCTGGATTCAGCGGGAGGCGCTGGACAAAAAATTCGGAGAGATCGCCCTGGAACTCGGCGTGATGCAGGCCGACGAGGTCCGTCGCTGTCTTGAACTTCAGCAAAACGACTTCTTCGGGTTCTGCCAGTGCCTGATCCTCGACGGCCTGATCGCGCCCCAGACCCTGTTTGCGCTTCTCAAGGGATTCCTCGAGGAGAGTCTCGAAGCGGGCATCGAAGTCCGCCGCGGGGATCTTCACGAGCGGGTGTCGAAATCCATCCGCGACGTGCTCAAAAAAATCACCGTCGTCACGCCCATGCCGGACACGGTGGCGAACCTGATGCAAATGCTGAACGACCCGAACGTGGATCTCGCCAAAGTCGCCGCCGTCATCAACCGCGACGTCGGCCTCACGGCCATGCTGCTCCGGCTGTCCAACTCCGCCTTCCACGGTCTCAAGTCCGAGGTCACGTCCGTCTCGAAAGCCGTGACCGTGATCGGCGTCAAAAAACTGCGCCAGCTCGTTCTGTCGGCCGCGCTTCTCGACAATTTCAAAAACATCCCGCGCGACCGCTTTTCCGCCTTCTGGGAGCATTCCGTCCGCGTGGCGCAATGGTCCAAGGAACTCGCGGTAATCCTGGGCCACGCCGAATCCGACGAATATTTCCTGGCGGGATTTTTGCACAACATCGGGGTGTTGATTCTCCTCGAGCATTTCCCGATGGAAAGCCGGAAAATCGAGGCCCTTGTCCGGAGCGGCAAGTCTTCCTTTGAAAGTGAACTGGGTATTATGGGATGCGACGTTTCCGACATCGGCTCGTACCTTCTCAGCCTCTGGCAGCTTCCGGTCGCCGTCGTCCAGGCCGCCATGCTGGCCTACCAGCCGCGCATCCACGTTCAGCAGATGTCGGGCGTTTTGCCGGAGGCCAAGGTTGTCAACCTCGCGGCCGCCGTTCTGGGCGCCCAGCCGGGGCTCATGGGTGTTTCGCGGGAAGTCAACATCGGGCAGATCGTCGAGGACTACAAGCCTCTCATCAGCGTCTCGTACAAAAAGATCAAGGAAATGTCCGGCCGGGTTGACCGGGCGGTGACAGAGCTGCTTGGAGCCTTTTGAGCTTTTCGAGTCCGGGGAATCGGGGGATCCGCGGGAGAGCTGGCATCGGGCGCTGTTTGAGCGGTCGAGCTGGGGCGTTGTGGTGCTGGGCGAGTCCGGCCGGATCATCGACAGCAACCGCGCCTTCCGCGACATGCTCGGCATGTCCGCCGGGGAACTTCTCGAGATGCCGATCGGCGAATGCGTTCACCGGGACCACGAAGCGTCCGTCGCCGACGGCCTGAAGCGGCTATTCGCCGGAGAAACGGAGAATCTTCAGCTCGAAGTTTCCTTCGTCCGGACGAGCGGCGAGTTATTCTGGGGCACGATCGATCTCTTTCCGTATAGAGACACCGTCCCCGCCGGCGGCTCCTCCGTCCATGGCTCCGCGGAGGGCAGGGACGGCGCCGTCCCTGGCGCCGTGCTGATCGCCACCGTCCAGGACATCACGGACCGGCGATCCTCGCAGAAATCCCTCCGCTTCACGAAATTCTCCGTCGACACCACAACCGACCCGGTCTTCTGGGTCATGTCGGACGCCAAGATCATCTACGTGAACGACGCGGCCGGCATCGCCCTGGGCCAGACTCGCGAGGAACTCCTGCGGATGTCCTTCTTCGATATCGATCTTCTCCATCCCGCGGGCAAGTGGCCCGCCTTCTGGGAGGAACTCCGCGCGGCCCGGTCCCTCACCTACGAGACCTCCACGCTGACCCCCTCGGGATCGATGCTTCCGCTTGAAGTCCTCGCCAATTTTCTCGATTACGACGGCCTCGAATACATGTGCGTCTTCGCGCGGGACATCACCGACCGCAAGTTCGTCGAGGAGGAACTGAAGCGCGCGCAGTCGGCCGCCGAGTCGGCGAGCCGCGAAAAATCGGATTTTCTGGCGCGGATGAGCCACGAGATCCGCACGCCCATGAACGCGATCATCGGCATGGGCGACACGCTCCTCGAAACCGACCTCACGCCCGAGCAGGAAAAATACGTCAAGACCATGACCGGCGCCGGGGACGCCCTCCTCACCCTCATCAACGACATCCTCGACATCTCGAAAATCGAAGCGGGCCGGCTTGAACTGGAAACGGTGGACTTCGACATCCGGGACCTGGCCGAGCAGACGGTCGAGATGCTGTCGATCCGGTCCCGGAGCAAAAATATCGGCCTGACCTGCGCGGTTTCCCCGGACGTTCCGGAGGGTCTGAAAGGCGACCCGACGCGCCTGCGGCAGATATTCATCAACTTGATCGGCAACGCCATCAAGTTCACCGAGCGGGGCGGGGTAACCTTAAGCATCAGCCGGGACGTCGGCGCGGCCCCGGATACGTACCTGATTTCCGTGACCGACACGGGCATCGGCATTCCGCCGGAGAAGTGCGCCACGGTTTTCGAGAGGTTCACCCAGGCCGACACGAGCCATACCCGGAAATACGGCGGCACGGGACTGGGTCTTTCCATCTGCAAACAACTGGTCCTGCTCATGGGCGGGTGGATCTGGGCCGAGAGCGAAGTCGGCAAGGGCACGTCCTTCAAGTTCACAGTCCCGCTTCCCGCCGCGCCGGATTTCAAGCGCATGGACCGCGCGTCTCTCGCGAAGCGACGCGCCGGGGCAGACTCGGACCTTCCGCCGAACCGGATTCTGGTGGTGGAGGACTATGAACAGAACCGAGTGGTAGTCCGCGCGTACCTCCAGAAAACGCCGCATGTCCTCGACTTCGCCGAGAACGGCGCCGTCGCGCTCGACAAGATCAAATCGGGCGCATCCTACGACCTCATCTTCATGGATCTCCAGATGCCCGTCATGGACGGCTTCACCGCCACGCGGGAAATCCGGGCGTGGCAATCATCCGCCGGCGCCGCGCCGACCCCGATCATCGCCCTTTCGGCCGACGCGTTGAAGGATGACATCGACAAATCGATGGCGGCGGGATGTAACGCGCATGCGACCAAGCCCATCAAGAAGGAAAAATTCATGGGCTTGATCCGGGAGTACGGCAGAAAAACCTCCTCCCCCCTTGAGGGGGAGGCTGGGAGGGGGGTTTCCGAAGGACGAACGTCGCTCGCCCCCCTCACTCCGCCCTCCCCCCCTGAAGGGGGAGAGGGGGTGCATCCTGGCGACGCCGGCATCCAGGTCCGCGTGGACGGGGAGCTGAAGGATTTTGTCGATCAGTTTGTCCTCGAGACCCGGGACCACCTGAAGGAGATTGTTCGGGAGCTTGAAACGTCCGATGTCGCCTCCATCCAGAAGCGGGGCCACAAGCTGAAAGGGTCCGGCGGGGCGTTTGGTTTCGATCCCGTCACGGATTTGGGAAAACTCATCGAGGAAGGCGCCAAGCGGGGCGACGTCGACACGATCCGGAAGAGCGCGCGGGAGCTGTCGGACTACATGGACCGGGTGCGGATTGTTTATGAATAGGAAGGAACCACGAATGGACACGAATTATTTTTAGATGCTTATCTATTTGAAGCCCACGACCAAGACACGGCGTTATTTGCCACAAAAGGCACAAAAGGCACAGAATGAATGAAGAGGAGATATTGAAGTTGTGCGACATCGTGCGGCAGACGGCCTTTGAACTTCATACGTTCTTGCGGCATGGTCATTTGGAGAAGGTGTACGAGAACGGATTGGCGCGGCGGTTTCGGAAAAAGGGACTGAAGGTTGAGCAGCAGCGCCCGCTTAGGGTTCAGGATGAAGACGGCGAGATACTGGGCGACTACTTCGCCGACTTGTTCGTGGCGGATGCGCTGATCGTCGAATTGAAAGCTTGCAAGACCTTGGCGGATGAACACATTGCCCAAGTGCTCGGATATATACGCGCCTCCGGGCAGCGGCACGCCCTGCTGATCAACTTCGGCGCGTCGAAAATCCAATTTAAGAAACTCATTTTGTGACTTTTGTGCCTTTTGTGGCCATCAATTGGGAGCGCCTGATTTTATGACTCTATTCGTGTCTATTCGTGTTCATTCGTGGTTATTACATCCCTTTTATGATATGCAGGGGGCGGAACTTCATGGGCCATAAAATTCTCATCTGTGACGACGACGTGAACATGACCAAGATGACGCAGTTTCTCCTGAAGAAGGACGGTTACGAAGTCGTGACCGCGGCCGACGGGGTGGACTTGGTCAATCTGGTGAAGCGGGAATCGCCTGGGGTGATTCTCCTCGATCTGGCCCTGCCGAACAAGGATGGCTACCAGATCCTGCAGGAGCTCAAGGCCGACGCCGAGACCGCGCCGGTGCCGGTCATCGTCATGTCCGGCTACGAAAAACCGGAATACGTCGACGGCGCCATCCAGCTCGGCGCCGCCGATTACGTCGTGAAGCCCTTCAAGGCCGACGCCCTCCGCGAAAAACTCGGAAAGCTCTTCAACCCATGAGCCCGCCCGACCGTCTCGGCCAGGTCCTCGTCGAAGTCGGCATCATCACCTCCGACCAGCTGGCGCAGGCGCAGGAGGCGATGAGCCTGTCGGGGCCGTCGTCCGGAAATCTGGGGGACGTTCTGATCCGGATGGGATTTGCGACCGAGGCCCAGATGATCAAGGGCATCGGCATGAAAGACCAGATCCCGTATTTCGAGGATCTCGTGCCCTTTTTGTCAGACGACAGCGCCTCCTATCTCTCCGAAAAATTCTGCCGTCAATACAACGTCGTACCGCTTTTCCGCGAGGACGGCAACCTCATGCTCGCCATGACCAACCCCTACGACCTCGTCGCCATGGACCAGACCGCGCGCCAGACGGCGCTGACCGTCCAGCCGGTCGTCACGACCCGCGCCGCCATCCAGGCGGCGATCCAGAAACTCCACCGCGGGGAATCCGAGCAGAGCATCGACACGACCATCTCCCAGGCCAGCCGTGAAGTCGAGGTCGCGGGCGCCGGCGCGGAGGAGAAGGAGTACACGAGTTTCGAAGTGACCGCGCCCGGCGACGCCGGGCCGGCCGCCGCCGACGTCATCGACGACGCGCCCGTCATCCGGCTCGTGAACCAGATCATGCTGGGCGCGATCAACAAGAGGGCCTCGGACATCCATATCGAACCGCGGATGGACAAGGTTTCCGTCCGGTACCGCCTGGACGGCGTCCTGAGCGAAGCGATGTCGATCCCGAAGAAACTCGCGCCGGTCATCGTGTCTCGAATCAAGATCATCTCAAAACTCGACATTTCCGAAATGCGCAAACCCCAGGACGGCCGCATCCGGCTGAAGCTGTCGGACCGCCAGGTGGACCTGCGGGTATCGACGCTCCCGCTCGTGACCGGCGAAAAAGTCGTGATGCGCATCCTGGACAAGGAGGAAAAATCCCAGACGATCGACAAGATCGGCATGCCGCCCGACGTCCTGAGCCGGTTCCAAGCCTGCATCAACAGCCCCAACGGCATCATTCTCGTCACCGGCCCGACCGGGTCCGGCAAGACCACCACGCTGTATGCGGCCCTGGAGACCATTCGGGACGACTCGATGAATTTTTCCACGCTGGAAGATCCCGTCGAATACCAGATCAACGGCATCAACCAGATCTCCCTCAACTCCGCCATCGGCATGACGTTTGCCACGGGCCTCCGGTCCCTTCTCCGGCAGGACCCGGACGTCCTGCTCGTCGGCGAGATCCGCGATCTCGAGACCGCCAAGATTTCCATCCAGGCCGCGCTTACGGGCCATCTCGTTTTTTCCACCCTCCACACCAACAACGCCCCCGGCGCGATCTCGCGGCTTTTGGACATGGACATCGAGCCGTTCCTTCTGACGTCCGCGCTCCGCGGAATCCTGGCCCAGCGTCTTGTGCGCCTGCTCTGCGTGTACTGCCGGAAGTCCTTCGTCCCGGACGAACAGATTCTTTTGCGTCTCGGACTGCGGCCGGAAGGCGGCCCCTACGAATTTTTTCATCCCGTCGGCTGTGACAAGTGCTCGAAGACCGGATACCGCCGGCGGATGGGGGTGTTTGAGCTTCTCGTAATCGAAAAAGAAATTCAGGACCTGATTTTAGCGCGGGCGTCCGACACGGATATTCTCGCCGCGGCCCGGAAAATCGGATACCGGACCATGTTCGAAAACGGCATCGCCAAAGTCCTGAAGGGCGAGACGTCTCCCGAGGAACTGCTCCGGGTCGTCCTCTCCAACTGACCATGCCCACCTACCGCCCCACGGCCCAGGACGCGGAGGGCTTGGAAGTGAAGGCGCCGGCGCCGGAAAAAGTCCGGATCACCACCTCGGAACTGCTCATGGCCACCCGCCAGCTCGAAATCAGCCTGAACAGCGGCATCACTCTCCTGGACGCTCTTCACTTCATCTCCGTCCAGGCCACCACGCCCAACGTCAAGGCCCTCTACGCGAACATCGCCGCGAACATCACGAAAGGCTTCAGTTTTTCCGCCTCGCTCAAAGCGTGTTCCGATTCCTTCCCGACGCTCTACGTCAACCTCATCGTCGGCGGGGAGCACTCGGGAACTCTGGCGGAGACCATGACGAAGCTGGCCGACTATCTGGAGAAGCAGGACGATTTCACGAAGAAGATCCGGACCTATATGATCTATCCCTGCATTATTTTCCTCGCGGCGATGGGCTGCCTTTTTTTCGTGACGATTTTCATCCTCCCGACCTTCATCGACGCCCTCGGCATCCCGCTGGACCGTCTGCCCCTCGTCACGCGGGTCCTCGTCGGCATATCAGACCTGTTGACCCGGTTGTGGTACGTCTGCCTGGCCGCCCTGGCCGGCGGTGTCTGGTATGTCAGGCGCCTCCTGCGGACCCGCGGCGAGAACGAGGCCCTGGACCGGGCGCTTCTCAAACTGCCCTATCTCGGGACCCTCCTTCAGAAAATCGCCATCTCCCGCTTCGTGGCCACGCTGGCGACGATGCTGGACAATGGCGTCCCCATTCTCCAGGCCCTGCGCGTGGCCCGGGAGGTGACGGGCAACCTGGTGATCGCGCGGGAGATCGATGCGGTCTACGAAAACGTGAAGAACGGGATGGGCCTTTCGGAGAAAATCAAAAGCAGTCCCTATTTCCCGCCGCTGGTCGGCAACATGGTCGCGACGGGCGAGATGAGCGGGCGCCTGCCGGCCAGTTTGAACAAGGTCAACGAGTTTTATGAGAAGGACGTTGACACCGCCCTCCGGGAATTTTTTGTCTCCCTGGAACCGCTTCTCATCCTGGGCATGGGCGTCATTGTCGGAGTTGTCGTCGCCGGGATGCTCCTGCCGATCCTGAGCATGACGGAGTTCGCTTGAGGGCGGAAGCGGGGGTGACTCTGATTGAAGCGACGATCACCGCCGTCATCGTCGGCATGATTGCCGTGTTTCTCAGCGTGTATTACGCCACGGCCAACAAATCCGTCCGAAAATCAAGGGATATGTCGATTGCCGGCTATCTCGCAACCGGCCTCATGGAGGAAATCTCGGCCCGCCGCTGGGACGAAGAGACGGATGGCAGTATCTCGCCGAGTCTCGGCCCGGACGGCGGGGAAAGCGCCTCCGACAAGGGCGACTTCGACGACGTCGACGATTTCAACGCTTTCACGGAACTTGCCGTCCAGTATCCGGACGGCGCCCCCCTCGCCGGGTATGCGGGCTGGTCGCGCTCCGTCACGGTCGACTTCATCGACGAATCCAACGCTCCGTCCGCGGCGCCGACCGAACGCAAGCGCGCGGTGGTGGTGGTGCAAAAAGACGGCGTGGAAATTTTGAGGATCAGCCAGTTGTTCGCGCAAAATGCCTAGGGCCGCGTCCCGCGGCATGACGCTTGTGGAACTCCTCGCCGCCGTTGCCGTCAGTGGAATTCTTCTCATGGCCTACGGCCAGATTTTTCTATCGGGCAACGCCTCGGCCGCCTTCATCACCGACATGGACGAACTGGTCGACGGCGTCGATGACGGACTTTTGGGCTGGCCGCATCTGCGGGGGATTGTGACCCAGACGCGGATGGGGCGGAACGTGGTGAAAGTCGAGACCAACCGCCTGACGGTGCTGGTCGCAGACACAACCCTCGAGTACTCGCTTTCGGGCAAGGACCTCATCTGGAAGAATCTGACGACCGGCGCCGTGATGACCCTCACGAAAAACGTGAAGGGAATGTCCTTCAAATATTATGGAAACACCGGGACCATTTTTGAGGAGACCGCCGACACCGCCCTCATCAACGCGGTTCTCGTGGATCTCGAAATCGAAGCGGACAACACCCCGGCCCGGACGCTGAAGGTGGTCCTGCCGGTGCATCTCCGGAACAAGACGTGAGGCGCTCTCCTGGCTCGACCCTGGCGATTGTTGTGGCGTTTCTCGCCGCATTCCTGATCATCGCGACCGGCTTGTCGGTCCTCATCGAAAAACGCCTGAAGCTCACGCGATACAACGCCTCCCGCGCGCTCGCCCTCGGCGTGGCGGAGGCCGGCCTGGACGACGCTTTGAACATCCTGAGCGACACGCCCTCCTGGACCGCCGGGTTTTCGAACAAGGTCTTCGAGGGGGGATTTTATACGGTGACGATCGACACGAGCACCGGCCGGACCCGGGTGATCTCGGACGGGTATCTTCCGGCGGGAAGTTTCATCGGGGCCGCCGTTCACCGGAAAGTCAGCGTTTATCTGTCGGGTTTCGACAAGGTCTGCTCGTCGATTTCGAAGGATATGGAGATTGACAAGTCCACCTGCGACGGGAACGTCTATTCCGGAAAGGACATGGACCTCAAGAGCGGCAGTCTTGTCACCGGCGACGCCGAGGCCCAGAGGGACATCACGCTCTCGGGAGGATCCGCCGTTTCCGGAACCAAAAATGCCCAGAACTACCCGCCGGTTCTCCCGGCCATCCCGTTTCCCAGCCTCCAGACCGACGCGCACTATTTGACCGAAGCCCAGGCGGGCGGGACGTACGTTGGGGATTACACCATCGACGGCGCGACGGTGACGCTCGGGCCGCTGTATATCACGGGAGAACTGAAGATCAAGAATGGCGCGAAGGTGACGCTGACGGGGCCGGTGTATGTGAAGAAGGAAGTCACCATCGACGAGTCGGAATTAAAGGGCAAGTACACGCTGTTTGCGGAAAAGGAAATGGACATCGAAAAATCGACCATCGGACTCGGGAACCTCGGGCCGCTCCTGATTTCCAAAAAAGATTCGACCTTGGACGAAAGCACCGCCTACCGGACGATTTATTACGTTTACAACGAAAAGCTGACCCTCCAGAAAAGCACGCTCACGGGCATGGTGATCGGAAAGGAACTCGACGTCAAGGACAACAGCGCGGTGACCTGGATGGAAATCACGGATTTGGACGTCGCCCTGACCGGGTCGGCGCCGGAGGACTGGAGTTCGAACTGACCGGTTAACCCGCCGGTTTCGGCGCCGCCGCTTTTTTCTTTGAGAGTTCCGCCTCGTAGGCGCTCTTCATCACCGCCTCGACGTTCGGTTTTTGGAAGGGCTTGGCCAGAAAATAGCCGGTGTCCGTCGCGATCTGTTTGAGCTGGTCGGCGCCAAGGCGCGCGCTGGTCAGGATGAGGACGAGCCGGTCATTGAAGGACCGGACGAGCTGGATGACTTTGACGCCGCCGCCGTCGGTCGAGTCGATGTCGACGGCCACAAACCGGATTTTGCCCTCCGTCAAAATTCCCCGGACCTCCGCCGCCGCAGATCCCTCCGCGGCGATCTTGAATCCGGCGCCTTCGAGCTGTTTTTTCAGGATGTTCCGGTGGAACGTCGTGGAGTCCAGGATGACGATTTTCCGGAGATCGACGTCGATCTCCTCCGGCGCGGCCTCCTCCTCATCGTCCGCGTCCCAGTTGTCCGGGAAATCGTAGAAGTCCTCCGTGCCTTCGTCGAGCATGAAAAATTTCGGCTGTTCCTGTTCGGGTTCCATGGTAACAGTTCAGGTCGTCATGCCCGTCCCGTGTCTGTCATTCCCGCGAAAGCGGGAATCCAGCACGGGGTGAACTCCGT
>JACQOF010000097.1 GCA_016202645.1 bacterium
ATCGAGCCGAGGCCCTCTCGATCATGTACCCGGGCGAAGGCATCAAAACCGTCGTGAGCGCGGCCGGCGAGGAAGTGAAAAAAGTCCTAGAGTCGGACAACGACGCGAGCCGCGCGGCGAAGGGCGTGCTGAACGTGGTCGATCCGAACACATGGGCGGCGCATTTTGACGAGTTCAATCTGGACCTTGCGGTTTCCGGGTACCACAACACGATTCAGGGCAACAAAACGCGGTCGTTCCTCAAGGAAGGCGCGCACCATCAGGAGCTGTTCACGCTCAAGGGCAAGAAACGCTACGCGATGTTCCGCGGAGGGGAATTTGAGGCGAACTCGAGCGTCCGGTCGACGGAGGACCGGCAGGTCGACGCGAAGAAACGGTGGCGGTTGCAGGGACTGTACGGCACGTTCTCGCGTCCGGAGGATTACACCCTGCGTCTCGGCAACGTGAGCGGGTCTTTCACATCGTACTCGCTTTCATCCAGCGCGAATGTCGGCGCGCACCTGACGAAACAGCTCGGCGGCAAAAACATGTTCAAAGAGATGCAGATATATCTCGCGCGTCCGAACCGGCACATCGAAGGCACGTCGTTCGAGCGGCTGGTCGGCGGCGCGCGGCTTGCTGACCTCAAAGTCGAGGGCTGGGACGAATTGCAGAAGCTGGGATTAAGCTACGTAAAGACGAAAGACATCGTGGACAGCATCAAGGACACGAGCGCGCGGCCGGCGAACGCGGTGGAGAACCAGGTGGTGTCGGCGGACGCGAGTTTCAAATTCGGAGACGACGCGACGGTGCAAGCCGAGTGGGCCTATTCGAAGACGGATCCGAACACGCAGGCGAGTTTGGCGGACGTCATTCATGGGTCGGCGTACAAGCTGAACGGCGCGTACCGCGCCAAACCACGGTTGGGATTCGATGCGACGAGCATGACGACGTCGTTCGAGGAGGTCGACCCGGACTTTCGCTCGACCAGCGGCGGCGGTTCGCCGGACGCGCGGCGCGTGACGCTGGGTCTGAACAGCGGGATGAAGCTGTACGGCAACCTGCCGGACGTGACGATGTCGTACAGCGGCAATTCGAGCCGGAACAATCTGGAGAACCAGATCGCGCGACGGACGACGTCAACGGTGCACAATTTCAATTTCAGTTTCAAGCCGTTTCAGAAGAAAAAAATTACACCCTCACCCCAACCCTCTCCCTCTAAAGAGGGAGAGGGGGCTAACGGCAGTAACCCTCTCCCCCTTGGGGGAGAGGGCAGCGTGAGGGGGACGCTTGAGCTGTGGCAGAATTTCCAGAAGAATGCCAACGTCTCGACCGCATTCGGGCAGAACATCAGTAAGGCGAGCGACAACTCGACGAAGAGCGCGATCAACAATCAGAACTATCAGCTCTCCACGTCGAGCGGGCGGCACACGCTGTCGACGTTCTACCGTTACCAGATCACGCAGGAGAAGACGGCGGCGACGGGCGACCGGCGAAACGCGAGCAACGGGTTCACGTACGGTCTCAAGGAAATCGCGTGGAAGACGCCGATGTATCCGCAGAAGCCGTTCTCGACCGACCTGACGCTGAATGCCGCGCGCACACGGGACAAAAGCATCGACGTGGCGGGCCGGTCGCACCAGCGGCAGTACGGCGTGAGCACGCAGACGAAGGTGAACGACGACGAGCGCCTCGATGTCGACTACAATCTGAACCTGACGGACAACTACGCGGCGAGCAGTGATCTCCGGACGATGAACTGGAAATGCGCGTACGTGGTGCAGAAATTTATTCAGGAGGACGGGAACTTCACGCTGTCCTACACGTCGAACAAGACGGAGGAGGAAGTAACGACGCAGAACTACCGGGAGGCCGTGTGGCGCGCCGACGCGAACCTGAAGTGGGGCGGCCCGGCGCCGGAGGTGGTGGCGGCACGGGAGGCGGCGGAAGGCGCCGTGAAAGAGATACTGAACATTTACGCGGAAGAAGACATCCTCAAATTCATGCTGTTGGTCAGTAAGAATTTCAAAGCCGACCGCATCGCCTTCGAGAATCAAGCCCGCGCGACGTTCGACCGCGTGGACGCGATCAAATACGAGGGCGTGTGGGCGTCGAGCTTCGTCCCCGGCGACAACGTCCTCGAAATCACCTTCCGCTGGCAGCGCCGCTGGCGCGTCTACGCGACGGGCGCGGAGGAAACCGCCACTGGCGTCGCGCTCTTCCGGCTCGAAAAAGCCGGAGACAAATGGCTCCTGCAGGAAATCCGAGAGACCAGTCCGCTGTTCTAGACCTTCGATCCGAATCGTTACGCGGCAACTTGAAAATTGAGCCTTGAACATTGAGAATTGAGCCTTATGAAAGTCGTCGCGATCTTGCAAAGCCGCATGACTTCGACCCGCCTGCCCGGAAAAGCGCTGGTCGATATTGCCGGGAAGCCTCTGACGGAATGGATCATCGATCGGATGAAACGTTGCCGCCGGATTGACGAGACGGTGCTGGCGATCCCGGATGAGCCGTCGGACGATCCTCTGGAATCGCGGGCGCGCGGGCTGTGCCGGGTCTACCGCGGGTCTCTACAGGACGTGCTGGCCCGGTTTCATGGAGCGGCCGCGGCGGCCGGTGCCGAAGTTGTTATCCGGCTCACCGGAGACAACCCGCTTCTTGACCCGGCTCTGCTCGACGCGGCCGTGGCCGGGTTCATGGATCTTTCCGTGGATTATGCGGGCACCGCCGATTGCCCCCTGGGCATCGGCGCCGAAATTTTCACGAGGGCGGCGCTGGAGCGGGCACACCGGGAGGCGAAGGAAACCTACCAACGCGAGCATGTCACTCCATACTTTTACGACACCCCGGGCCGGTTTCGCACGGGCGCTCTGGACGTTCGGGACCATCTGTACAGCCTCACGCGGGGAAAAGTCCGTCTGACAGTGGATACCCCCGAGGACTTGGACGTTGTCCGACGGATTTTTGAGAGGCTCCTTCCTGTGAATCCGGACTTTGGCTTAAGGGAGATATCCAACCTCTACGCATCGGAACCGGAGATGTTCCAAAAAAATCTGCACGTCAGGCAGAAAGGATTCAAAGAAACGGAGTAACGATTGACGGCAGTGTATTCAAATTCATCTCTCCCCCCCTCCCAACCTCCCCCTCAAGGGGGGAGGAGTTCAATTGTATCAGGCGGTCAGGTAACGGCGGCCGATCCGGGCGAAGTCGAGGTCGCGCCGTTTGAAACAGCGGCGGCGGTAGGGATTCGGATTTTTGACGATGTGGTCGAAGCGTGACAGTTCCACGCCGCAGGTTTTGACGATTTCCGGAACGCCGCCGGATTTGAGGTGGCAGACCGGAACGCCGCTGAGGATCGCTTCGACGACCGCGTTCGGGCAGGGGTCTCGTTCCGAGGGTATGACAAGCAGTTTCATTTTTCTGTAGAGGGCCGGCATCCGGGCGTGAGGCTGAGGCCCGAGCAGTTTGACGTTCGGGAACTTTGAAAAATCTATCTCGCCGGTAGAGTGTCTTCCCACCAGCAAAAACTTTTCTTCCGGATGCCGGGCGATGATGCCGGCGAGCAGGTCCAGGCGTTTCTTGGGCGCCGCGCTCCACGTGACATGTCCAACCCATGGCCCAGGTTTTTCGGCGGGGCGGAACAGTCGTCTGTCCGCGCCGTTGTGAATGATGCGGTAGGCGCGGGGCCGGACGTGGGGATACACATTTTTTTTAACGAACCGGCTCTGAAAGACGGTGATGTGGGCCAGTTTGTTGAGCTGGACGATTTTCTCGTGTTTCCGGACCCTGTGAGGCGAATCGTTCTGCTCAAAATCCTCGTCCAGCCGATGCACGATCCGGACTCCACGCTTGCGGGCCAGGGCCAGCCGGTCCGGATCCTCCATATGGGCAAACACGATGGCGCGGTCGGCCTGCTCGATATCGGTGACCGTCCGAAACCCCTCGGATCGGATCCACCTGGCGAAGTTTCGCGCGAAGCTGTTGACGCCGCCGCCCATCGGTTCCGGATTTTTCGAAAGATATATTTTCATTGGGCGCGGGCTTTTTCGATTTCCCTCAGATGATGAAGCGCACCCGGCCGAAGATCTGTCGGACCCTTCCGGGCAAGCCCTCCAAAAAGAGTCCGGGCCTCCGGGAGTCTTCCCCGGCGGCGGCAGAGGGAGGCCAGCAAATAGGTTGTCAGGATATTTTCGGGCGCTCGCCGCCGGGCTTCCCTCAAACTGTCCATCGCGCCGCTCTCGTCACCCTCTTTCAGACGGGTCATGCCCAGAAAATGGTATTGCCATGCGCGGCGCCTGGCCCGGATGAATTGAAGGCGGTGATGGGGTTTGCCGGCCCACAGATAGGACGCGTAGGCGCTCTGCAAGTCCCGGAGCCGGCCATTCACGCCCTTCGGGTTTTTTCGCCACTGATACAGACATCCCGGGACCGCCCCGAGTTTTCCGGTTTCGGCCAGCCGGACGTACAGGTCAAGATCCTGGCTGAAGCGCATCCGGGGATCGTAGCCGCCGATTTTTTCATAAGCCCACCGCCGCATCAGGATACTGCCGTGAGCGAAAACATTCCGCCAGGCCAGCGCGCTTGCGATGTTCTCCGGCTGACGCGGCAGCCGTTCAAGGGACAGGCGATCTCCCTGTTCATCGATGGTTTCAAAATCGCATCCGACGAGGACCAGATCGGTTTGTTTTCTCAATAGGCGAACCTGCCGGGCCAGCCGGTCCGGATGGGAGAGATCATCCGCGTCCTGCCGGGCGAGGATCTGCCCGACCGCGGCGCAGGCCGCCTCCCGCAGAGAAATCGTGATGCCCTGCCGCCGGCGGTGCCGGATCAGGGTGATCGGGAATCCCCAGTTCCTCGTCAGCAGAGCGTGCGAACCGTCCGTCGAGCCGTCATCCACGGCGACGACCTCGAACTTCCGGAAGGATTGCCGTCTGAGAGACTCGAGGGAAGATCGAAGAAACCGCCCCCCGTTCCAGACAGGCAGAAGCACGCTGACGAGCGTGTCAGGCATTCCGTGTGGTGTAGAATTCAAATCGGACATGTCCCCCCCTCCCAGCCTCCCCGACCGAAGGGCGGGTCGGGGAGAAGTTGGAAAAACCCCTGCAAAATAAGTTAGAGTCGGTTTGTTTTCAAGACCAGATAGAGGGGGCCAACAGTCGTGTGCGGGATTCACGGGTTTAACTTCCGGGATGAGAAGCTTATTGATCGGATGGTCGATTCGACCGCCTACCGCGGGCCGGACGGGCGGGGTGTTTTTTGCGACGACCGGATTTCCATCGGGCATAATCTTCTCGCGATCACCGAATCTCCGGAGCAGGCCACTCAGCCGGTCAAATCTCCGGCGGGCGATCATGCGATGGTTTATAATGGAGAGGTCTATAATTACGTCGACCTGCGGGAAGACCTGCGTCGCCGGGGCCGGCGGTTCTCGACGGATGGCGACACGGAAGTTCTGTTTGCCGGATTGGAGATGGAGGGCGAGTCGTTCCTGCGGAAAGTGAATGGGATGTTTTCAATCGCCTATTATGACAAGCCCGGCGGCCGGCTGATCCTGTCGCGCGACCCGGCCGGCATGCGGCCTCTGTATTATTACCGGTCCGCCGGCAAGTTTATTTTTTCGTCGGAAATCCGCGGTATTCTCCGCCATCCGGTCCCGGCGCGGCTGGATATGGAAGCGCTCGACATCTTTCTCGACATCGGATATGTTCCCGGCCCAAGGACCCTGATCGAAGGGATCTTCAAGGTTTGTCCTGGGGAAATCATCGAAGTCAGCCTGGCCGACGGTCAAGTCAAATCCCGGTGGATGGATTTTTCGGAGGATCATGCGGATTCCAGGCCGTTTGATCCGCATGAGCTTCGCGGATTGATCAGCGCGGCCGTTTCGAGACACCTGATGGGCCGCCGGTCCGTGGGCCTGTATCTCAGCGGGGGACTGGACTCGACGGTACTTCTATACGAAATCGCGCGGCTCAAGAAAACGGAAGTGAGGACATACTCGACGCGGTTTGAAGGAGCGGAAAGTTATTTCAACGAGGATTCGGATGCGGCCCGGCGGCTGGCCGGGGAGTACGGGATTCGTCACACGGAAATTCTGGTCACCGAATCGGATTACGCGCGCGCGATCGACGACGTGGTCGACGCGGTCGAGGAACCCCGGCACAATAATTCGCTCGCGGCGTATTACCTCCTCGCGGAGGCAGCCGCCCGGGATGTCGTTGTGACGCTCTCAGGAGAAGGCGGAGATGAATTGTTTGGAGGCTATCCCAAGTATCTCGAGTCCCGGAAACTTGGGCATGCCGCGCAGCCAATTGGGCGATGGCTGGATTTCGCGCGGTTCGGATTCGACGTGGACCGAAGATTTTTCCGATTTCAGAGAGCCGAAACCCGCCTGCGGGACTACCTGCAGTCCTGGTCGGGCGCGTTCATCGATGGGCTTTCATCCGACACCGAAAACGCGCTCATGGCCATCGACCGGCGTTTCTGGCTGTCGGACGAGGCGTTTCTTCGGTCGGACAAGATCGGCATGCATTTCGGGATGGAGTCCCGTTTCCCGTTCGCCGACCGGACACTCTCAGCCTGGGCGGATCGGACCCCATCGGGGGACAAATTGAATTCGAACGGCCATGCCTTGAAAACGCCGCTCCGCGCCGTCTACTCCGGGATTCTGCCGGATTACGTCATTCAAAAACGCAAGACGGGCTGGAAGGCGCCCGTCGGCATGTGGATGTCCTCCCGGCTGGCCGAGCGGTTCCGGGAGACGCTGTCGGAGAATTACTGCGCCGAAACGTCCGGCCTGTTCGATTTTGAGGGAATCCTAAAAACCGGAAAAGACGACCCCGCTGTGCTGGCTTCGCGAAAGATATTTCCCATTTTTTCGTTTCAGGTCTGGGCCCGCCGGTTTCACGTGAGGCTGTAGATGGACGATCTGAAACAGATGGCCCGTCGAATCCGCCTGAAGTTGGTGGAAATGTCGTGTATCGCAAAGACCCCCCATCTGGGATCCGCACTTTCGTGCGTGGACATCCTGGTCGCGGCCTATTGGGGCGCGATGAAGATAGACCCGGCCCGGCCTGACGATCCGGGTCGGGACCGGTTCATCCTCAGCAAAGGCCATGCGGCGACCGTCATCTACGCGGCGCTGGCCTACCGCGGATTTTATTCGATGGATTATCTGGATCAGTACAATCGCGCCGGCGGCAAGTTGCCGGAGCATCCCAGCCCCGGATGCGCCCCCGGGATCGAGTGCGCGTCCGGATCCCTGGGGCACGGACTTTCCATCGGCTGCGGCATGGCTCTGGCGGCCCGTCTGAACGGCCATCCCTACCGTGTTTTTGTCTGCATGAGCGACGGTGAATGCAATGAGGGAACGGTGTGGGAGGCGGCGCTGTTCGCCCCGGCCCATCGTCTCGACAATCTGATCGCCATCATCGACTACAACAAGTGGCAGGCCACAGGCCGGTCGGACGAGATCATGTCCCTGCGTCCCCTCCGGGAAAAATGGGAGTCCTTTGGCTGGGACGCCGTGGACGTCGACGGTCACGACATCGGCGCGCTGATCGAAATCATGAGAAGCGTTCCTGGAAAGTCCGGAAAGCCCACCGCGTTGGTCGCCCATACCGTCAAGGGGAAGGGCATTTCATTCATGGAAGACAACAACGACTGGCATTACCGGATCGCGAAGGAAGACGACCTCCGCGCGGCCGAACGGGAGCTGGGGCCGGCGTGAGAAACGCGTTCGCCGACGAAGTCGTGAAATTGGCCCAGTCAGCCCGGGATCTGGTTTTGCTCAGCGGCGACATCGGCAATCGGTTGTTTGACGCCTACAAGAACGCGTACGCGGGCCGGTTTTATAATTGCGGAGTTGCGGAAGCCAACATGATCGGCGTGTCAGCCGGGCTGAGCCTTTGCGGCCTGCGGCCGGTCGTGTACACGATCGCGCCCTTCATCACCACCCGGTGTATCGAGCAGATCCGTGTCGATATTTGCTATCACAATCTGCCGGTTATTTTGGTCGGAGTGGGCGCCGGATTTTCGTATGCCTCCCTGAACGCCACGCATCACTCCTGCGAGGAAACGGCGATGTTGAGGATGCTGCCGAATATGCATGTGGTCTGTCCGGGGGACGCCGTTGAAGTCCGCCATGCGATTCAAGCCGCCTACCGTCTTGCCCGGCCGACGTATATTCGTCTCGGTAAAAAAGGCGAGCCGGCCGTCCATTCAACCGCCGCCATTTCGTTTTCCATCGGCCGGGCGATTGTGATTCGGCCGGGCAGGGATGTGTGCATCCTCAGTACGGGCGTGATGCTGCCGACGGCGATGGAAGCGGCGGACCTGCTGTCGGGTCACGGGATTTCGGCCGAAGTCGTCAGTTTTCATACAATCAAGCCCCTGGATGAACCGTTCCTGCGCGAGGCCTTTGGCCGATTCAAGGTTGTCACAACGGTCGAGGAACACAGCCGTTCGGGAGGATTGGGCGGCGGCATCGCCGAATGGCTTTCCGATCAACCTCCTCAATCCGCCCGGTTGTGCCGGGTCGGAACGGACGATAGATTTCTATACGAGGCCGGCGGGCAGGGACATGCCCGCGCGTGTTTCGGATTAACGCCGATGGGAATTGCCGAAAAAACGCTGGCCACCCTTGGGCGGACTTGTCCATGAAGACCGTATCGGCGGTGCTGGTTGAAACCGGAAGGCCGCTGGAGCTTCTCGATTTGGACATCCCGGACCTCAAACCCGGGCAGGCGCTCGTTCAGGTTGCGTTCAGCGGGGTATGCCATACCCAGGCGCTCGAGTGCCGCGGGCATCGCGGGGTGGACCGGTTTCTGCCTCATTGTCTGGGACACGAAGGCAGTGGAATCGTGCACACCGCGGGTCCCGGCGTGAGCAAGGTCAAAGAAGGTGACCGTGTGATTTTGTCGTGGATAAAAGGTTCCGGAGCCGACGTCCCGGGAAGCCTGTACCGTCTGGGATCGAACCCTGTCAACGCCGGCGCGATTACGACCTTTGGAACCTATTCCGTCATCAGCGAAAACCGTCTGACGCCGCTGCCGGAAGGTGTGGACCTCCGGCCGGCCGCGCTCCTTGGGTGCGCGATCCCGACTGGAATGGGCGCTGTCTGGAACACCGCCCGGCCCCGGCCCGGCCAATCTCTCGCCGTGTTCGGCGCCGGCGGCATCGGCCTTTGCTCCGTCGCCGCGGCGAAAATCGCCGGGTGTTCGCCCGTGATTGCCGTGGACGTGAATGCGGCCAAACTCGAATGGGCCGTGAAGCTGGGCGCGACGCATGTCATCCATGCGGGTCAGTCCGACGTTCGGCATGACCTGTCGGCCATCTCACCGGGCGGACTGGATTTCGCCATAGAGGCCAGCGGCCGTCCCGAAGTGATGGGACTGGCTCTCGACGCGGTTCGGCCCCGGGGAGGCACGGCCGTCATCGTGGGCAACGCGCCCTTTGGAGAAAAAATGGAATTGGACCCGCTGCAGTTCAATCTGGGCAAACGAATCCTCGGGACATGGGGCGGAGACAACGATCCGGACCGGGATTTTCCGCGATACGCCCGGGTCATCCGGGACGGTCGCCTGAATCCCGACTCGCTTATCTCAAAAAGCTATGCGCTCCGGCAAATCAATCAGGCGATCGCCGATTTGGAGGCCGGCCTGGTGATCCGACCGCTGATCGACATGGGTCTGCCATGATCATCGGCGTTGATTTTGACAACACGGTGGTTTGCTACGACAGGATTTTTCACCAGGTTGCCCTGGAGCGTGGGTTGATCCCAACCACCGTGCCGGCATCCAAACAAGGCGTGCGCGATTATTTGCGGTCAACCGGCCGGGAGAATGACTGGATCGAGATGCAGGGGCATGTCTACGGAGCCTGCATGCGCCGGGCCGCCCCGTTTCCGGGAGCGCTCGACTTTTTTCAACGGTGCCGCGCGTCGAATATCCAAGTTTATATCATCAGTCATCGGACCCTCCACCCGTTCAGCGGCCCGGCATACGATCTGCACGCGGCGGCCGGAGAATTTCTCGACGAGTTCGGATTTTTCGATCCTCGCCGGATTGGGTTGCTTCGCGAGCGGGTTTTTTTTGAGTTGACCAAAGAGGCCAAGATCCGTCGGATGTTGGAAATCGGATGCACGCATTTCGTCGACGATTTAATCGAGTTTCTGACGATGGAGGAATTTCCCGCCGGAATAGATCGCATTTTGTTCGATCCGAACGGGAACCATCCCGCGGACCCCCGAATCCGCCCCCTTCGCAGATTGAAGGAAATCCCGTCCTGGGATTTCCTGAGTCTGGAGCTTCGGGGACTGGACTTCCCTGTCCGCCGGGCGGCGTCCTGGGACGAAATCACTTCGATGCTTCTGGATTCAGAACCGGCGCCGATCTCGGACCGCCTCCTGCAATCCGCGCGGCGTCTGATGATCAACCTCGGCAAACCGGGCGATGTATCCCTGGAAGCGCTGGAGGGCGGGACGAACAACCGGGTTTTCCGGCTGGATCATCCATCCGGCCGTTACCTCTTGAAAGCCTATTTCCATCACCCCGACGACCCCCGGGACAGGCTTGGCGTGGAATACGCCTTTTCCAGTTTTGCGTGGGAGAGCGGCATCCGGTCTCTGCCCAGACCTTTGGCGTCCGACATGGAAAATCATCTGGGTTTGTATGAATTCGTTCCGGGTCGAAAACTGTTTCCGGCCGAAATCAGCGACAGCCACGTGGAAGCGGCCATCCGGTTTTACAGGGAGCTGAATCAGAATATAAATACCCCTGCCGCTCTCGCCATGCCGCGGGCCTCGGAATCCTGTTTCACGACCGCGGAGCATCTGAGATGCGGCGGCCGCCGGATCGAGCGTCTCCTCGACATGGATGCGCCGGATGCCATCCATCGCGCCGCTTTGGACTTCATCCGGACCGGCCTTCGAAAAGCCTGGGAGGAGATTCTTGACGGCGTCCGGCGCCGGATGTCCAGATTCGAGTCGGACCCGGACGAATCTCTGCCGCCCCCCTTCCGGCGTCTTTCACCGTCGGATTTCGGTTTCCATAACGCGCTGGTGATGGAGGACGGCAGGCTCGCGTTCATCGACTTTGAATACGCCGGCTGGGACGACCCGGCCAAACTGGTGTGCGATTTTTTCGGCCAGCCGGAGGTCCCGGCGCCGATGCGGTACTTCCGGGAATTTTCCCTCGCTGTGGCCGGGGATTTGCCCGAGCCGGAGCGTCAGGTTGAACGGATGAACATCCTGCTGCCCGTCCACCGGTTCAAGTGGTGCTGTATTTTGCTCAATGATTTCCTGCCCATCGGGCGCCACCGCAGGCAATTCGCCATGGACCTCCGGGCGGAATCCCTGCTGGAGGAACAATTATCCAAAGCCCGTGAAGCGGTCCGGAGTTTGAGCCCGGAAATGGCCGAGGCCACATAAATGGCCTATATTGATTTTATCTCGGCATTGCATCGGCGGACCCAACGCGATTATGTCGGCCGGGTGAATGAATATTCCAAGGCGGAAGCGTCCGCGATCGCGCGAAAATTCGGAAGGGAATACTGGGACGGAGACCGCAAGTTTGGTTACGGCGGATATTTTTATGACGGACGCTGGCGTTCGGTGGCTGACGCGCTGGCCAAACACTATGGCCTGAAGGCGGGCGACACCGTGCTGGACGTCGGATGCGGCAAGGCGTTTCTGCTTTACGATCTGACGCAGGCCGTTCCCGGTCTGGCCGTACAGGGAATTGACATATCGCAATACGGCATCGAAAACGCCAAAGAGGAAGTCCGTCCGTTTTTACGGCCGGCCGACGCGGGCGAGCTTCCATTTGAAGACCATTCTTTCGACCTGGTGATTTCCATCAACACCCTGCACAACCTCGAATGCCGCAGGCTGGATCGCGCGCTCCGGGAGATCGAGCGGGTTGGCCGGAAGCACAAATATCTGGTTGTGGAATCATTCCGGAATGAAGCGGAGAAGGTCAATCTCCTGTATTGGCAATTGACGTGCCGCAGTTTTTTTTCTCCGGAGGACTGGGACTGGTGGTTCAAACAAACCGGATACACGGGGGATCATTCGTTCATCTTTTTTGAATAGGCGGTCCCTCTTTCCAGTTTTCCGCGACCTTTCGAATGGACTCCGATAAAGGAGTAATTTCCGAAAACCCCGCTTCGCTCGTTAGTCGGGAGCAGACCATGCTGGTATCCCGGGGTCGGCCCTTCATCGAGGGGATGTCATGAAGGCGGACGGGCCGTACCCGGGCGGAGTCCACGTTCATCTTCCCGGCCAGCCGTATCGCAAGGTCGTATCGGGAGAGGCGCTCCCGGCCGGCGACATTCATCACGCCGGTCAGTTGCCGGACCTGGACGGCGTCCGCCGCTTTCAGAAAATCATCCACATGCAGGGGGCAGAAATACTGGTCCGGGGCGGCGGTGATGTTCAATCCCGCCGCCAGGCCGGCCGCCATTTCGTCCAGGAGGGTGCCGTCCCCCCGGGTTGTGCCGAAGATCTTGCTCAACCGGAGTACCAGGAAATTTTTCGACAAGGAGGGCAATGCCCGCTCCACCGCCGCCTTCTGACGGCCATATTCCGTTTCCGGCGCGGTCGGGTGCCCGTCGTCATAGCGGCCGCCGCGGCCATCGAAGACGTAGTCGGAAGACGGGAAAATCACCTGCATGGACGTCCGGCCCACCTGCCGGATGACGTCCAAAGTGCCCGTCACGTTCACAGAATAAGATGCCTCGGGGCCGTCTTCGCAATCCGTCACGCCCGATTTGGCGGCGCAAATGAAGACCGCCCTGTGCCCGGTTTCCTCAAGACGCAGGGGACAAATATCCGGATGATGAAGGTCGAATTTGACAAGGCCGCCGCGGGGATTTGAGAAAACAGTGCCGACGCAATCGGGATATTCCTTTCGATACATGTTCCACAGGCGACGGCCCAGATATCCATCCGCGCCGATGACCGCCGTCTTGATCACGCGATCAAAGGCCCAGGTTCCGCCGCCACATTTCTTCAAATAGCCGCAGATCCTCCAGCGCGTCGTCGCCGGAACTGATGGCGTCCCGGCCTTCCCGAACGTCCTTCACAAACGCCTCGGCCTGCCGGCGAAAGGACCAGCTCCAGGAGACTTGAGGACGGATCACCTCCTGGACAAGACCCGCTCTGTAGACTTCCACCGTCGCCGGAACATTCCGGAGAAGGGCGGGCGGCGTTTTGATTGTCAATCGTCCGGCCTCGAAGAATATTTCTATGACTTCGTCCCATTCCCGGCTGGACCCGCGGCCGGTTTCAAAGGCGGCTGAAAATTCCCCGAAGTCCAGCAGGGCGACGCGGGCATTTTGGCGGGTCACATGGACATGCTCGATCCGCGGGGTCCGGCCCAATAAATAACGCAGGAGATTCAGCGTGTGCGAATAGGTATTGACGTGATCGGTGTAGGCATCCCGCCATTTTTCCGGAAGCCATTCCGGGAACATCGGCCAGCCGCTGTCCGGATAGTCCGTTTTTTCGTCCGTCACCACATGACCGTCCAAGTTGCAGTAGGATTCCCCCCTGAAGCAATGGGCCCGGGCGTAGATCACAGGTCCTACGGAACCGGAGGATAGGAATTCATCGAGGATTTTTTTTGCGGCCTGCACGCCCTCATCATGCCGTCTCATATAGCCGACCGAGTAATGAACTCCTTTTTCACGCGCCGCCGCCACCAGGCGCCCGCCCTGCGCCGCCGTCCCGGCCATCGGTTTTTCCGAGAGGACCGGTTTGCCCGCCGCGATGCAATCCAGGACGATGGGCGCAAGATACGGCCGCGGCGTGACGACCACGACCGCATCGACCCGTCCATCGCTCAGGAGGTCGAGATGCCCGGCGTAGGTGTGGGGAATGCCAAACCGCCCGGCGACCCGCCGGCGCAGTTCCGGCCGGAATTCCGCGAGGGCTGTGACTTGGCAGTCCTCGATTTCTACATAGTTCATCAAGTGCGCCAGTTGGCCGATGAAGCCGGCGCCGACCATGCCGATCTTGAGTTTTCCGCTCAAACGGACAGCTTTTCTCCCGCGCCGACGACCCGGACGTCCGGACAGCAAACCACGAACGATCCGCCGTCTTCGAGGTACCTGCGGTTCTCGCCGATGATTTTCCGGGCGTGGACCCATGCCAGGATGACAGTATAATCCGGGGTTCGCCGGTACAGTTCTTCCGTCGGCACCACGGGGATGCGGTCGCCCGGAGAAAACTTGTTCACCTTTTGCGGGTGATCATCGAGAATATACCGGATCGCGTTTTTCAGGCCGAATTGGGCGATCAGGGTGGGGCCGCTGCGCGCCGCGCCATATCCGGCCGCCACCGCGCCCCGCCGGTCCCAGTCAGTCATGAGCCCGGCGAAGACCTGTCTCATCCGTTCAAGCCTCACCCCGAATTGTTTCACCGTTTCCGGCCGGTCGAGCTTCCTCCGCTCCTCCAGGGCCAACAGTTCTCCGACAGCCGGCCGGACCGGTCTTGGTCCGCCCTTCAGCTGGGCCGTTCCGACAATGGATCCGTGTTGGATGTGATTCCTCTCAACGTCGATCAGTTCCAGACCATGCCGGTCCAGAAACCGGGCCATGGGTTTCAGCGAATGGTGGGACATGTGCTCATGGAAAATGGTCCCCACCAGCATCCGGTCCAGGATATCGAGAAGATACTGGACTTCGAAAACAAACACGCCGTCCGGCCCGAGCAGGCGCTGGATGCTATCGGCCATGCCGCCCATGTCGTCGGCGTGCGCGAACACATTGAACGCGGTGACGACAGCCGCGGGTCCATGTCTTTTCCGGATGTCCCGCGCCAGGTCCGGCGTCAAAACACTCGGAATCGTTTCAATGCCCGATTCGGTTGCCGCCCGCGCGATGTCCTTCGCCGGATCCACGCCGAGCACAGGGTATCCTTTTTGCTTGAAGGGCCGCAGGAGACTGCCGTCGTTGCTGCCGATGTCAATGACCAGCCGCCGGGGGTCCGGCCGGTGCCGTCGGACGACCGCATCGGCCGCCTCCTGGAAGTGATCCACCATCAGTCCGGCCTGCCCGGAGCGATACGTGTAATCATCCCACAGCGCGCCGGAATCGACGACGTCGAGCAGCTGCACGTGCCCGCAAGCGCCGCACATGTACAAGTCGATCGGGTATACGGCGGAGTCCCCCTCCGATTCCAACTCGGTATATTTCTCCGCAAGAGGCACGGGCGCGAGTTCAACAACCCGTCCGACATCCCGGCTGTCGCACAGCCGGCAAATTTCTCTTCGATACAGAAGAGATTTTCCCTTTCCAACCATGCGCGGAGCATCTCATAATCGACGGACTGGATCAATCGGGGGTTCGCGCCGAAATAATTCCCGGGACTGAATCGCCCGGGACTGAATCGCCGGCCTATTGACAAAGACTAAAATTTCGGAGAATATTTAGTCCATGCGCTATATCGAACGGCGGCAGGAGAGACGGCTGAAGGAGGCGGTCCGAAGAGGCCGGAGCGTCCTGCTGTTGGGGCCGCGGCAGACGGGGAAGACCACGCTGGTGGAACGGCTCAACGCAGACCTCCGCGTGTCGCTCGTCCGGCCCGACGTGCGGCAGCTTTACGAACGGGACCCGGGCCGGCTTACCGGAGAAGTCGAATCGATCCGAAAGGGGCGATCCGGCCGGCCGCTGGTGACAATTGACGAGGTCCAGAAAGTTCCCGCGTTGATGGACGCCGTCCAGGACCTGATCGACCGCCGGCGCGCCGTATTCATCCTCACCGGATCGTCCGCGCGAAAACTTCGGCGGGGCGACCGGATCAACCTGCTCCCTGGCCGGGTCGTGCCCTTGCGGCTTGATCCCCTGGTTCTGGATGAGATGCCGGATCGGTTGCTGATGGACAGCCTGCTGTTTGGCGCTCTGCCGGCGATCTGCGGCCGGAAAGACAGGCATTTGATCGAAACGGATCTGGAATCCTATGTCACCATCTACCTCGAGGAGGAGATCCGGGCGGAGGCGGCGGTGCGGAACCTCGGCTCATTTGGCCGATTCTTGGAATTGGCGGCAGCGGAATCGGGACTCACGGTCAATTTCCTAAAATTGTCTCAGGAAGTCGGCGTCGCCCATACGACGATCCAGGGATATTATCAGATCCTCGAGGACTGCCTGATCGCCGAGCGGGTTGAACCGCTGACGGCAAGCCGGACGCGCAAGAAACTGGTCAAGGCCCAGAAATATCTTTTCTTCGACCTCGGCGTGCGCCGGGTCGCGGCGCGTGAGGGCATCCGTCCTCCCCGGGACACCCTGGGCCGCTGGTTCGAGCAGTGGGTCGGACTGGAACTCATCCGCCGCGCGCGGCTCGCCGGCCGCCCCTGCCGGATCCGTTTCTGGCGCGACCCGGACGGCCCGGAAGTCGACTGGGTGATCGATCTGGGTGGGAAGTTCATCCCGGTGGAGGTCAAATGGACCGACACGCCCTCGAATAGGGATATCCGGTATCTCAACGTTTTCATGGCCGAACATCCAACCGCCAAAAAAGCCTATGTCGTCTGCCGAGTCCCACGCCGGATGTCCCTTGCCCCGCACATCGACGCGATCCCGTGGCAGCGACTCGACAGCCTGATCGCCCCTGCGCGGGAGTTGTAAAATCCACAAGGCTCAGATAGCGCCCGGAGGTTCCTGACAATAATTGAACGATGACTTTCAGAGAGTGAAAAAAATCCTGAACCGATCCGGCGCGTGACCGGGCAGCACATGGCGGTCTTGACCCTTCCCGGCGGACTTGAAATAATCCTTCCTGATGATGCGCGTGTATGTGGCGCCTCGTCCGTCCGAGGAGGGGGGACCAGGTCAATTCTTGGGAGCGCTGATCCGTGCGCTCTCTCAGCTTGGGGTTACCGTGGCCGACCGGCTTGATGACCGGCCGGATGTCGTGCTTGTGCCAGGCGGCGCTCCTGCTGGATTTTTGGACGCTGTCCGCGAGAGGGGCATCTCGGTCGTGCAGCGTCTGGATGGGGTTTTTTTTGATGCCAACGGAAATTACCGGAAACAAAATCAGCCATTGAAAGACGTGTACGACCTGGCTGACCATGTGATTTTTCAGAGCGAATTCAGCCTGGAGATGGCAAGCCGGTATCTGGGGCGGCCAGGCCGGCACCGGATCATTTACAACGCCGCGGATCCGGCCGTGTTCAATCCCGATGGATCGACCCGCCGCCCCCCCTATGACCACGTTCTTCTGGCGGCGTCCCGCTGGCGTCCCCACAAACGTCTGAGAGACCTCCTGGCCGCGTTTGATCATCTTCGAGACGGAAAAACGTGCCTTGTGCTTGCCGGGTCCGCCGCTGGGCTGAGTGAATTGCCCCGGCCGGGTGCGGACGTGCTGACGCTGGGGGATATTTCCCAGTTGGAACTGTCCGAGTGGATGCGCGGCGCGGACGTTTTCGTCCATCCCGCCTGGCGGGACTGGTGCCCGAATGTTGTCGTGCAGTCTCTGGCCTGCGGCGTTCCCGTCGTCTGCCCGGATATGGGCGGAACGAAAGAGATTGTGGGGGAGGCCGGGCTGGTTCTGGATTCCGGAGAGACAGAGACATACGAGCCGCTGCCCCTATACGACGAATCTCAGATCGCCCGCCTTGATTCTTTGAAACTCGCGGAAGCCATCACGTCGGTCCTGGCCCGCAAAGCGGAGTATTGGGTCCGGGCCGTCAGACGCACGGAGACTGTTCTTTCCATGAACCTTGCCGCGCGGTCCTATCTCGAAGTTTTCGAGCAGGCCATGCGTCGCGAGGAAGTCAGCGTCGGCTGATGTTTCGTAACGATTCAGATCGTCATTCCCGCGAAAGCGGGAATCCAGATTATCGCAGGGCGGACTGGATTCCCGCTTTCGCGGGAATGACGGAGAGGGCCGAATAGTAACGATGTTTCAGAAATTTCTGTGTCTGGTCGGGCGGCACTGGTACAATGATATTCTTCTGCGCCAGTTTCAGGCCCACGGTCTGAATGCCCATACCTGTTCGCTTCCCGCCCCTCTTTCGGATTCACCGCCGCTCGATTCCAGCCTGCTCTATGATCTCCCACGGGATGACACCACCCCCCCGGACGCCGTCCTGGTGGACGACATGTTCTGGAACGCGTGTCTCAGGAAATTCGGCGCCCCGGCGATCCGCTCCCTCGTCCGGGATCTGTCCCGTGGCGGCGCGGTGCCGGTCGTGGCGCTGGATCACGGAGACACCCTTCAATCGAAATTCCGCTCCAGCGACGTCGGTGAATTTGACCTTATTCTCAAGGCCCACGGCCTGCCGCGCGACCGGGACCTCATGAACTGGGAGGTTGGCGTTCGGTGGGGACTCAATCGCCGGGAAAAAATCCGGAAAATTTCCAACCCTGAATGGCGCTACAGCCCCCGACAGCTCGACAAGTTCCGTCTTTCTTTCGATCTCGGCATGGCCTACTGCGGCCGCCGGATTCACCCTCTGCCTGGATTTTTCGAACCCTTTGACGTTTTCTTTGCCGGCGCATTCAACAGCCTGAACCGTCTCGAAGGCCTGAAGCTTTGCAAGCGCCGGTTCCGGACGCTCGGGCGGCTTGTCCGTCTGGCCGCCGATCATCCGATCGTGGGTCTGGAGGAGGGCGGCGCCCGCCGCGAAACCCTGGTGTGGGACGAGATTTATGCGCGGCGGCGCAAGTTGAGCGCGGAATGGATTGATCGTCACCCGGAGCTTTTCGGCCGCCCGATTTCGTCCGGACGGTTCACGGCGATGGCAGTCTTATCCAAAATCATGCCGGCCTTTTCAGGCATCGGCGAGCTCGGTCCGCGCCACTATCAGGCTCTTTCTTTCGGAAAACTTCTCTTGTGCGAGGATCTCAGTCACGTCGAGACTCATTTTCCGTTTCGGGACGGCGAGACCTGTGTCCATGTCTCGGACCGTCTGGAGGATCTTGAAACCCGGGTCCGGGAACTGTTGACGGACGCCGCCCGGCGCAAGCGAATCGCCCGGGAGGGATTTGAGCGGTTCCGGGAATGTTATGGGGACGGTTCAAAAATGTTCCGGGACTGTTTTCTCCGGCATCTGGAAGATGCCGCCCACGTGTCCATCACCGCGGCCGCCGGTTACTAAGGGAGCAGATAATGTCCGACATGTCCCGCTCGTCATTCCCGCGAAAGCGGGAATCCAGAGGCTGTCGCGTCCTCAGATACGGCGACTGGACCCCCGCTTTCGCGGGGGTGACGGTCTCGCCGACATGAAGGTGGATGTCAGGGATCAGCTGATTTCGCTCATTCGGAAATGGGACGATCTCTACCGCGAATGGAGCGATCTCACGATATCCTACTGCGGCGGCGTCCACGCCAAACACCGGTTCAGCCCGAGGGAGGACTGGTTCCGCCCGTGGCTCGGCCGGGAGGACACAGTGATCGATCTTGGGTGCGCCCACGGGAAAATCCTGCATGCGCTTGCCCCCCATATCCGGCGGGGAATCGGGCTGGATCACAATCCCGAACATATTCGGACGGCGCGGACACGCTTTCAGGCGCCGAACATCCAGTTTTACGAGGGGGAGATAGAATCGAGTCCCTGGCCGTTTGACGACCGCGCGGATGGGGTCATCCTGTCGCACGTTCTGGAACATGTCGAAGACTCGGTGGGACTTCTTCGCCGCCTGAACACCCGCCGGGTTCTGATTCTGGTGCCCGGCACGGACGATTGGATTTCACAGCTGAAACACGAACTGGGGTATGACCGGTTCCGGGACGACGACCACAAGCGCGAGTACGGCCGGGAGGATCTGATCCGGGAAGTTGAAGCGGCTGGGTTTTCCGTCAGAGACATCCGATACACGGAAACCGGAAACCTGTTTTGCGTGGCGGATCATTGACCGTATCTTCGCTTGACAGTTCCCGCCGCCTCTCCTAACATTTTTACCGGCCATGAGAGTGAGAGGGGGATTTGGAGATCTTGGTTAAAGCCATTGTTGTGGGTGGAATGGGGTTTATCGGGAGTCATTTAACGGAGAGGCTTCTGGCGGAGGGTGTCGACGTAACGGTCCTCGATAATCTCTCCACCGGGCGCCGGTCCAATCTCGAACATCTGGAACCTCACCCCCGTTTGAAATTTTTTGAGGTGGATGTCGCATCCTCCGAACCTCTGGAACCCCTCTTTGAGGGCGCGGACTGGGTATTTCATCTGGCCGGCCTGGCCGATTTGATTCCTTCCATCGAAAAACCCTTCGATTACTTCACCCACAACGTAACGGGAACCGTCCGGGTGCTGGAGGCGGCCAGAAATCAGGGTGTCTCCAGGCTGGTCTATGCCGCATCCTCGTCGTCGTATGGTCTCCCGGATATTTTCCCGACACCCGAAACGGCGCCCCTCCGGCCGGAACACCCCTATGCCTTCAGCAAATACCTGGGAGAACAGGCCGTTCTCCACTGGGGCAGGGTCTATCATCTGGGTGTGGTGTCTCTCCGTCTTTTCAACGTCTTCGGCCCGCGCGCCCGCACGACGGGCGCGTACGGCGCGGTGTTCGGCGTGTTTCTGGCCCAGAAACTTCGAAATCACCCTCTCACGATTGTGGGAGACGGCAATCAGACCCGTGATTTTATCTACGTGACGGACGTCGCGGAGGCGTTTGTCAGCGCCGCCCGAAGCGGCGTCCAGGGGGAAGTATTCAACGTCGGCTCGGGCGGAACCTGCTCCATTCGATATCTGGCCCAATTGATCGGAGGGCCGCGGGTGTTCGTTCCCAAGCGTCCGGGGGAACCGGATTGCACGTTCGCCGACATTTCCAAAATTCAGAACACCCTGGGTTGGAAACCGCGCGTCCCCTTTGAGGAGGGCGTCCGGCGGCTTTTGGAACATCTGGGGGACTGGAAGGACGCGCCGGTGTGGACACCCGACGCCATAGCCGGGGCCACTCGGGAATGGTTCCAGCGTCTGTCGCCGCGGATGGCGGAGGTCGGCTGAATCCCATGCGATCCACTCTGGAAAAAATTCTGTCTCTGGAAGAATTAACGGAACGGCTGACGGAGGAACGCGAACAGGGGCGGCGGATCGTCCATTGCCACGGCGTATTTGATCTCCTCCATCCGGGACATATCCATCACTTGAAATCCGCCCGTAAACTGGGAGACCTGCTCGTGGTCACGGTCACCCCCGATCCATTCGTCAACAAAGGCCCGGGTCGGCCCATTTTCCGGCAGGAACTGCGGGTGGAAACATTGTCGACCCTGGAGTATGTCGACTATGTGGCCCTGAATCTCTGGCCCACGGCCGTTGAAACCATCCGCAGGCTCAAGCCCCACATTTACGTCAAAGGAAAAGAATACGCGAATGCGGCCAGGGACGTCACGGGGAAAATCTCCGAAGAGGCCGGGGCCGTCGAGGAGGTGGGCGGCCGGATCGTGTTTACGGACGGCGAAACCTTCAGTTCCAGCCACTTGATCAACCGCTTCTTCAGCCCCTATCCGCCGGCCACGGACACGTTCCTCAGGGAGTTTCGAAAAATCCATTCGGCCGATGACGTGATCGAAAATTTGAAACGCCTGTCGGCGCTCAGGGTGATGGTGGTCGGCGAGGCCATCATTGACGAGTATTGCTACTGCAACCCGCTCGGGAAATCCCCCAAGGAAACCATCGTCGCGACGCGATTTCTTCAGGAAGAACGCTTCGCCGGCGGCGCCCTGGCGACGGCCAACCATCTGGCAAATTTTTGCGAACGCGTCACGCTGGTCACGCCGTTCGGCCAGGACCCGAGAGACATCGATTTCGTGCGGTCGAAAATGCACCCCGGCGTGGATCTTCGGACCCTGACCACCGACAACCGCCCCACGGTGATCAAACGCCGCTATGTGGAGCCGGCTTTCATGACGAAAATGTTTGAAATCCAGTATTTGGATGACCGTCCGATGTCGGCTGAGCTTGAGGAGGCCGCGGTATCGATTTTTGAGGAAAGGGCGGCCCAGACGGATTTGATCGTCGTCAATGATTTCGGCCATGGATTTCTAACCGAACGGCTCCGCCGGTGGCTGGCCGGCTCTGGAAAATTTTTGGCGGTGAACGCCCAGACCAACAGCGCCAACCATGGTTTCAATCCGGTGACCAAATACGAGCGCGCGGACTACGTCTGCATCGACGAACCGGAATTACATCTGGCTTCCGGCACGCGGTACCGGGAGACCCACCATCTGGCCATGGATTTGAAACGGAAAATGAAGGCCCATTACCTGACGGTGAGCCGGGGGCCGGAGGGATGTGTCGTGCTGAACAACCGGCCGGAAGCCGCGCGCGTCCCTGTGATGTCGACTCGCGTCATCGATCGGACCGGGGCGGGTGATGCTCTCTTTGCCGTGACATCTCCCTGCGTCTACAGGGAATTCGATCCCGTCCTCCTCGGATTTATCGGGAATTGCGTGGGCGCCCTGGCCGTCGAGACGGTCTGCAACCGGGAGCCCATTCGGGCCGCGAATCTTTTCAAATTTATTTCCGCCCTGTTGAAATAACCCCATCCATGACACCCGATTCCGCCATCCAATTTTTGAAGCGGCTGGATCAAATCCGGACGGACACCCGCGTCACTTCCCAGGGCCGGGACATCCCGCTGGCGGAGGGGTTGGGGCTTGGCGTGGATCTTCTGCGCAAGTCCCATCGGCTGGGGCACAAGCTCATGTTCATCGGAAACGGCGGAAGCGCCGCCATCGCCAGCCATCTGACGCTCGATTTCTGGAGGGCCGCCGGATTCAACACCCTGGGGTTTAACGATCCCAGCCAGCTGACCTGCATGGCCAACGATTTCGGATTCGAAAACGTTTTCGCCGAACCCATCCGCCGCGACGCCCGTCTCGGGGATGTTCTCGTGGCGATCAGCAGTTCCGGCAAATCGCCCAATATTCTCATCGGGACGGCCGCCGCGAAAAAAAAGGGGTGCGCGGTCATCACGTTTTCCGGATTTGAGCCGGCCAATCCATTGCGGTCCCTCGGAGATTTGAATTTTTATGTTCCTTCAGCCTCTTACGCCCTCGTCGAAATCGCCCATCTGGCGCTCCTGGGCGCCATGATGGAGGAGAGCATCGCCCGGGGGAAATCCCCGGCCGGGAGGAAAAAATCGGCCCCGGCCGTCCGATGAAAAAAATCGCCATCCTGGGCGGCGCCGGCTACGTGGGTTCTGCGCTTACGCCGTATCTGCTCTCCCTCGGATATGCCGTCAACGTCATTGACCTCTTCTTCTATGGGGAGCGGGTCTTTGACGATATCCGCGCCCACCCGGCCCTCCGATTGATCCGCGGCGACGTCCGGGACACGGACCTCCTGGAAAAGGAATTGAAAGGCATGGACGCCGTCGTGCATCTTGCCTGCATCTCGAACGATCCGAGTTTTGAACTCGACCCACAGCTTGGGAAATCCATCAATTATGACGCCTTCGACGGGATTTTGCGGGCGACGGTGTCCGGCGGCGCGGCGCGGTTTCTATACGCGTCAAGCTCCAGCGTCTATGGGGTAAGCGATGCGCCGGAGGTCCGGGAGGATTGCCCCTGCGCGCCGCTGACGGATTATTCAAAATACAAATGGATGTGCGAGGACCTCCTGAACCACACCGATCTGGGTCAATGCGCTCCTGTCATTTTAAGGCCGGCCACCGTCTGCGGTTACGCCCCCCGCCTGAGACTCGACCTCATCGTCAACATCCTCGCGGCGCAGGCCCTCATCACCAAAAAAATCACCGTACACGGCGGGGAGCAACGAAGACCGAACATCCACATTCGGGACATGATCGAGGCCTACAGGGTTCTCTTGGAAGCGCCGGCCGACAAAGTGGCGGGGGAGACATTCAACGTGGGATTCGAAAACCAGACCGTCGCGGATCTTGCCGAAATGGTGCGGGCGGAAACAGGCCCGGACGATGTGTCCATCGAAACCCTTCCGGTGATGGACAGCCGATCCTACCGCATCAATTCTGAAAAAATGACCCGGCGCCTCGGATTCCGGGCCTCCCGGACGATTCGGGACGCCGTTCGGAGCCTCGCCGAGGCCTTGCAAAAAGGCCTCATCACGGATCCGCTGAACAATTCCCTCTATTACAACGTCCGACGGATGCGGGAAATCCGCGCCGCCGACTGGCAGCCGGTGTATGGCTGAAGCCGCGCCGCGATTGTGATGAAGACCTGCGTGGTCCTGGGGAGCAACTGTTTCTCGGGGAGCCATCTGATCGACGCCCTCATGGACGATCCCCGGTACAGGGTCATCGGCGTCAGCCGGTCGCCGGAGCCGTCGGATCTGTATCTTCCCTACAAGCGCAGGTCCGCCGGGAATTTTTCTTTCCACAGGTGCGACCTGGCCGCCGGGATGGACGAGTTCATTCCGTGGCTGGACGAGATCCGCCCGGACATCATCGTCAACTTCGCCGCCCTCAGCGAAGTGTTTCAGAGCAATCTCACGCCGGAGGAATACTACAGGATCAATTGCTCGGCCGTGGTCCAATTGTCCAATGCGCTGAGATCGAGGGATTATCTGGAGCGCTACGTTCACATATCCTCCGCCGAAGTCTATGGGAATTGCTCCCGGCCTGTTTCTGAATCAGAGCCTCTCCGGCCCACAACGCCGTATGCGGCCTCCAAAGCCGCCGCGGACATGTATCTGGCCACTCTCATCCGGCATTTCCGCTTTCCGGCCGTCATCATTCGCTCGACCAATGTTTACGGAATGCGGCAGCAACTCTACAAGATTATTCCAAGAACGGTCATCCGCCTGCGACTCGATGAAAAAATTGAACTGCATGGCGGCGGCTTGATGATCCGGCCGTTTGTCCACATCCGGGACGTGGTTGCCGGGATTAAAGCGGTCATCGAGCGCGGCAATCCCGGGGAAATCCACCATTTCTCGACGGATCTCCACCTGAGCATTTCGGACGTGGTTCGCCGAATCTGCGAGGCTCTCGAATATGACTTCGATGAGTCCACGACGGCGGTGGACGAGCGGAGCGGACAGGACCAGGCCTATCTGTTGGATGATTCAAAAGCCCGGCGGGAATTGGGATGGGAACCGAAAATATCCTTCGATGAGGGCCTGGAAGAAGTCATCCGGTGGATCGACCGGGACTGGGATGCCATTCTGGCTGAAACATTGACGTACATCCACCGCCCATGAAGGCCGCGGTCCTCTTCATCCGGTCGGGAACGCTGGATCATTCCCGGAGGCTTCTCCGCGAGGCCCGGGAACGCCGCCGCCCGGCGGAGGGCGTGGATTGGATTTTGATTCTTCAGCCGGGCGTGGAAAAGGAATTTCAGGATTTCATCCGGGAAACCGGCGCCGTTGTCCTCACGTACGACCGGCCCGTATTCTCGTTCAATGACCTGAATGCGGCTTTTGGCGCCCGGCTCTCGACCGAGACCTTTCTGGAGGCCTATGTGCCGTTCAACAACCCGGAAGGCCATGGATATTTCCATATCCTTCGTTTCTTGTCGGGCCTCGGAGTCCCCCGCATTCTGATCCAGCGGGTGGATGGGCCCATCGAGGATATGTCCCTGAAAAAATTCGTCCTGCAGCACGCGTTCTTCAAAGCTCTGTGGATTTCGGAAACGGCCATCCTCGTGATTTTAATTCCGTTCATCGCCCTCTATTATCTGTTCAAGTCCATTTTCATGCGCCTGCAAAACCGGCTGCGGACCGCGCGAAATGCCTGAGACCCCTGTCCGCGTTCCGCTGCCGATTTAAAGCGGGGAGGGTCCGCGGTCAATCCACCGGTGTGGACCAATCCTCGCACTGTCCGCAACGGTCGTAAACCTCGGAATAGCGGCCTTCCCGGTGCAATCTCCTCCCGGATTCCATTTGATCCCAGATATCTTGAAATGACGTGACCTCCATGACGTTGGCAATCCTCGTATCCGGGGATGGCGCAAATACCCGGTCACACAAAACGATACTGCCATCCGTCTTGATAAACACGCTGCGTGCCAATCGACTGCACATAAACCGTTTTAAAGGAGTATAGACGGCAAGCCGTTTGTCCGGAGTTTGTCCGGCGTAGGTGGATGCCCCCTGAATGACCAGATGCTCGACCATATGACCTTCTCTGTAATATTGCCGGCGCGCGGAAACCTTCATGTCATTTGGCGGATTTTTACCCAGCCGGGCCATGTATTGATCGACGCGCGTATAAGAGGACATGAATTCGTCGATGTGATCATCCAATTCCGCAATTAACGTGGTCGTCAGCGCAACGACGGGATTGACGTTCGCAGTATCCTGGTGTTGCAGGTGATGACGTTTCAGTTCCAGGAAGCGATGAATATTCTTCCGGACGGTATGGAAATCACCGCCCGGACGGACTCTGAGGTAATGCTCCTGATCCACCGCGTCCAGGGATATCATCACGGAATAAACAAAAGGGTGCAGCAATTCCCGGGCGATTTCCTCTGTCAGACATCTCCCGTCTGTATAAATATGGATGGGAGACCATGGGGCTTGGCGCTCCGCCGCCCGCTTGACAATATTCAGAATGTCCGGAAAGGATGGATTCTGCAATGGCTCGCCCAATCCACTCAAATGCAGGGGTATCCTCTCCCGGCCGGCCAGAGTATATATCCGATCAAAGATTTCGGGTGTCATGTAGGGGGGAAGAGTATCCGGCTTTCGCCAATGGTTTAAAGGAGAGTAGATCGCCGGATGATCATTGACCGCGGAGACTTCAAGCCAGAGCGATCGGATTCGATGAGTTTCCAGAAAATCGCTCGTTTCCTGAAGCGTCAGGATTTTATAAACATCCAGGTGAGACACCGGCTCCTTCAGAATATTGCCGATTTTTCGATAGGCGCTGATCATGCCCCCATATGTAAAATCGAGCAGCCCACTGCTCAGGAAGTTGGAGTCCGGCTTCCGCCCCCTTTTTTTTGAGATGTCCGCGCGATACGAGGTGACCGCAGGACCGTACTGAGCATTGAGTGACGTGAATAATTCATGCGGAGATATGGTTGGCCGGGATTCCGCCAGGCTGATCAATTCCGGCATTTTGGAATGAAGTGAACGATGGATGAGAACCATCTGCCATCCGGTAAAAGCGCCGTTGATCACACAGACATGGTTGTTCCGGCTGGCCTGCTCAAGCGCGAATTTAAACGCATCCGAATCGAAGAAGGTCGACAAAGGCGGAAGAGGCGCGGTCATCCAGGGCGTGTTCATAACCTGGATGGCGGACTGAAAAAGCTTAAGGATGGAAGATATATTGAAGATCGAGGTGGATTCACTTGCTTCGATCAACGTAATCGGACGGCCGATCTTCCCAATCTCGTTTTCACAGGCCGCCCGGGTTTGAGGTGTCACCGCCGCATACACAGACCGAATTTCCTCACAGCTTTCACCTCTCTTCACCACGGCCGCAAACAGGCTCTCCTCTCCAATCGGCTCAAACCACTTCAAATCAATGGCGGGAATTAACAAGCCGGACGTCATTTCAAACCCTCTGACTCCGGGATCCTGTCCACCCATCCCATCCTCCTCTCTCACACTGCGTGAATGGCGGACATTGCACCTGATCGTGGATAGCAAGTCAAGAATTCGATTCGCGTCATGGGGTCGTGGACGGCTTATGAGATCATGAGATCAGGGCAGCCTCCAGGGCGTCTAGAAAGGGGTCGATAAAGGTCCGCGCGGCCCGGACCGCCTGCTGCCGCCGGCCGGCATGGTCCCTTTCCGGCTCGATCCGGAGTACCGTTTTCAGCCGGATCCCGATATCGTAAGAACCCATCGTGGCCATGTCGTCCAGCGATATGCCGCAGATGTCCCGCAAGTCCTGAAAATCGTCGAGCCTGTCGAGTTCGCGGCGGACATGGCGCAACCGAAGGATCGACGCGTTCCGATCAATATCGTGGCCCACGGCCGCACAGCGCGCAAGTCGGTCATCAATGTCATTACGGTCAGATATCCGGCCGTGAGCGGCCCTGTTCAGAAACTCCTCCACGCTCATGAGCGGATATCCCTTCAGAACCGCGCCCCGGCTGTTGCCGATGACCGCGCAGGCAATGCCGGTGTCGGCGGAGGCACTTTCCATCCAGTGTTTATACATCAGCAGAACCCGGTTCGTGTCGACCCGCCCGCCGGAGTATGCCTGGACTTTCACGCGGGCTTTATCGGATACGTCCGAATAAACTCGATATTCCGGCGGTATAAAACGGCTCGGCTGTGGAAACATGCTTCGGTACTGGTTGCTGGATCGGCTGTGGGTCAGGCGGCCGGGATAAGACAGATCCACGCCGACCAATCCAATGGGCCGGCATCCGGCTCTCCATGCCAGGTCAAAAGCCGCGGTGATGACGGAGCCGCCGTTCTGAAGAAACCCGGTATGTGTCCGCAGGATATGTTCGAGCAGGGGCAAAAGGCCATTCTTGAATTCAACCACCCGGTCGCCCGTTTGGGTCAGAAGATGTCCGGTCATTGACATGATTCGCCGCCGCGCGGGATACCGGACAGGGATCAGGGGATGGCAGAAACTGTCAAACAGCAGGATGGATTCATGCGCCGGAAGGTTCTCAAAGTCCCTGACGTTGGCGGGCAGGGAATCGACGGCAAGGATGACGTCCGGGATGACCCCGGCGGCCAGCAACGTGGCCAGTGCGGTGTCAACCGCGATGATCAGGCTTCGGGGTCGCAGACGGGCCAGCGTATCCATGTTGTCATCGAGACTGGGGCCGGCGCCCACGAGAACCGCCGGAATATCCTGAAACGCGCCATGAAATCCACGGACCGGCGCGGACGTCAGCAGCGGCTTCAGGTTCTCAATCAAATTCCGGTTCCAAATGTCCCATAAAACGGATTTGGTCCGTTCATCGATATCGATCTCATTTAGATGGCGCGCCACGACGGCCCGGAGATTGTTCAATTCGACTGAGAAAATGTCCGCGTAGGACGACAATGATTGAATATGGCCGGATAGATCAAGCCCATCCTGATGAAACTCCCGAAGGGCCTGCACGGCCAGGTCGTCCGCCCGCCGACCCGCGACCAGTTTCACCCGGGCGTCGCCCAGCAGGGCCCGCAGATCGACGCATTCCAGAAGGCTCCGGAAAATCCGTATGTCGGGTTCAACCATAATGATCCCGCCGCCGGCCGGCAGGCGTCCCAGGACCGCTTCCGCCAGATATCCCATTCCAATACCGAATACAACGTGCGCGGCAGGCGCCCGTCCGGGCCGCGGGACACCCTGCGCCATCCGCTCCGCTTCCCTGACGGGATCGCGCGGACTGTGAATGTATTTTCCGCATAACCGAAAATTGTTGATGCGTCCACCGCCCCGGTCATCGCCGTGAATCCATTCAATGTCCGGATGCCCCCCGGCGCGGGCCAGCTCCTCGGCCAGGTCCGGGTACCGATGTTTGAGAATCAGCAGGTGATCAGAGAGGTGAGTGTGCTGTTTCATTCATTCCGGTTTGCCGGTTAGGAAATTCGATCCGGAGTTCACGGCCGGATCGAATCATGGGGCGGCACGGCAGTCAACAGAGGAACGGGCATTGCGGCCCGAATCAGGATGATGTATACATCGGGCCGGCATTGGAAATCGGGGGCGAGGAATGGGAATTCGTGCGGAGGTACCCAGGAAAATTTATTTTGCGGACTTGACGCACACCGCGCAAGGCATCAGTGCGGCGACGTTCCCGCTGGGCGTCAGTTTTGTCGCGTCCTACGCGAGAAAGATGCTGGGGCCGGCCTATGACGTCCGCCTTTTTAAATTTCCAAACGATCTGGATGAGGCCCTCAGAGAGGATCCGCCCGATTTTCTCGGCATGTCCAACTACAGTTGGAATTTTCGCCTGGCGTCGACGGCGGCCGCGGCCGCGAAACGCCGGGATCCGCGTCTAACGGTGATTTTCGGCGGCCCTAATTTCCCCATCGATCCTGGTGAAAAAACGGATTTCCTGACAAACCATCCATCGATTGATTTCTATGTCGAGCTTGAAGGGGAACTTGGATTTGTAGCGCTGATCCAGGCCTTGGAACGGAATGGCCGGGATGCGGGCCGCCTGAAGGAATCCGGCGAGAAAATCCTGAATACCACGTATCTTTCGGATGGGGTCCTGATCAGCGGTCCCATCGAGCGGATCCACGACGTCAATCTGATTCCATCCCCCTATTTGACGGGGGTGCTAGACCACTTTTTTACTCAGCCGCTCGCGCCGATGATCGAAACCACCCGCGGGTGTCCTTTCACCTGCACGTTTTGCGCGGACGGCCTGGACATCAAAGGCCAGGTGCGCCGGTTTACGGACGGCCGCGTCCGGGAGGAGTTGCGGTATATTGCCGGGAAAATCCGGAAAAGCGATGAGATCATCATCACGGACCTGAATTTTGGCATGTACAAGGAGGATCGGGAGACCTGCGAGGCCATCGCCGACGTTCAACGAACGTATGACTGGCCGGTTCTGGTCAAGGGGTCGGCCGGAAAAAACAAGCCGGAACGGATCATTGAAGCCGCGTCGATTCTCAAGGGATCGTGGCTGATCGGATCGTCCATCCAGTCGTCCGACCCGGACGTCCTCAGGTCCATCAAGCGCGGGAACATCTCCCGGGAGGCGTTCACGCGGTTTATCGAGTACGGAAACAGCCTCAGCGGAGATTCGCTGACGTATACGGAGATCATCCTGGGCCTGCCGGGCGACACACGGGACAAGCATTTCGAGTCACTCCGCTACGGCGTTGAGAACCGCGTCAACAGCCTGCGGATGTATCAGGCCATTTTGCTCATGGGTACGGAGATGGCCACGCCGGAGTGCCGCCGGCAATTCGGTTTAACCACCCGATTCCGAACGATTCCGGGATGCGTGGGCATCTACCGGTTCCTGGGCGAGGATCTGCCGGTGGCTGAAATCGAGGAGATCATCGTCGGAAGCCGCACAATGTCCTTCTCGGACTATGTGGACTGCCGGGTGATGAATCTCTTCATCGAGACGTTTTACAACAATGCTCTCTTTGAGGAAGTTTTTCAAATGGTTCGAACATTGGGAATGTCCGTATTTGACTGCCTGGTCTATATGAAAACCCATCCGGAATTATACAGCCCTAAAATTCGCTCCGTCCTGGACAGTTTTGTGAATCAAACGCAGAACGACCTCTATGAAACATTGGAACAGGCGGAGTCCCGTCTTCTGACGCCGGAGATCATCAACCGGTACATCGGCGGCGAAATGGGGATCAACGAGCTTTTGGTCCACAAGGCCTGTCTCTATCTGGAACTCGACGACCTCGCGGATCTTCTTCGGAAATCCGTCCGGAGCATTCTGGAGGAAGCCGGGCTCTATACGCCTCCCGTGGCGGAATACCTGGGTCAGCTGATTCGATTTTTGGTCCATCGAAAAAAGAACATCACGAATACCCGGCACAGGATCGCTGACCGGTTCACGTACGATTTTGAGGCCTTCAGTCAGCTCGATTACCGGGTTGACCCCAACCGGATTGCCCCTGGAAACGAAATCGAATACGTTTTTTTTCATGATGACAAACAGCAAAAACATATCCAGACCCAGTACACCCTGTATTCGGATACGCCCATGGGGTTGGGCCGTTTTATTCAGAGATGTAATTTCAAGAAAATGTACAGACGCTTTCGCCCACAATCCATCGAGTCCCGGTCGGCGCCGGATCCGGCGGTCCTGGCGTCCCAGACCGCCTGAAGACATCCCCACCCTTTTGGACTTGAAACCCGCCGCGGCGCTCTCCTTTCCGGATCGGATTCTGCTTGCTCTGCTTAAATTCTCCTTCAGACTGCTCCAATCCGTGGTGGATATTCGTGTCGGAATGCTCACCGCGGAGAGACTGGGGCATCTGGTCCTCGATGCGGAAGACTGGATGCGCAGCTCGATCAACTCATCCCGGGGCATTCCTCAAATCTCCCTGTTTTTTTGCGGGCGGTCCTGCAACCCGCGGCTTCTGGGCATGCTGAAACGCCAAATGTCCATCTGGAGCGGCCTCCCGGCGCTCCGGCTGTACGAATTGTTGACGACAAGGGTTCTTCCCGCGGCTTCACGGATTGAATTCAAAAAACATCAGGAAGCCGACTGGGAAATGTGGACACATGGACGGCCGAATCTGACGTTTACGACTGCCGAAAAGAGGGAAGGGGAAGCGTTATTAAGATCCATGGGGATTCCGGAGGGATCACCGTTTGTCTGCATCCACACCCGGGATTCCGCCTATTTGGAGGATGGCAGATCGGTCCGGTCGAGAATGGGGGATTGGCGGTACCATGACTACCGCGATGGCCAAATCGAAAATTATCTGCCGGCGGCCGAGTGGCTCGCCGATCAGGGCTTTTTTGTGCTGAGAATGGGCGCGGTGGTCGAGCGCCCGATTCCGAGTCGTCATCCACGGGTGATCGACTATGCCTCCCGCCATCGGACGGATTTAGGCGACGTCTATCTCATGGCGAATTGCCGTTTTTATATCGGCAGCACCTCCGGCCTTCTGGTCCTGGCCATGGCCTTCAACATTCCCTACGTCATGATCAATACGGTGCCGTTGATGTTAAAAGCCTCCAGCGCCCGGGATCTGTTCATTCTCAAAAAATACCGAAGCATCCGGGAGAACCGCATCCTGACCTTTCCGGAAATTTTTTCCAGCGGCGGTCACCGCTGGATGACGACGGCAAGCTTCGAGCGCGCGGAGATTGAACTCGTCGAAAATTCAGCGGAGGAAATTCTTGCCGTCACGCGGGAAATGAAGGCCCGCCTGGACGGGACTTGGGTATCGACTCCGGAGGATGAGCTCTTACAAGCCCGGTTTGACGCCCTTTTCCCGCCGGCCAGTCCCTATGCCGGACATCCTTCAAGAATTGGCGCCGAATTTCTGCGCCGGAATGCGGACCTCCTGGAGGCCGGAATACCGGCGGGTGCGCGCAAGGCGGTTGCCGGATGAACTGCAGTCTTTGCGGACGGCCCGAACTGGATGCGATCCACGTTCCGCATCCATTTTTCCGGCACATGGATTTTGAGATGATACGACCCTCGGCCTGCTTGTACCGCTGCCGTCTCTGCCGTCTTCTTCAGACGGAGCACGGAAAAAATGAGGCGGCGGCGTTGGATCGGATGTACCGGGGAAAACGATATGCCCGAAGCCGTCAGACTGAACAGACCGTTCAAGTCCCGGAATATCGCGGGCCCGTCACGCGATCGTTTTTGCAGGCGGACATTCTTGCCAATGGGATGGACCGGGAGCCGGCGTCGATCCTGGACATCGGCTGTTTTGACGGCCGGCTTTTGAATGAGTTTGTATCCAGGTTTCCCTCGGCCCAACTTCATGGGTTTGACGTCAACGAACCGGTCCGGCGGCTTTTCCCTTCCGGAAAAAGATTTCAATTCTGGACAGGGTCTTTGGAAAACGTAACCGGGGTGTTTGATCTGGTGTGCCTGTCTCACTCCCTGATCTGTATTCCGGACATCGGAACCGCTCTTCGACGGATTTTGGATCTCCTGGCGCCCTCCGGCCGCGTTTTCATCCAATTGCCGGATATTTCGAAAAATCCCTACGCGATTCTGTTTGCCGATCAATACACCTATTTTACGAATACCATCCTGTCCAACGCACTTTCCGTGGCTGGATTTGATTGGTCGCCCATTCTGTCTTCATGGTTTCCGCGGGAAATCCTTGGGATCGCCCGGCCGCGCGGGGCGGCCCTTCCGGCGCCTGTCTGCGAAGATACCACCATATACGGGACACTTGCCTATCTGAATTCCGCCGCCGATCAAATGAAACGTGTCTCCGATGCCCATCGGACAGGGATGTCCAGTCCCCGAAGCTCCAGACTCAGGAAATCCCAGGACGGGATTTCCTTCAATCTGCGAAGGGGGCGGACGGGCGTTCTGGGAACGACCCTGAATGCGGCGTGGGCGGATCAGCTGTGTCCGACGATGCAATTTTTTGTCGACGAAAATCCGGCGAAGATTGGCCGAAGATTTCGCGGGAAGCCTGTGATCCATCCGGAATCGCTGAAACCGGACGACCAAATCCTTCTGCCGTACGGTCTCAGCGGAGCGGCCTTGCGGGAGAAATTTGAAAAGTCATATTCCGGAAATTTCGTGAACTTTTAAATGAGTTCCTTATAACCCATGCCCGGATATGATTTGTTTGACCGGCGGGAGATGGAAAGCCTGCAACGCTTGTTTGAGGAGGGGGGCTTGCTCAATCGATATGCGGCCCAACTGCGCGGGCGGTCTTATGTGGAATCCTTCGAGGCGGCCATCCGGCAGACCTATTCATTCCGGCAGACCCTGGCCGTCAGCTCCGGCACGGCGGCTTTAAAATGCGCTCTCAAGGCCTACCGCGTGGGTCCGGGAGACGAAGTGATCCTTCCGGCTTTCGGATATATCGCCGCCGCCCTGGCGGTCCTGGACGTGGGCGCTGTTCCCAGGTTTGTTCCAATGCGGGACCCGTATACCATGGACTCTCGGGCTCTCCCTCGACTTTTGTCCGGAAAAACAAAAGCGGCCTGTTTGATTCACATGCTCGGCGTGTTTCATGCGCCGCCGGACGTCGTGGATTTTTTTGCCGGGCGGGACATTCCGCTGATCCATGACATGGCCCAATGTTTCGGCTCGGAAATTCCTCCAATCTGGGCCGCCGACCGGCTGCATGCGTTTGTTTTCAGTTTCGATTTCAATAAAACGATCACCACCGGAGAAGGCGGGATGCTGGCCGTGGCCGACCCGGATCTTTTTCAAACGGCCCACGCCTACAGCAACATGGGTCATGAAAACCGGCCGGGCCTCCCGAAATACCTCGATCCGCCGCTCATGCCCGGAATTAATTTCCGGATGGGCGAGATGGAGGGATGCCTGGGCCTGGTGCAATTGGAGAAATTTTTGAGACTCAGGTCTCCCCGGCAAAAGTTTGTGACCGAGCTGGAGATCCTGCTCTCGCATGCGGGCGCCTCCATTCCTCGTCCGGCGCTCGCCGCCGTCAACGGCGATTACGCGACGTTGGAGATGGCCTCTGCGGAGGAAGCGGAATCGGCGCGCCGGCATTTGGTTTCAGAGGGCGTCGAGGTCCGAACCCTCCCCAATGGACTTCAGTGGAACTGGTGCGGCAACTGGGGCCATTTGGGGCCGGATGTTCTTTTATCGTCCTATCCGAAAGCGGACCGGGATTCCGACCGCGCTCTGCTGGAACGCTGCATTGCCGTCTGCGTGCATTTTGGAAAGGAGGAATCCTGCCGGCAGATTCTTGAGCGCTGGCGCCGCGCTAGGACGGAAGGGCGCAGTTTGAATAAAACTGTCTGATCTGATCCGCCACGTAGCGAATCTCATCTTCCTCCAGATATTGATGAATGGGCAACGACAGGATCGCGCCCGCCTGCCGCTCAGATACCGGGAAATCCCCGCGGCGATAGCCCAGATGCCGTGCCGCCTCCTGCAAATGAATCGGGATCGGATAATGAACTTTGGTCTCAACGCCCCGGTCTGACAGGAACGGAATGAGGGTCTCCCTGAATTTCACCTGAAGGACATAAGTGTGGAAAACCTGCCGGACATCCTCGCGTCTTGGGGGAATCGTGACGAAGGGCTGCAAGTCCGAAAGGAGGTGGTCATACAGCGCCGCGTTCCGGATTCGTTTTTCGGTGACGTCATCCATGTTTTCGGCCAACTTGAGGAGGAGCGCGGCCTGAATCGAGTCGAGCCGGGAGTTCAAGGCAAAAAAAGCGCATTCATCCCGGTTGACGAGGCCGTGATTTCTCCACAATCTCAGCTGCTCCGCGATCTCCTCCGAGTTCGTGGTAACCGCGCCGCCGTCTCCCCATCCATTGAGGTTTTTGAGGGGATGGAAGCTGAAGGCCGCCGCGACTCCCAGAGATCCCGACGGGCGGCCCCGGTAGACGGCATCGATCGCCTGTGACGCGTCCTCGATAACGTGAAGCCGATGCCGGTTTGCGATATCCAGAATCGGATCCATATCCGCCGGCAGGCCGGTCAGATGAACCGGGATAATCGCCCGTGTCCTGGGCGTGATGCGGCCAACGATTTGCGCCGGATCGATGGTGTAATCTTCCCGCACATCCACGAACACCGGCCTGGCACGGGTTTGCGCGATGGCGCCGGCGGTGGCGATGAAGCTGTTCGGCGCGGTGATGACCTCGTCGCCATCTCCGATCCCGCAGGCCCGCATCGCCAAAATGAGGGCGTCCGTTCCGGAGGCCACGCCGACGGCAAACCGCGCGCCGCACCGGGCCGCCAGAAACGCCTCGAATCGCTCAACCTCTTTTCCGAGCGTAAACTGGCCGGACTTCACCACGCTCTCGACACCCTCGAACAACGTTCGCAACGCCGCCGGCCCGGCAAACTGCCGGTCCAGATAGGAATAGCGAACGATTTTCCGTGTTTCGGTTGGGATTCCCCTCGATTGAAGTCTGGTCATAAAATCGCCGCCACGCTAACTTGGCGTCCCGGTCAAGTCAAACCTCCCTCTGACCTCCCTCCTCCCTCGACATTCCGTCTTGACAACCATGAGGCTGGGACGTACAGATGTGTCTTGAAATGACTGTGTCGGCCGGGCTGATCATCCCTGTGTTTGATTTGAAATGGTTCGAAACAATTGGTGAAGAGCACCGGTTTTTGGCCGCCGTTCGGAATGCGCAGAGGTGCGCTGAAATCCGATCCATTTTTGCGGCTGTCACACCGCGGACGCGAAAGACCTGCGAAATCGAAATTCAAAAATTTGGACTGCCGGTTACGCTTTTGGAAATGGGTGATTCCATTCCCAGACAGACGGCGTTGCTGTTGAAGTTCTTTCAAGCCGCTTTCGAATCTGGAGAAACGGAGTGGCTGGTCGGCCTGGCAGCGCCCTATTCCAGCTTTTTTGACAGGCAGGCGTTTACATTTGGTCTGCAGATGGCCGTCCGGGCCAATTCCACATCCGCGGTCTGTGGAGCCATTCCCGACTGGTCGATGTTGTTTTTACACCGGTCGGTCATTCCCGGATTGAACAATTTGATCCATCTCGCCGAATCCTGCGACGGCGAAAATTTACATTCGGTGCTTCAGACGCTGAATGACCGGTATTCGGTTTTGATCCACGCTTACCGGGCGGAAATTTCCAAGTCGCTGGGCAAAGCGTTTAACGCCGGCTTGTTTAGGAGCTGTTTTGTCTCCTATTCCGGCAAGACAATCGATCATTACCGAAAAATAACCGAACGGTTGGGTTGCCCGCTTTCCGAATTGCGAATGGACAGGATTCATGGCCTTCTGGAAACGGGTGATTTCTTAAACGTGGGTCGACCGAATTCCCTGTGGGTTGAAATTTCCGCGGTCAACGATGTTCCTCCCATCTACTCACCGTTAAATCATTGGAAAATCCCGAAAGAGTATCCCCCCTATATGCCCTTCCCCGTATTCTCCAGGCTGTGGAGCCTGGTGACCTGGGATATCGCTTCCTGCCCTGCCATACATCTGGGCGGATTGGGAGAACCGCTGCAGCATCCGGATTTCATGGAATTTTTGGAGCTGATCCATCATACGCAGGAGGGAGGGGCATTAATTCCCAATGTTCACTGCTACACGGATGGCCGATGCCTGACCGAAGACATCGCGCGGAAACTCGTTCTGGGTGTCATCCAATCCGTCATGATTTCACTGGATGCCGTGGAAGAATCCTATTACCGGAAGGTCCGGCCGAACGGTGATTTTCAGGCGGTGAAGAGGAATCTGGATCAACTGCTGGAATTGAAGAGGCAAAAGCAGGCGCAGGGGAAGGGTTCGGGAGTGCTGCCGGGCGTGGCCCTCGCGACCACGATGATATCCGAGCTGGTAGATCATCTGGATGCCTTCATGACGTCCCATATGACGCTCCACCGCTTTGGCTTGAAACTCGGTAAGAATCCCTTGCTTGAAGCCAAGCGGGCCAGTGCGGCTCAATATTTTAAAGAGGGGCACGTCGTCGAGCATCTGGTCATTCAGGGCGCATCGACCTTTGCCGGCCAAAATCCGGACCGGCGGCTTGCCATCTACACCCCACTCAAACGCTTCGCCTGCCGCCGGTTGTCCCAGACGCTTTTTGTCAAGACGGACGGGAGCATCGTTTTATGTGACCGGGTCTTTTCCCCGGACGCATCAACCCGGATCGGAAATGTGATGGAGGTCGACACGTTGCAGGAACTCTGGGATCGCCTGGATTCGAAACGGCGGATGCACAGCGATGGAAAATATACGGAAGCGTATGAAAGATGTGGTTCTTGCGAAGACTGGTTTATACCGGTCGACTAGTGGGGACAAGATAGTTTCTCTGACGGAAGTGGAGCGTATCCTGCGCGCTGCCGCGGACATCGTCCATTGCATTTACAGGCAGGGGACGGATTCTTCCAGAAAGGCCGACGGCTCCTATCTGACCCGCGCCGATACCGAGGCAAATCAATTCCTGCAGCAGGAACTCCTCAGGATCCTTCCGGCCGCGGCGTGGATATCCGAAGAAAGCGCGGCTGACGCGGACCGTCTGAAAAAGGACTGGGCCTGGGTGGTTGATCCGCTGGATGGAACGAAGGAATTTGTGCGCCGCGTCCCGGAATTCGCCATTTCGGTTGGGCTGGTTTTCCGACAGCAGGTCCGGCTGGGGGGGATTGTGAATCCCGTGACGGGAGAAGGCGCCGTGGCCGAAGTCGGCGGCGAGTCCCGTTTTTGGAATCTCCCCACGCCCCGCGCGCCGGCGGCGGCGCTTGCGGAGGCATATGCTTGTGTGAGCCGGACGGAAACGGAGAAGGGTCTTCTCAAGCCGTATCTGAACATGGTGGGGTTCACACAGCCGGTGGGAAGTATCGCCTACAAGTTGTTGCGGGTGGCGGCCGGCGTGGATCATCTGACATTTTCCGTCGAGCCGAAATCCGAATGGGACATCTGTGGGGGTGTTGCGTTGCTCACCGCGGTCGGGAAGACGTATCGCCGTCTGGACGGCCGCCCATTGCGGTTCGGACAGCCGGATCTTCGGATTCCCTGCGGAGCCGCCGCCGGCCCTGAAACCCTGGTATCGGCGTTTGTGTCGTCCTGGGAACGCTTATTTTCCGGCGTCCGCTGATGGATGACGCGCCGGTCGCGATGCCGACCCGGGTCGTGGCGATCCTGACCTATACGCGCGCCGGCAGCGGATTGATGGCAAGCCTGCTGGATTCCCATCCAAACATTCTCAGTACGCCGGACTGTCTGCTCATGGATTTTTATGAATTTTGGGAGGAATACGGTTCTGAGAGCGCCGATCAGATCATCCCGGCGTTCATGGACCACTATGCCGTCATTTTTGACGCCCGGGCGGAAATCCGGTCGTCACGGATCCCCCCGGGCGAAGGAGACTATTTGAATCTGACACGTCTGGGAGAGAGCCGCTCGGAATGTCTGCATGTCGATCAAGCCCTCTTTCGACGGCATCTGTCTCAACTGCTGGGCGCTTCGCGCGTTTCGCGAAGATTGTTTTTTCAAGGGATTCACACAGCCTACACTCGCGCGCTCGGCCGCACGGTGACGCGGCCCCTCATTCAATTCAGTCTTCACATTCCGAAACCGGCCTCCGTTCGGAAATTGCTCGAAGATTTCCCCGACACCTATTTTTTACAAATGGTCCGCCATCCCCTGCGGGGGATGGCTTCCCACTTCAGGCTGGCGTGTCGTTTCAACATCCACACGGAACCCCGCCGCGCGCTCAAGATTATCCATGCCGCGTTCCAGGGCGGGGTGCCCGTTCCCGCGGAATTTCGGGATCGCTGGCGGGCTGTCCGGCTGGAGGACGTGCATACCCGTCCCCGCGAAACCCTGGAGAAAATATGCGAATGGCTTGATCTCCCGTGGAATGACATTCTTCTCAAAAGCACTGTAAACGGAAAACTCTGGTGGAATGAAAAAAACACGGTTCAGGTCAGCGGATTCAGCCAGGCCATCCTCTCGCAGAAATTTGAGGAATACCTGCCGGCATTTGACCGGATTCGATTCCAGATCATTTTTGCGCGGAAATGCGCGGCATGGAATTATCCGGCGCCGGCGTGGAGCCGGAATTTTTTTGTAAAGATGCTTCTTTTTCCGCTGGCGCTGGTTGTCCCGTTTAAAATGGAAAGAATCTGTTTGATGGCGAGTCTGGATGCCCCGCCGCCGCGGGCCTTTTGGAAACGGATGTGGTCCGTCTTCCACGCCCTGTATCTTGGGCGAAGATTCGTATTTCGAGCCTGGATCCCGTCTGTTCGGCCCTCTCCGGAGGAGGTTTCTCTGATCTGAACCGATCAGCCCGGCGTACCGGGCAAATCAATGCTCTCCACCCGCCTGCTGTTCTCAACCGCGGGGAAGAGGCGCGCCTGGGCGGCGTCGATGATGCGCCGCATGTGCATGACACTCTCCAGCGGATATCTTCCCACCGCCGTCTCTCCGGAAAGCATGATGGCGCCTGCGCCGTCCAGCACCGCCGTCGTGACGTCCGTCACCTCGGCGATGGTCGGGAACGGCTTTTTGATCATGGAGTGCAGCGTTTCCGTCGCGATGATGACCGATTTCGAAAGCCGCCGGGCTTCCACCAGCACATCTTTCTGGACCAGCGCAATGGCGGCCAGCCGGGTTTCGGCGGACAGGTCGCCGCGATCGAGCATCAGCATGTCCGAGGCCTCCATGATTTCTTGAAGGCGTTCGAGCGCGCCGCGGGTCTCTATTTTTGAGACGATCCGCGCGCCGGACTTTCCAATCAGCCGGCGGACACTTTCCACATCGCGCGAATGTTCGACATAACTCAGGCCCAGGTAATCGACCGGGGACTCGGCGGCGAAGGCGATCAGCCGCCGGTCCTGATCCGAGAGGAACTCCAGCCGCGGCGTCAAATGAGGAATATGCACGCCCTTCCGGCTTCGTAATTTCCCGCCCACCCGGACCCGGCAGTAGATGTCCCTGTCGCGGATTTCTTCGACAGACATCTGGATCGTGCCGTCCGTCGCGAAGATGGGTTCTCCCGGTTTCACAAACAAGTGCAGATCTTCAAACGTCACCGAGACCTTGACGCGGCCGTCATGGCCCGGTTCAGACGTCAGCACAATCGCGTCTCCGGGCGCCAGATCCGGTTCATGCGCAAGCTGACCTGTCCGGATTTTCTTTCCCGGAACGTCGAACAGAATGAGTACGTCCGGCGCGATCCTTCTTAACCGGCGGATGACACGGGCATGCCAGTTCAAATCGGCTTGCGAACCGTTCAGCCGGGCGATATTCATCCCATTCTGGGAGAGAAGCCGCAGGGCCGTCGGAGACTGGGTGCGCGGTCCAATCGTGGCGACAATTTGAACGGGAGTCATTCTTCCTGGGTGATAAACAGATCAAAATCCCGGATGCTCGCCAGAACTTCCGGCCGCATGATTTCCGGCGGGATCTGACGGCCGTTTGAAAGGATGGCGCGCAGATCGGTGCCGCTGATGTCCTGGATCGTTCCGGAATTCAGGCCGGCATGCGGGCACGTCCGTTCCGTGGCGATGCCATCGCATCGGGAGCAATAGAAGGGACCGGCGAATCGAAAGATGCGGATGCCGAGTTCCGGCTCAAAATGTTTTGTCAGTTCATGGGCGTCGTATTTGCCGTAATAGGAACCAACCCCGGCATGATCCCGTCCGACAATAAAATGGGTGCAGCCGTAATTTTTACGAATGATGGCGTGAAAGACCGCCTCCCGGGGGCCCGCATAGCGCATGAATGTCGAGAGGACGCCGAGAAGGACCCGCTGGGCCGGAAGAAACTGATCGACCAGGGTACGGTAGGCCGCCAAAATGGCGTGGGGGGCAAAATCCCCGCGTTTTTTCTGGCCGACCAGGGGCTGGATGAACAATCCGTCAACTTGTTCCAGGGCGAGGCGCTGCAGATATTCGTGCGCCCGGTGGGGAATGTTTCTGGTTTGGAAACCGGCCACCGTTTTCCATCCCAGTTCCCGGAATCGCGCCCGCGTTTCCTCGGGCGTCAGTTCATATTCAGAAAATTCAAACTCCACCCGTTCAAGGAGCCGCGCCTTTCCCCCGACAAAGAAGTTTCCGGCGGACATAAACGCCGCCACCCCTGGATGCCGGACGTCCGTTGTGCCGAAGACCCGTTCGGCGACGTCTAATTTATCGCACCTGTACACGCTTTCCGTATGGACCTCCCCAACCGGCCGGTTCTGGAAGACGAGCCGGATCATGCCGGCCCGGCGGGCTTCGGCGGCCTGTTCTTCCGCGAGATCGAGAACGATTGGCAGGGGGAAAGGCTGCCCGTCGGGCAGACGCATCTCATTGACGACGGAATGAAATTCCCGCTCGGTCATGAATCCGCTCACGGGCGCAAACGCGCCGAAGGATATTTTTTCGAGTTCCAGGTACTGGTTCCGGTTGATGGGAATCGTCGCGGTCGTCATACCGGCGGGAGGACCCGGGCAAATCGGGGAATGGTCATCGCCACGCGTCCGGCCAGATCGTCCGGCGGCTCAAGCTCGTCCATCCGGAGGGTCAAATCGGCCCTGGCCGGCGGGTGCCAGGGGATGTCGATGCCGACGACGTCCCGGATTTCTCCGGCCTGGGCCCGGGCATAGAGGCCTTTGGAATCCCGCTGTTTGAGCGCGTCAAGGGAGGATTGGAGATAGATCTCAAAGTATTCGTGGAGGTGTTCCCGATTCCAGCGGAGGAGATCCGGATGGGAATAGACAACGGCGACCAGGACGATCAGACCCTGGTCCGAAAGCATCTTCGCGAATCTCTGGACCCGTTTGATCTGAATGGTTCGATCCGCTTCTGTATGACTCAGATCGTTTCCGAAAACCTCGCGGATTCCGTCTCCATCCAGAAGCACGATTTCCGGAAATTCAGGTTTCAGGAGCCGGCCCAAGGCCCGGCACAGAGTGGTCTTGCCGGCGCCCGAGAGGCCCGTCACCCAGATCACCATGTCAACATCCGCCGAGCATGACGAATACCTTCACCCGCATCCCCCCACCCACCGAATTACAAGCCCGCCCTTGTACCATATATTTTTTATAGCGTGCAAGAACGGCTTGTTTGGGCGGGTGGCTTCTAGATAGTCTGGCCTGATGAATCCTTCACCCAAGTGGGTCAGATCGGCGCCGCTGTCGCAGACCGATGGAACGGACTCTGAAGAAATCTGGACATCGACGGATCCTGCGTCCGGAGATTCCTGCGTTCATCCTCTGCGGGTGCGTCTTGGAAAACCGCTGAATGTTCTGGAACTGAAATCCGATGTTCTGGCCCAGTATGGCGCGGCGGTCGAAAAACACCGCCGACGGTGCGAGGAACTTTTTTCCGGAGAACTGGAACGCGTCATTTCGTGTCCGATTTGCGGAGAATCCACGGAAAAGAGCGAACGTCGATTGAGCGTCTATCGCGCGGACTATCATGAATGCGCCGCCTGCCGCCATCATTTTGTCATTCGCCGGCCTTCCCGCGACGCCCTGGACGCTTTTTACTCGCGGGGCGAGGCCCTCTCACCGGTGTATGTGGATGATAAATCGTTGACTCGCCGGCTGGATGAAGTTTCCCGGCCGAAGGCGGAATGGATGCTGGATGCGTTTCGCCGCCGGCATGGCCGGCTGCCGCGCCGGGTGGTGGATGTCGGCGCCGGAGGGGGGCATTTCGTTCAGGTTTGCCGGGAGAAAGGCATCGAGGCGGAGGGGGTCGAGCTCAGCGGGCGAAACCTGGAATTTTGCCGGGACCGGTTTGGTTTCGATTTGATTCAGGCTGATTTTGTAAAGGAATGGACAAGGTGGGCCGGCGCGGAGATCATCACGTTCTGGGGCGTGCTGGAGCACACGCCCGATCCCATGTCTTTTCTGGCCGCCGCGGGCCGGGCCTTGAGCCGGGACGCGGGGGTTGTGGTGGCTGCCGTTCCCCGATGGGAGTGTATGGGGACCGCTGTACAATCCATTTTTACAGATTCGATCGTCCGTCATCTTGATCCGAGCGGCCACCTGCACGTTTTCTCGGACGACTCTCTGGCAACGGCCCTTGTGATGAACCGTTTGACCCCCATCGCCGCCTGGTATTACGGCATGGACGCCTACGAGCTCGTCAGCCAACTGGCGCATCGATTTCGAAACGGAGATGCCATTCAGGCCCTGGGGAGGCAGATTGGGGAATGGCAGTCACGGATGGACCGCGCGCATTTTTCGGATGAAATCGCGGTGGCGGCTATATTCACCGGGGATGATGTCCGGCCTTGAAATCCGGTCAGGCAACGGCCGCGGCTGCCTGCTCGCTTCTGAGGATGATGTCGACGATGCGTTCCACGCCGCGGCCGTCGTAGAGGAGGCGGCCGTTTCGGCTCATTTTTTTTCTCCGCGATGAATCAGCCGCCAGCCGGCGCAGGGCCGACCGGATGTCTTCGACCGAGACGTCCGATTCATTCCCGAGGTATTCGATGGTCCCCAGTTCCATGAATTTTTGCACCCGCTGGGCCTCCCGATCGTTCTGAGAAATGACGACAGCCGGGATGCCGAAACAGGCAAGCTCGTGGAGCGTCAATCCGCCGCCGCAGACGGCCACATCCGCTCCCGACATGGTTGCGCCCATGTCTTTCATCTGCCGCAGGATTTCAAACGGCCGGGATATCCGCCCGAGCAGGGATTCAAGGCCCTGCTCATGGGCGAACGCCGGGCCCAGCACGATCTTCACGTCCACGGCCGCGCCCAACTCCGCCGCGGCCTCCACGGCTTTGAGGGTCAGTCCGTTTGGATCGCTTCCGCCGAACGTGATCAGGAGCTGCCGGACGTTTTTCCGAAACCCCCGGGTCCGGCCTCCGGCCCGTTCGGCGAATTCCCGGCCCAGGGCCGCGAAAGACGGGCCTGAATAACAGGGCACCGGCGGGTCGACGTTCGATTTCAGATAACTGACGATAACGTCGGTGAGCGTGTCTGTCAGGTCCATTGGAATGTCGTCAAGACTGTCGACCACGTTCACAGTAAAGACATTGAAGGCTTTTAATTGCGCCAGATAGTCTTCATCCAGTATGGGCAAATCGTTCACGACCACGTTCGGTGAAAATTTGATGATTTCATCCATCACGGCCGAGCCGTCCTTTTCCGGGCAGACGGCCAGATCGTAGCCCCGGCTTTGAATTTCCGCGGCGGCGGGAGTGTCGGCCTGAGTGATGAGAAATCGCATGATCGCGGAAGACCGCCGTTTGATTTCATCGGCGATTCTCAACGAGCTGACCACATGGCCCATCCCCATCTGGGCCGACCCATCCGTCTTGAACATGATTCTCGGCCCCTGGAGCATCTGTTCGGCCATCCAAAAATCATTCAGGCTGTGGACGCTGACGGCGGCTTGCCGGGGCAGAAGATGCATGCCAAGCCGTCCGGCGTATCTCTGCCGCCGGTCGGCGTTTTTACGGGTGTAGATATAAATGGCGCCATTCTCCAAATAAATGGGCCGGCGACGCTCGCGTTCAATTCTCGGGAGGTTCCGGTATTCCACATCGTGGAGCGGCCGCGGCACGCCGCCCTCTTCCGTCCACAAAAAACCGTCCTCTTCGGTCACGCTGAACAAGGCGTCCAGCCGGTCCTCCCGGAATTTCTCCCACGCATCCTCAATGTGCCGCGCGGTGCGAAAGGGCGTGCTGCACGGCAGGAGCACCACAACGTCATAGGCGACACGGTCCATCGATTCGGCCACCTCCAGGGCATGGCGGACGACGTCGTCCAGGGACCGGTTGGTCTGCGAGAGTTCCCTGGGACGCAGGACCGGCACGGAGGCGCCGTAGGACTGGCTGATGGCGCGGATGCGGGAGTCATCGGTCGACACAAAAATGCGGTGAATGAAATCGCACTCCCGCGCCGCGCGGATCGTGTAGGCCAGAAGCGGAATGCCGTTCAGAGGTTTGATGTTCAGGTATGGAATCTTGTCATTCCCGGCGCGCGCGGGAATGACCGCGAGGACTTTCGGCGTCACAATCGTCTTCCCCCTGTGCCGATCACGCGCTCAGCATGTCCCAGGACAGAACGTCGCCGCGGGCGATGTCCCGCCGCGCAATTTTTCCCAGGATCTGTTCCAAGTCCTTCGGCGCAATGCCCGTCCCGGGGCGCTTGATCCCGACCGCATCCGCGGAAATTTCCCGGCCCGCGGGGATGTTCCGGACCGCGACGACGCTTCGCCTGGCCAGGCGCCGGGATTCCGCTTCCGAGTCGGCGGGGCATTTCACGGCTGATCCTGCCGCAGTCCTGATGTTTTCGGCCATTCGCCGGAGTTCCCGGAGTTGATCCGGAGTCATGGAAAAATGCTGATCCGGGCCGGGAAGGGCGCGGTCGATGGTGAAATGTTTTTCGATGGCGCAGGCGCCCATCGCGATGGCCGCCAGAGAAATTTCGATGCCGTCCGTGTGGTCGGAAAATCCAACCGGGCAGCGAAATTGGCGGAGGGCCTCCATCTTGCGCAGATGCGCGTCCCGGGGCTGTGTTGGATAATTGTTCACGCAGTGCAGAAGCACCCGTTGGCGGTTTCCCTCGGACTCAATGACCTCCACGGCCTCTTCCACTTCATCCAGCGTCGACATGCCGGTGGACAGAATGATGGCCTTTCCGGTCCGGGCGGTTTTTCGGAGCAGCTGAACATAGGTGAGATCGCCGGAGGCAATCTTGTAGCAGTCGACATTCATGGATTCGAGGAAATCCACCTTGTCCTCGCTGAAGACGGACGCGAAGAACAGAACTCCCAGCCGGTCCGACAGGGACTTCAAGTCCCTCCATGCCTGGTCGGACAATTCCATCCTGCGAAAGAGGTCCATCTGTGTACCTTCAGCTTTTACGGCATAAACCCCCGCCTTTTCGACGACCAGCGACTCCGCGGAAAAACACTGGAACTTGACGGCGCTGGCCCCCGCCAGAAACGCCTCCCGGATCATTCGTTCCGCCAGACGCGGATCGCCATTGTGATTGATGCCGATTTCAGCGATGAGAAACACAGGCTGATCCGGGCCGACTTGATGGGACCCGATGGAAACGCCCGCCCCGGCGCCGGTCATGGTTTCCGCCGACATGATGCCCCCCTATGCGGAGGGGGAGGATCCCATCAGGCCTGAAGCCACGAGGGGGGCCGCGGCGGCGTCCTCCGCCGGCCCGGCGATTCGCAGTGCGTTCCTGAAGAATTCACGGACGGTGACGACGCGGGACAAAATAATTCCCAATCCGATCGGGGACGATCCATATCGGCGGATGGCGTTTTTCAATATCGTTTGCTGGGTTTCCGTATGAGAGAAAAGATACCTGACGGCGCTGCCGCCGGGTCGGTGATAGTCCTCCAGCGGCCGTGCATGCCGTTCTTCCTTCCAGCCCAAAATATCATATTGAAATTCCACTTCCCGGCGCTCCAACTGACTTGCGATTTCAAAAAGATTCGACAGTTTATGCCAGATAAACGTTCGAATATCCGCCAGTTCGGCCCGGCACATCGCCCGATCCTCTTCGGTGGAATATTTTGCGGCCAGGAGCTTCAAAGCCGTCGAAATGCCGTAGTCCAGAAAATCCTCAAATGCGTAGACAAATATCTTCCCGCAAGTGTTGAAGAGCAGATTTCCGCCGCTTTCGCCGTTCGTCAGTTTCCGATAGTTTTCGGGTTTTTGATAAAAGGCGTTGATCTCCTCAGGACTGTCCCAGACTTCCTCCTTTGTGGCCTTGATAAAATCCGCGAGGGTCTGCCGCAGCCCCGATGGGGCGGAATGGTCAATCTGGCTGTACATTTCAGTCAGCCAATCAAAAGGCGATATTTCTTTTTGGGTTAAATATTCCAGGAGTTCGACGAAATAATCATCGTTGTAATAACAGGCCGCCATCAAGTGAAATCCCCGCAGATACAGGTAATCCTCAAAGCGCAGCGTATTCGTTTCCGTGCACACTTCCTCGATTTCAATCGCCTGTATTCCGTGATAGGTCCCGAAATCGCGCGGGATAATTCGGAATTTCCCCTTCATTCCATATCGCGCGCGGCTTGCCGGCGAGTTCAATTCCGTTCCGTCGAGCATCATCAGCGTGTGCATCCGGATGTTTTTGACGCCGGTATGGATGAGCGCCTTCATGCCCCGCAGGTAGCTCTCCCGCGATTCGCCCGGCAAACCGAGAATGACCTCCGCATAGGAATGCCGCCCGCGGCTTTTTAAATCGTCGTGAATTTTCATGTAGGTGTCCAGCTTGATATTGGACCGGCGGATATTTTTCAAAACGTTTTCGTCCATCGATTGTACCGACATGCTCATGGTGATCCCGCTGCCGATGGTTTCGATGGCCTCCACAATGCGCTCATGCTTGTTTTTCCCGGTCGTCACGGAAATATTGGTTGGCCATCCCGTTTTTTCCCTCACCTGGCGGATGGTCCGGCAAATTTCAAAATCCTGCGGATACATCGCGAAATTCGAATCGGCCACCTGCAATGTCTTCACCAGGGAGTCGCGCATTCTCTCCCCGATATAGGCGAGTTCTTCCTTGATTCGTTCCGGGCTGAAGATATGGACCTTGTTGAAATAGTCCGCGCCCTCGTGACAGAAGGAACAGGTGAAGGGACACCCGCGGTTGGATTGGATCATGGGTGTGAGGCGGCCGTCAAAAAAGGCGTCCAGAGCGCCGGATAAATAGGGAGACGGGATTTCATCCAAATTTTTAATCCGGTCCGGCAGGCCCCCCCGGACCAGAAGCCGGCTTTCGGCGGAATAAAAATGGCAGCCAAGGATCGGGGACTGTTTCATTTTTTGGATGTCCCCGCCGCAGTTCATGAACCGTTCGATTAATTTGCTGAAAGAGATCTCCCCCTCCAGGTGAACGTAGAAATCGACAAAGGGCCTCTTTTTTAAATAGGTGTCCTGGTCTTTCTCATTCGCCGGATATCCCGATCCGCCCCAAACCGTCACCGGCGCCGGCCGGCGGCTTTCCTTCCCGAATTTCAATATCGCCTCGGAAAGCGCGCTGCACCAGGGATAATTGCTGAGGCCGAGAATGTGGGGGGTTTCCTCCTTGAGCGCTGAAATGAGATCATCCGGGTATTTGAACAAACGGATGTCCACTTCGTCCCGGAATATTTTTCGAGCGTAGGTTGATACGAAACCGATGTTCAACGGAAAGATATCGGAGGCGATCGATACAGATGTATGCGAAAGATCCCCCAGATATATTTTTATTCCGGCGATGGCCCTGTCCCCCCTCCCCATGACATTTCCGCCAAGATATAAATGTTTTTGATTGTCGTGTCAAGCTTCTTGACACGCGCGCCCGGGAATCATAATCTTCCGGAGATGAGGGGATTGGGCCATTTCAATTCAGGCATCAGAGGGTGACCGTGCGGATTTCCCGAATGGAGGAGCGTCTCCGGGGATGGGTGGATTTCTACGCCAACCGGTACGTCGGAATGATCGAGAGATTCGAAAATTACGTGAGAACGAGGGATATGAAGTTCACCGTGCTCACCCTGGAAGAGGCGCGGCGGAGAAAAAAGAGTGACACGATTTTTTTGCTGGGAAGCGGCCCTTCGATCAACCAAATGACCGAAAGCGCGTGGCGGGAAGTGGCGCGCCACGACTCGCTCGCGATCAATTTGTTTATCCTGCACCCCTTTGTTCCGACGTTTTATCACACCGAGGTCAGCAAAAACCCCCGGATCCGGGGATTTTTCATGGAGGTTGTCCGGCGAAGGCGGAAGGACTACTCAAATACGGTTGTTTTGGTCCACCCCAAAAGCCGAAGGTACGGCATGCACCCGAGATTTTGTCCGGGATTGTTTCCGGAAAGGCCGATTGTCTGTTTTCCAAAATTTCCGAAAATCATCCAAGTCCCCGCCTCACGACCCTTTGCCGCGGCGGACTTCAAAGAGAGCATGATCTACCGCGGAACCATGAACAACGCCATCTACTTGGCCTGTGAATTGGGATTTCAGAACATTGTTCTTCTCGGGGTGGACCTGAAAACCAATGAATACTTTTACGATGATTTTGAATCTGTTCAGTGGATGAAGGAAATAAAGGGCGCCCCGGTCGAAGAACGTAAAAAGCACCCCTACGGCATGGATCATATTCCGGAAATCGGAAAATCCAAACACAGCTATCCAAACCTCTACTATGCGTTGAGGGATTTTGTACTGAACCCCAGGGGCATCCGCCTGTCCGTGGGTTCCACGGAGAGTCTGCTCCATCCTAAAATACCGTTGTATCCGTGGCCGGCCTGACTCTTCACTCCTCCCGCAGGAGACCCGCCGTCCGCAGTTCGGCCGAAACGGAAATCAGGGTTTTTAAGGGCTGACCTGAACGTTCGGCGATGTGCATCAGATCGTTGGCGCCATCGGCGAGATTTAACACCCAAAATTTCGCCCGGTCTCTGTCCTGCTTGCCTTGCGGGGTCCCATTGGTGATATAGAGTCCCCGGCGTCCCATTTGGGGTTCTCCATCCAGGACCGTGCCGCGCCAGCGGACATTGTTTTCAAGCGCGCAAACCATGCCGAAATAAGCGTCAATGCTGCCGGTCATCGCTTCAAAACTGATGAAGTCTTTGTTGTCCAGGGAGGTGTGATACTCCGGATACCGCATATACCTCGTGCGCATGAGCGACCCGAACGGCAGATCGAATCCGGGCGAACAATACTGTCGTTCGTCACTACCGAGAGGATCAAACGGAATGATCTCATGCGGGCCCATATCTCTGAGGACCAGACGCGCCGCGCGGTCCGCGAGGGTATCGCCCCGCCTGGAGAGCTTATAGGTGAAATGCCCGCGATCTCCGATGCACGTCATTTGAAAGCCGGCGTCCATCCGTTGTTTCAAGTGATCCCCGCGTACGCTCAGGTAACAGACGGCTCCAATGGTTTCCGGAGCAACGACAAACCGATACGAAAACCGGCGATTCGGAAGCGAGGCAATCCGGTCATACAGAAAAGCCATGACCAGGGGACCCGACAATTCATTGTTGGCCAGGGAGGGATGGCAGAGATTCGTTGAGAAGAAAATTTCCCGGTCGGTTGATCCCGGAAGGACAGCCTCGCCAACCTCAACATGCCCGTCTGTCAATTCCGTATCCACAACGACCTGGTAGTCGCCCTCCGGAAGAGATTGGAGTTCCCGATGCGTCATGCAAAGTCCCCACGCTTCAGTGTAGTAGGATATGACATAGGGAATGGCATCCGGTTGGGCCGGTATGGAATGAAGGTGAGGCCGCAAATCCGAAAGGTTCAGCGTACCGTTAAACGGAATGGAATACCCGACGAGATGAAGATTGTTCGACTTGAAATCCGCCCGTTTGACGCCATTGGGATCGATCAGATAGGCGTCCCGCGCAATCCATTCCTTCGGAACGATCCAGTCCAGGACCCTTCGGCCGCTTTCAAATTTGAGCCGCTCCATCGGCATGACTTCAGACAAAATATCGAGAGACCGGCGATAGCCTTCGCCCGTAAGACTGCGGCAGAGCGGCCACAGCCGGTCAAAATATGTTTCCAGGCTGTTTTTCAAATCCATGGAGGCCTTATGATTTCACCGCCTCGACGACAAAAGCCGAGCAGAGGAACAAGCCCCGCCAATCCGAGGACTCCTGTTCGAGTCGAAATCCCTCCTGGCGGAACAGACCAGGATCCACGGTTTCCAAAAAAGGCATTGCCGGATGATAGTGATACCAAAGCAGGCGAATATCCCGAAACCCCGTTTTTTTAAAGAGATTCTGAACTTCAAAGGGATTATGAAATCGGGACAGGATGGCGTCGTATCCCGGCGCATCCGGCCGGCGGCTCTCCTCCACGCGACTGCGCACGGGCGGCTGATCCATCCGCAATTTCGGTTCAATTTCCGCGCGGACCAACTCTTTCATCCTCGGATCCACATCCCGCAGGAGGTCATCCAGAATAAACGAGAGTGTCAGGCGGTTAAAGGTGAAAAGCGAAAAAAATTTGTTTCGGAATTCGACCAGGATGGTTCCGCCGGGCTTGAGGCAGACGGCCATATTTTTCAATACCTCTTCGTCATGCTCGACATGGGGCATCACCCCCAGAGCCATGAGACCGTCAAAAAGGCCCCCGCGCAGGCAGTACGCATACGAAACGGGATCCTGTATATCCGCCCGAAAAATATGCCCTGGATCCAGACCCTCTTTTCGCATGTTTTCCTTCGCCCGTTCGACCATCTCGTGGGAAATATCAAATCCCCATCCTTCAATCCCGGTTTTCGCCAAAGTGACCAGAGGAGTCCCCTCTCCCACACCGACATCCAGAACTCTTCCGACATTTTTTGAAATAAAAGAGTTCACCACCAACCGCAGACGGAAATAGTTGGCGGGATAAAACCCCAAAGTTTTTAGATTTTGCTTTTCGTATTGCTCGTGGTATTTGTCGGAAATCGCGTCGTAATGATTTTCGATATCTTTTTTTCCCATGATAGAACCCCGCTCCTCATTATTCCGCCGCCAGGTCGTCATTCCCGCGAAAGCGGGAATCCAGATTATCGCAGTGCGGACTGGATTCCCGCTTTCGCGGGAATGACGGAGAGGGCTGAATAGCAACCGACATTTAACATTTGAAGTCATATGAATTCAAGCTTTCAACTCTTGCATCTTTTATGGTGGAATATTAGTCTCCGCGGACTGCCTGAATATATTGGCGGTGAAAGATGGAGGGGGTTGAGAATGTCTGACGTCAAAGAGCGCAGAAACATGAATACGGGAACCATTTTACTCGACTTATATTCAATCGAAGACCAGGGGGAGGCAGTAGAACAGGCGTCCCGCCTGTCCCTCACACCCCGGACCGCCGTCCCCGAAAAAGTGTTGTTCCGCCGGATCGAGGGGAGGGATGCGTACGACACCTGGATCCTGCAGGAGTTTTTCAAAGAGATCCTGATCTACAAGCGTCTTCTTTCCGGGGGGAGATTTCCCCTGTCCAAAATACCGCGGAATGAGAAAAATCTGCTGGTGTATCTTCTTTTGGCGGTCACCAGCCCCGGCGCGGCGATTTTGGAGCTGGGGTCGTCTCTGAATGAGCTGATCGACGGCTTGGAGGTCGTGGACCGTTATTTTGTCGACCGGGAATCTTCGGTCCGCTGCCCGGACATCCCGAAACGGCGGTTTGGAGGCATCGAGATTTCCGAGTTTTTGTCGTTTGCGGGCCGGGTGCTTCATCCCGGGTATGACATTCGGATATATCCCCACGCCGGAAAAGTCGACCAACCGTATGGAATCCTCTATGATCGAAACGTCAGTTCGGACGCGTTCACAACGTCGGAAGAACTGGCCGCGTTCATCCGGCGCGCCGACGCGGCGATCCTCAATATCTTTGTCTCCCGGGACGAGACATTTCAGACACCGCGCCTCGGCCGGGCCATTACCTATTTTCATCTGAACTCGCTTTTGGACGGCCTTGACAAACCGTTGTTTCACCTCTTCGGCAGGAAATCCCCCGGCGGCCCGGTCAACTTTGATCTCAGCCAGGGGAGAGACGTGGTGGAGGGATTTTTCCTGTATGGGAGCGAGGAGACCGCGCGCCGGTGGCACGCGGCTGCGCAGGTGGATGCAGAGGTAAGGGCTTATTTTCAGCGGAAGAATATTTCCCTGAAGCCCGCACAGGCGCTGTTTGAATGAAGACCGCGATTTCGCGCACGCCTCAACACCGGTCGGATCCGCGCGCCGGGTTTCTCAAAATGGCGGCGCTGACCTGTGTCGGACGCGCCGGAACGAAACTCGTCCAAAGCTATCTGGACGGCCACCCGAATCTTCGGATGATCCCGGGATACCCCCTGATGTATCTCTATCCCCACTGGGAGACATGGCGGCGGGAATACGGGAATCGGCTGACTTGGCACAGGGTGATCGACCTGTTTTGCGAAAAACACGCCTCCGTCATCGACACCCGCAGGCTCAATGACCTCCTTGGGTTGGACCGCCTGGGGCCAACCCGGCAGGATTTTCTGGCCATCAACGAGTCCGGATTTCGAAAGCGGTTGCTTGAAATTCTGTCCGGCAGCCCGATTTGCCGAAAAACATTTCTGCTGGCCGTCCATGAAGCTTACGCCGAATCAGCCGGCGCGCCGTGCGACCGGCATACCGTTGTGCTCTATCATATCCATGAGCCGGACTTCGTCCGGGATCTGGTTGATGATTTTCCGGAGATGAAACTCATCGTGATGGTCCGTGAGCCCAAGGCATCTTTCGCGTCGACCAAGGTCGCGGAGGATTTTGTGGACCAAGCCAAGCTCAATCCAACGGATTGCATGATCCTTTCCGGCAAGAACGTCGTTCAGGCATGTTACTACCAGCAGAAGGTCATGGAGTCGCTCGGCGACATTGTCCGGGACCATCCCGGGGTCGATCTACTGGCAGTTCGCCACGATGACCTGCACCTGCGCCGCGACCAGACCCTCACTGCTATTTTGCGGTGGCTTGGGATCCCCGAACACCCGGCCATGCGCGTAAGCACCTTCGGAGGGAAACTCTGGTGGGGCGATGCGACCAACCGGACGCCGGTGAACGGGTACAACGCGGATGCCCTGTCAGACAAGTGGCGCAAGACACTGAGTTGCGGCGACGGGTTTCTGATCGAAGGTTTACAATATGAACTCTGCCGGGCGGCCGGATATGAGCCGGCGTACTATCGGAAGGATGACCGTCATAACCGGATCCGCCTGATCCTGAGGGTCCTGCTTCCCATGCGGGAGGAATGGAGGCTGTTGGGCCGGGCACTCGACCCACGACAGCATATGGCCTTTATTTGGCATGCATGGGCGGAATCGGCGTCGAGCCGCATCGATTATTCGTGGAGCGCGACGTACCGTTACAAACGGGCCTATCAAAGATGGGGTCTGTGGCGGCGCCGATGGGAGGAAGGGTTGCTTTCGGCAAGCCCCAAACGGCCGGCTCGAATCGTCTTCGTTATCGTCCGTTATCTGAGGTTTCTGGGCGCTGCCCTGCGGGCGCCGCTATGGGTTCTTCACAGATACCGGATGAATCTGGGGACACTGCGCTACCGTTTGACAGGCAAATCCTATTGTCCTTTGGTGCTGCGGCCGGAGACGGTGGAATCAGTCGAGCAAGTGCCGATATTTTAGGAGAAAGGCCGTGGCGACGCGTGAGGGATGGCGTCGGATCGGGTGCGTTTCAGGAAAGAGGCGGCGGTACTTTTCCTGCAGAAGTTCGTCCTCGGCCCGGTCTGCCCAGGCGCCGTCCACGCGGCTGATTAATTCGACGGAGGCATCCAGAATTTCATCCGGGCCATTCTCGATCACCTCGATCCCGGCGCGGTTGTACGAATCAGAATCGGTCCACTGGTGCATCCCACATGCGATCACCTCCCCAAACCGGAGAATCCGGCCCCCACGCATATCCCGGTAAAGTTTCGGTATAAACAGGCTGTGGCGATGCGCCGCGGCGATCGCCAATGGCGTCTGATTGGCCAGAAGATAGGGAACATTGAAGACTGCGGCAAGGTTGAGGAGGCCGGCGGTATTGCCGATGAAGCATTTGCAATGGGCGACCAGGTAAATGTCGCCGAAATCCGAACGGTGACGCGTGGCGTAGTCAATAACACGGGGATGAATGGCGCCGATCTCTGTTTCAACCATCGACCCCATGCGCAGCGCCCATACGCCCGATTCAGCAGCCCACAGGGCCGCCGGAATATAGTTTTCGATTGTGCAGTCCCGGAAGTCATGGTACCGCCACCCGCCGATGCGCCCGGAGGGCAGCGCCGCGTCCAAGTACGCGCGGTCGCGTGCATGAAAACAGACGAAGGGCGCGCCGTCCGGGACACCCATTTCCGCCAGCAGGGCCCGACCGCGGCGATGTTCCGCCGGAGTGAACGTGAGAGAAGGATGTTGGGTATTCCAGACAGACCAATCCTGCCAGCCGGAAGGTTTGAGGTCGATCCAGATGTCGTCCTCACTCAGCCATGACCGGAGGGCATGATAGATCCGCAGGGCGATGCGGCCCTGAAAGACACGGATCCGTCGTTTGATCATACGGAGAACCTGCCGGTTGGTCGCTGAGCCGCAGAAGAAGATCTCAACACCGGCCGAATGGGACTCAGGCTGACTCCGTTTTTTCCTCAGGAAATACTCCGTGTTGGCGATCAGGTGTCCGAAGCGCTCGGAATTGATGCGTCCGAAGCGGATGAGGTTTTGTTTGGGAAGGAGATGAACGAGAAGCCAAACCGGCCAGATCAATAAAAATTCCAGCGCCCTTTGGGCGCGCCCCCCCTTGAAACTACAGGCGGCCAAGAAGCCTCACAGAAAGTTGCCGCCAGACCAGGTAGACCAGTCCGTGCAAGCCAAAATAAATTCCGGACAGAACGAGAATGGGTTTCAAGTACACGGCGGAAAGCGGGACCGTCAGCATTTGTTTGTAGATCGGGGCGGAGAAGTACGCGATGGTGCCCGCGATGTAGAGGGAGCCGAGGATCATGAAGAGAAGGCCGCCCGTCGATCCCGCCGCGCGCTCGAGACTGCTCTGGCTCCGCGGGGGCATGACCAGCGCCGCCCAGAGGGCAAGGCCGACGATGGCGAGAGTCTGGACGGCGTTGACGGCGTGGGAAAACACCGCAAAAAATGTTGAGACTCCGGTCTGGCTGTTGGCGATGAAGAGGAGGGACTGGGAGAGGACGAGCAGGAGCAGGGCGTGGGTCCAGAATTTCGCGCGGAGGATGACGCGCGGGCGGATGGGGAGCGTCTTCAAAAGATACGCGCTCTCGCCCTCGAGCGAAAAGGTCGGATAGACGAACCGGACCGACACCGCGACGATGAGAAGGCCTGACACGGTGAGGTTGACGAAGGAGACGAAGTTGATGAGGTAGGCCTGGTCGAGCGGCAGGTCCCGGATGTTGATGATGTGGATGAAGATGAGCGTCAGGAGCACCAGCATCTGGGACCATTCGGCGATGTCCCGGTGGAGGAATTTGAAATCCTTGAGGCACAGCGTCAGCGCCGGGCTGCGGCGGGGCCACGCCGCCGAAAATTTTATCAGCGTGGCAACCTTGACCTGCGCGTCGGCCTGGGACCGCCAGCCCCGTAGAAACAGCGGATAAGACAGCGTCATGAGAATCACGAGACCCAAGCTGTTGGCAAGCCACAGGATGCCGAGGTTGAGCCACGCGCCGCCGATATCCCCCCGCGCCATGCACGCGATGGCCTGGGCCGAAAGCGTGTCCGGCGTATAGGGATGCGTGGGGACTTCGATCGATTTGAGAATCGCGCCCATCTGGAACGTGTCGAACTCCATCGAAAAGAGGACGCCGATGTCGATCCGGCCCGCGAAGTCGATCGTCACGTAGGAACCGAGGAGCGCGAGCACGAGCGCGAGGGTTTTGAGGCGATGTCTCGGGAGGGTTGCGTAGGTGGCGCAGAGCAATGTCACGCCGAGCGCCGTCGGCAGAACCGTGAGGCCGAGGAGGGCCAGCACCGCGACGACAATGTAATCCCAGCCGAGAATGAAACTGCGGCCCAGGCCGACGGCGATGGGCGTTCCGAAGAGAAACACCATCCAGCCGGTTGCCGCCATGCACTCGATGAACTGGACCGCGAAGAGTTTCCGGGGCGGGATCGGCAGGGAAAAAAGCAGGTCGGATTCCGGGTTTGAATAGAGGATCAGGGCGCCGGACACCAGACTTGAAAACGTCAGCATGATGCAAAACGACAGGTGCGCCATCGCCACGACCCGGAACACAAGGGCCGTTCCGATCTCGGGCGTGAGGCGCAGGGTGTCGAAGAGCTGTGTGGAGACCCGGGACGTGAGGACCACGAAGAACGCAAACAGCGCCACGACCACCATGTTGCGGCGGCCTTCCGGCGACGCTTTGAATGTCAGGAGTCTTTTGAGAAGCCGCCACCGGAGTTGCCACATGCGGTGAGTCTGCTTAGAGGGGGGTGTCTATGGCGTTGGCGAAGCGGTTCAATGAAGTCAGGAAGCGTGTTTTCAATGTTCGACCGCCGTGAGTTGGACCCCGGTAGGACTCGTGGGGGTTGACGATTCGGCGAAATCCCGAATAGTCGCATTTGGCGCATAACGGAATCGCCGCGCGGTCGCCGGCCAGCAATCTTCGCCGGATCTCCCGGAACCGGTCGCAGAACCAGATGTCCTTGAGACTTTGCGCCCTCACGCTGCCAATTCGTTCGGAGAAATAAAAATCATGTTCGCACAGTCCCACGACGCCTTCCGCGCTGATCATGATTTTTTCAAACGGCCTCTGGCAAAACGATTTTAAGGGCCGCGACAGGACGGAACCGTTGGGACTGGAGCCGGCGCGATTGTTTAATTGCGCCGTCAGTTTCCGGCGGTTCAGCCGGACCCGGCCGGGAAAGTCCGGCGCCACCACATCCATAAAGCTCCGAATATTCGGAAACACCGTATCGGTATCGGAGTAGTTGTTGATTTCCAGAATATCCAGGCCGTTTTCCAGGAGAAGCCGGCCAAGATCATGGGTCAGAGACTTGCCGTTGGTCATGACATGCAATGAGGCGTTCGAGCAGACCCGCCGGGCCATCGCGACCCAGCGCGGCAGGCGTTTGTCGAGAAGGGGTTCGGTATTGATAAAAAAACAGAGCCGTCCTGTGTACTTCAGGCCGCCCAGCTCGTCGATGATTTTTTGAAATATGTCTTCCGGCATGGATACATCGGGTCTGGTGTCGAACTGCGCCGCCGCCGCGCAAAAAGAGCACGTCCCATTACACTTCTTGCGAAGTTCCAATTCCACGGTATTGAACAGGGCCGGCCGGTTGGCGTCGAAGTGTGCCCGGCCGACCGCCAGCGAAAGTTTTTCTTTGATCAGGCGTTTCATGCGCCGTTTGATGGTCTGAAGCATGGGTCTGAGCATATCTTATCAGCGGGATGCCACAAAGCGGCCCAGGCCGACGGCGCGGGAGTCTGCTTTGCGTTTTGGGGGTAATCAAGGTAACTGTGGGGGGATGAACCGGAAAATTGTGATTTGCCTTCTGTGCGTAATGTTTTTGGCGGCTTGCAAGTCAGGTCGAGCCCCGGTTACGCAGACTTCTCTTTCGCCGATGCCTTTGAAAACCCGCCTGGCTGTCGTGCCCGTTCAGGGCGGCGGGCCCCTGCAATCAGGCTTGACGGAACTTCTGACGGCGGAGCTGATCCAAACGGGACGGTTTATCGTGGTGGAGAGGTCGAGTTTGGCGGAAGTACAGGCGGAACAAGCGCGAGGCAGTGAGCCGGGATTTTGGGCGGAGGGCAAGGTCACGCCTCGGATGATTCCGGCGCATCTTCTGCTCATGGTCAAGGCGCTCAGTTCCGGCCTGGAGCAGGACGCGCTGGTGGGGACCATCACGGAGGGAAAGGGCGGGGGATTTCGGCTCAAGCGCGCGAAGTCTGTTCTGGAAGTGCGGCTTCTGGATGTCGGCACCGGGCAGATTCTGGAGAGCCGCGTGGTGGAGGCAAGCGCGACCGGCGGGGATCTGGCGGCCGGCGTCGGCGCGGAGGGCGTGATGGTGGGCACGGCCGTGTTCAACTCGAGCGCCGCTGGGCGCGCGGCGAAGGACGCGATCAAGAAAGCGGCGCGGGCGCTCATGGAAAAATTTCCGAATGAGCGGTGGGAGACGCGCGTCGCGGATGTAGGCGAGGACGGGAAGGTCTACATCGCGGCGGGTCTGGATGACGGACTCCAGGCCGGCCGCCTGCTGAATTTGCACCGGCCGGGTCGGGCCGTGGTGGATCCGACGACAGGCGTACAGCTCGCCGTCACGGACGTGCAGATTGGCCAGGTGCGGGTGGATCAAGCGTGGCCGGCGTATTCGACCGGCACGGCGATATCCGATACGGCGCCGCGGCGGGGGGATATACTCCGGCCCCGCTTTTAGAGGATCCTTGCCAAACAGGGCCCGGCGGGCGACAATAACAACGAGAAATAAAAGAGGAGGCATACGATGAAAGGGTCCAAGGCGCGGAGGCGGGTGAAACAGGCAGCCGGTTACAACCCCGATCCGAACGACGATAAAATTTTGAGAGAGAAGATGGATGAGCTTTTCAGAAAATATCCGGGACAATATGTCGTCGTTTGTGGTGGAGAGATTTTTGTCGGGCGCAATGCGGCGGCGCTCGATCGTAAGGCTCGTCGCAAGCATCCGGGAATAACTCCGCACGGTTGTCCAATCCCGCGCCCGCAGGACCTCGTTTGCGTCCTGTAGTTTTTCCTTACCGTTTATTTGGCGGCGTGCTGTGTCCCTTCATTGAATTTGGCATCAAGGGTGTAAGCGGGGAGTGGGTCAAAGCTGACGCCTATGTCGATTCCGGAGCTTTCCTTTCAGTTTTTTCAATCAGGGATGCAGAAAGGTTGGGTCTTCGTCTCACTGCGGGTGATCTGATTTACGCAAGTGGTGTAGACGGCAAATCAATCCCGGTCTACGTCCACCGCATGCCGGTGCAGATCGGGCCACACAAATTTCAGGCGCACATGGGTTTTTCTGAAAAACTCGGTTCCGGATTCAATCTGCTGGGCCGCGAAGATTTTTTCTCGCGCTTCGACGTTACATTCAGCGACACGAGTCGGCGGCTGATGTTTCAACCGATCAAAGGAAAACCGAAGGCGGGCGGCAAAAGTATTGTGGCGCTGATGAAGGCACGTCGAAAGAGAAAAGCGTATTGAAGTCGCCGCCCCTGGGTACGAGATTCGGGGACTGGTCCACTCGAATTGTGGGGAGGCTGGTAAACATCACCTGGGTGGTGGAGGAAGGGCCTCCCGCTCCATCGCGAGGACAGGGATGTCCGAGTGTCGGCCGCTCAGGGATGGCCGCTTTTGTCGCGGGTGCGTCCGCCTTTGGCGGACGCCGGGAGCGCGAGCGCTCCCGCGCCCGCGACCCATCCCACGCGCCGCGAGAAGCGCCGACGGAGTGCGTCTATGACGGTCATAGACGCACGGGTTCAATCGCATTCACGCGCTGTGGCCTGTTGATTTTCTTTTGATGCATTTCTCTCCTTTTGAAATTATCCGGAACAAATTAGAATAACCCATATGCTGATTTGGATATTACTCGCGATTGCCTTCGGTATGATTGTTGTTGAACGCATCTATCCCGCGATGGATCTGCCCCGTGTCCGTGCGTGGTGGTTACGGGTTATTCTTGTGAATCTGATTCAACTTGGCATCATCGTTCTGGCCGGACACACGTGGGAACTTTGGTTCTCGTCCGTGTCTCTGTTGCGGCTCCAAGACCATTTCGGCGATATTGCTTCCGGATTTATTGCCTACTTTATTTCAACCTTCGTCTATTATTGGTGGCACCGCATCCGTCATGAATCCCAATGGTTCTGGCTCCTTTGCCACCAGCTCCACCATTCGCCGCGGCGGATCGAGGTTCTTACTTCTTTTTACAAACATCCGGTCGAAATCACGCTGAATTCTCTCTTGAGCGCTGCGATCGTATATCTGTTGCTTGGATGCTCCATCACAGCCGGAGCCATCTACACGTTTTTAACCGCCATCGCCGAATATTTCTATCACTGGAACATCCATACTCCCCAATGGATCGGGTACATTCTCCAGAGGCCGGATTCGCACCGGATTCATCATCAGTACCGGCACCATACCCAAAATTTTGCTGATCTGCCGGTTTGGGACATGATGTTCAAAACGTTCAAAAATCCGGCCAGATTCGATGCCACCTGCGGATTCGACGACTGGCGGGAAGACAGATTTGAGGACGTTTTGGCGTTCCGGGACATGCATGCCGAGGGCATTGAAAACATCGCACCGCTTCAGTTTCTGCCAACCTGCATCGGCTGCGGCAAACGCTGGGCATGCTATGAATCAAAGCGCCGCGATCCGGATGTGAAGGACACCAACGTCCCTTGAAGGGTTGAATGTTTTACGGAAGGAAGCGACTCCGCACAGAGGGTTCTGGCAGTCGGCAGGCATCGTAGCGCCCAAACCACTTGTAACGATTCCTGGCGACCCACCGATAAACCACATCGCGTATCGCCTGAGGCACGACCCTCGATCCTGAAACCACGCGCCAAAAGCCGCCGAGATCATCCAGCATTTCAAGAACAGCTTGGGATCGAATCGCAACCGATTCTTCCGGCGTTCCAAAGCTCCGAACAACTATAATTGTTTGAAGATCCCGCTCGATTCCGGGATGCCGAGCCAGAACTGCCGCGGCTGTTTCGCCTTGTAATGGAGCGAATTTGAAACTTCCCATCGTGTCCTGGTCCAGGAGAAATTGGACGGTTCTATCACAGAGTCCGCAAACACCGTCAAACAGAACGACCCCTATCCCAGCCGTCCGAACACGAGGCGGCAGCCACGACGGATCGAAAGTGAATAGATGGATCATCAACATTCCAAAAGTCAGATCGGCAAAATCCACTATCGACAAAATTCCGAAGTGCATCGCCACCATTGACAGCCATGCCAGGGGCCGCGTTTTCGGATGGAGACAGAGAGGAAGGAACGCTATTTCCATGACCAACGATCCCCATGTTGCGCACCTCAAGACCCATGTCGGCAACCCCAGAAAAATCTCTCTGACGCATCCGGGTCGGGCAAGCGGATTGCTCGCCACGTGTATGAGCGCCGTTCCATCAACCCAACTCGGACTCGATAGTTTCACAATTCCGCTGAATGAGTAACCGGCCGCCATTAACATCCATGCAGTCACAAAAAGACTCGCCGGCATTCTCCAATCCGCCTTGGTTTTTGCCTGTCGTAGTAAAGCCGGCTCTCCCGGGGGAATAATGGCGGAAAAAAGCAAGAGAAGTCCTACATAAGGAATCGACGGATTGCCGATCAAATTATTCCTGTTGTACAGACAGGCCCATCCGAACCATAAGAGGAGCGCACATCCCTGACGGAAAATCCCAAGCGTGTACGCGGCAGAAATGAGCAGTAACAAACTCAGAAAGGTGGTCACACTTCCTGGTGAATCCCATCGCTCAAGCGGGTTTGGAAGAATCCCGTGTGTGAAGTTCAGAGTGGAGTCCGCCACGACGCCTTTATCGCTGAAGAGTTCGGTTCCGTATGGGATCAGGCCGGAAAAATGGACACACAGATACAAACCAAACACGATCCGAAATGCGGCAAACTGATATTTTGAAACCGGATTCATGGAAAACACTCCGGCCGGAGAAGCCATGTGTCCGATCTCCCCCGCGTCTTTGTCCTGATGACTATGCTCACCCTTTGGGTATCTTCCGGTAAACCAAACTCTTTTCGCAGAGGGCCCGTGGCTCCGAAACCAGAACAAAAAACCGATTCGAAAAGCCTTTGTGGAATTCGAGGGGCGTAGGACAGCGCCGCGCCATAGACATTGCGGCGATTATAAGGACCGCCCATGTGTTGATACAATTCAGGAGTAATCGAGATTTCCAGTTGCTGACCTGACGAGGTTTCTACACGCATCTCAAAATCGGATGCGAAAGTTTCCAATCCCTCAACGTCGGAAAAAACTTTGGGTAGGGGCGACGCGGCTGTCGCGGCCCCCACTCCCCTCAAAATCTTGGACCCTGCGATGTATCCAGCCATTTGAAGAAGACCTACGATTAAAAGAACAACGGCGGCGGCATCACGCCAATCTATTTTGCGCCGTTGACTTTCTTTGTCGGTCGGAGCCATTGCAAAAACATACCATCTCAAATCGCCGAAGGGGAGAACCCCTTTCTCCCCTTCGGGCATCCCCTCTTACCCATTTCCCCTCTCGAATTTCAAAATGACTTACGACTTTTTTCCGCTCCGATTTCACTGCCCTTTCACTGCCCTTTTCCCCCCGAAAAAGGGCGCTTTCGGGCAGTTGGCGCGTCCACGCGCGTGTTGACGAAACACGCGCTAACAGTTTGAATCACAAAAAGTTTTCCGCGCTTGTCGGAATTTTCGGAGTGGTCGGCGCCGGTCACTCCTAAGGACAAGGTCGGCGAGCGACTGCGCTCGGGATATACGTGCCAAATAGGGTGCATCGGGCGACAAGAAGAACAAGAAAACGCTGATGAGGTCAGAACGTCAATAATAAACCTTCATCAAACATAGTCCAGACGCCGGCGCGGCGTAGAGAGGTTCCCTGCGCGCCGATCCCAGCGCCGTTTCCACGAGGTAGGCGACCATCCGGCGGACCATGCGGTGGAGGAAGGCGTCGGCGACGAAGCGGATCCGCAGTTCGTCGCGTGTACGCTGGATGACGACGTGTTTCAAGGTTCGCGTCGTGTTCATTTTCCTCGCCCGGCGAATGGTGAATACGGAAAAATCTTTTGTTCCCCGGAGCGTACCGGCTATTCGGCGCAGATTTTCCGGCGTGATCCGGGCGGCTTTCGGACAATGCCAGACAAGCGGCGCGCGGAACGGATCCGGAATGGGTGAAACGAGGATCCGGTAGAGGTACTCCCGGGCGCCCGCGCTGTTTCTGGCGTCAAATTTTTTGGAGACCCGACGGGCTCCGAGAACGGAAATATCCGCCGGGAGGAGGCCGTTCAGGATCCTGGGAAGGTCTCGAACGGCGGGCCGGGTTTTTTGAACGTCGAAGTGCGCCACCTGTCCGGCGGCGTGGACGCCCGCGTCCGTTCGGCCTGCGCCGGTGATTTGAATTCTGCGATCATAGAGTTTCGACAGCGCATCCTCCACCACAGCCTGGATGCTGACGCCCTTGGATTGCCTCTGCCAGCCGACGTAGCGGGCGCCGACGTAGGCGAGGTCCAGTCGGACACGCATTGTTACCAGGCGAGGAATGGCCCGGTCCCGAGCATCGCCAGACCGCAGAGCAGGCCCACAATCGCAGCCGCGGCCGCGCCGGCCGCGACGTCGTCGATCACGATGCCGAGGCCGCCCGGCAGGCGCTGGATGCTTCTAATGCCGAGCGGTTTTTGAATATCGAAATACCGGAAAAGCAAAAATGCCGCGAGGAGGGTGGAGTGCCAGGGATCGGAGAATCGAAAAGCCGCATAGGGCAAATAGGCAATCAGCATGCCCACAACCTCGTCCAGGACGATGACGTGCGGGTCGATCTCGCCCAGGGCTTTTTCGGCCCGGGTGCAGATTGGAATGGAGACCGCCGTGAGGAGCAGGCAAATACCCAAATAGGGCCAGAAACCGGACAGGGCTAAAAAGTGGGCGAGGGGCAGGGTGACGAGTGACGCGGCTGTTCCGGGAATTTTGGGAATGCGGCCGATGCCGAAGAGGGTGGCGATGAGTACCGAGAGAGGACTTGCGTCAGCTCTGTTCGCTGCCGGTGACAAGATGTTTGTAGTTTTTGACGAGGTATTCGATGCCGGAATAGACGGTGATGGCGGTGGTGGTGTAGAGGCAGATGTCGACGCCGAGATGGGCCATTCGCATGTACGGTGCGAGGGCGACGGCCTGTCCGAGCCGGACGGCGTTTTCCGCGAGGGCGACGATGAGGATGTAATGCAGACTGACCATCTGGACGATGGTTTTGAGTTTCCCGATGGTTTCGGCGCCGACCGTGACGCCGTCGGCGGCGGCCAGAAGACGCAGGCCCGTCACGGAAAATTCGCGGGCGATGATGAGCGCGACCGGCCATGCCGGGACGCGGACGAAGGGGGAGTCGACGAACACCACGAGCGCGGCCGCGATGAGGATTTTGTCGGCGATCGGGTCCATGAAGCGGCCGAGCCGGGTGATGGCGCCGTATTTTCTTGCGAGGTATCCGTCGACGATGTCGGTGACGGACGCGAGGATGAAAATCCCGAGTCCGGCGGCCTGCGCCCAGAGACAGCGTTCATAACTTTCCGCGGCGAGAAAGCAGAGCGCGAGGACGATGCGCAGGGCCGTGAGGATATTGGGAAGGCGGTTGATCATCCCGCTCCCACCCGTCCATGGGTTCGCGGGATTCCCTCCATCCGGTCGGTCATTGGGTTTCCTCGTCGGGCGATCTGGACCGGAACCTCTGCAGGTCCCGGCCCCGGGGCGATTCGGCGGCGAGGACGCCGTCCGCCTGGGCGCTGAATATTCTGTCGTAGACTTTCTCGGTGTGAACGGGGATATCCTCGCCATCGAGCACGAATTTAAGCCCGTTGGTGTTGCCGATGCGAACGCGCAGACGCTCCGAAAAACTCACGTTCACGACTTCACCCGCACTCAGAATTTTTTCCACAGACTGTCCGTCCGCCTCCCAGAACATCCAGACATCCTCCAAAGCGCGAATCTGGGCGGAGTGTCCACCGGCTTCAGCCGGTTTCTCCGGCGCGGCCGCATCGCCGTCCGTCGTCTGTTTCATTTCGCTTTCCGGCTCCGGCTGGAATATTTCAACCGTTGACCGGAAAAAGCCCACCTTGAATAGATACATGCCGCCGGCCACAACCAGAACACCCGCGAGCGCGAGAAGGGCCGAAGAGGGACCGGTTCCGGGCTGCGTCTCGCGCGGTGTCGGCTCCGGTTCCGCCTCCGCCTGCTCCTGCGGTTTATCTGCCGGGGTCTCGGCGGAATCCTCGAGAAGCGGCATGACCTGGGATTCGTCGATCCGCAGAAAGCGCGCATACGTCCGGATAAAATTCCGCGCGTAGATGGGCGCGTCGAACACGGCCAGATCGCCCTCCTCAATAGCCTTCAGAAACGTCATCTTGACCCGCGTGCGGTCGGCGACGTTCTGGAGGGTGAGCCGGCGGCTCTCGCGGGCGTTCTTGAGGAGCGCTCCGATGGTTTTGCTATCCACGAATTTCTTCCTCCTCGCGCTGTCGGGCCGGCGCGGCGATCAACACGTCCCGCGGCGTGGGGCCCTTGTTGGGCCCGACCACGCCGTCCTTTTCCAGCATGTCGATGATTTTCGCGGCGCGGTTGAAACCGACCTTGAACTTTCGCTGAAGCATCGACACGGATCCCTTGCGGATGTCGATGGTGAAGCGTTTCGCCGCCTCGTAGAGCTGGGGGTCGATGTCCTCTGCGCCGTCCGCGACGGCCTGCGTCGTCGCGGCGTCAAGGCTCGGCATCATGCCTTCCGGAATTTCGTCGAAATCGACGTACGCGGGCTTCATCTGGTTCCGGATAAAATCGACGGCGCGCCGGATTTCCTCCTCATCAACGTACGCGCCCTGCAGGCGCACGGGTTTCGGGGCGGTCGGAGAAAGAAAGAGCATGTCCCCGCGGCCCAGCAGGGTCTCGGCACCCTTGGCGTCGAGGATCGTGCGGGCGTCGAACTGGGACGCGACCTGAAACGCGATGCGCGCGGGCATGTTGGCCTTGATGAGTCCGGTGATGACGTCGACGCTGGGGCGTTGGGTGGCGAGGACGAGATGGATCCCGACGGCGCGGGACATCTGCGACAGGCGCGTGATGGCGCCTTCGGTTTCTCGCGGCGCGACCAGCATCAGATCGGCCAGTTCGTCGACGACTAGGACGATGTAGGGCATGGGGACCATGCCGAGTTTGACCTGTTCGGCGTTGTAGCTCTCGAGGTTTTTCGATCCGGAATCCGACAGGATATTGTACCGGCTTTCCATTTCGATCATCAGCCATTTGAAGGCGCGCGCGGCGCCTTTGGCGTCGAGGATCGGCTGGGAAAGGAGGTGCGGGATTTCGGAGAACATCGAGAGTTCCACCCGTTTGGGGTCGATTAAAATCAGCCGGAGGTTGGCGGGCGTGAGGCGGAAGAGGAGCGTGAGGAGGAGACTGCCGATGCAGATGGATTTGCCCGATCCGGTCGCGCCGGCGATGAGGATGTGGGGCATTTTCTGAAGATCGATGATGACGGGCTTGCCATGAATATTTTTTCCAAGCGCGAACGGCAGAATGAAGGATCCCTCGGTGAACTTTTCAAACGCCAAAAGCTCCCGAAGCTTGACGATTTTGGGTTTCGCGGTGGGGACTTCCACCCCGACCACCGATTTCCCGGGTATGGGGGCCTCGATCCGGACCGAATCGGCGGCCAGCGCGAGTTTGAGGTCGGCTTCCCGCGCGGCGATCCGGCTCACCGAAACGCCCGGCGCCGGGAGAACTTCGTAGAGCGTGACGGTCGGCCCTGGAACAATCTGGACGACCTGGGCATCGATGCCGAAATTTTTCAACGTGTCCTCGAGAATCTGCCCGGCGTTCTGAAGAGACTTCTGGTCGAGATCGCCGTCCTGGTCCTGGGGCCATTTCAAAAGTTCGAGCGGCGGAAGACGGTATCGCGCCAGGCCCTCCCGAAACTGGCGTTCTTCGGGGGTTTCGTCCTGCTGGGGTTTCCATTCCCTCACCGGAGATTTTTGGGGCTGGATGCTTGCCGGCCCCGAATCGGCGGCCGCGCGCGCCGGCATCGGAAACGGGATGGTTTTCGGAGAGGCCGGCGCGGAATCCGCCAAAGCCGCCGACGGCCGGGTCAGCGCCTCCGGCGCTCCAAGTGCCGGCGTCTCCGACGCCGGCCGGGGGACTTCGGGCGCCAAAAGCGGCGGTTTTTCTTTTCGGACGACTTCCGTTCGCAGTCCATCCGCGACCGGAATCGGTTTTTTGAATGCGCCGCGCTCTGTTGTGCTCCCCCACAGGTCACCGATCAGTGCGCTCAGCCGGCCAGGCAGGCTTCGCAGGAATTTCCAGACGAGGGGCCACCAAGCCGCGGGCAAAATCCCGATGAGCGCGAGGGCGCCAAGGAAGGAGAGGATAAGAGCGGAACCGGTTTTTCCAAAAACACCGAGCCGGGCGCCCAGCCACATGCCGAGCCGCCCGCCGGCGCGGGAATCATCCGGCCAGAGGAGAAAGAAGACGCCGCAGGAGAAGGCGAGCAGGAGGCCCGCGGCCGCCGCGGTCCGCCCCGGTTTTTCCTGAAAATTCTCGGGCGGGCGGGATAAGGCCAGGCCCGCGACAGCGAAAAAGGCGAGCGGGAAGAGCCACGCGGAGACGCCGAAGAGAAAGAATCCCCAGAAGGAAACAAGCGCGCCGAATTTTCCGCAGAGGTTGTGGATGCCGGGCTTGGAGGACATCGGCCAGTCGCCCTCGGAAAAGCTTCCGAGAGAAAGGGCAAACAAAATGCCCAGCAGAAGAAAAAACAGGCCGCTGACCCGTCTTACTGACATGACCCCATTGTTCCCCCCATGCATTCCTGCAAGACTTCAACCGCCCGAATCAATTTTCGTCACCCCCGCGAATGCGGGGGTCCAGAGTGCGGTTCTGGATTCCCGCTTTCGCGGGAATGACAATCAATGTCAGACGCTCGATCCCACCGTCGAATCCGAGCCGCCGCCCTGCCGATAGCCGCCGCTGTCTTCGCGGCGCGGGCCGCGGTCGCCCCGGTCAAATCTTGGCGGGCGGTCGCCCCGGTCCCGCGGGCCGCGGTCGTTTCGGTCGCCCCGGTCGAATCGGCGGGGCGGCCGGTCGTCCCGGTCTCGCGGGCCGCCGCTGGTGCGGGGTTTGACCGGGAGCGGGGGTTTGCCCTCCATCTCCCGGATGGCCGCGACGCGAGAGAGCCGGAGCCGCCCGAGATGATCGATCTCGATCAGCTTGACGGGCGTGACGTCGCCTTCCTTGAGCACATCTTCGACGCGCTCGGTCCGTTCCTCCGAGATTTCGGAAATATGGAGGAGTCCCTCGTGTCCGGGCATGATCTCGCAGAACGCGCCGAAGTCCACCACGCGGACGACCTTGCCCTGGTAGACGCGGCCGAGGTCCGGTTCGGCGATCATCATGTGGATTTTTTCCTTCGCGACGAGCGCGCTCTTCTCGTCCTCCGAGTAAATCCTCACGGAGCCGTCGTCCTCGATGTCGATCTTGACGCCGGTCTCCTCGACGATCGCCCGGATGTTCTTGCCGCCCGGGCCGATGATCGCGCCGATCTTGTCCTTCGGAACCATGAGCAGGAACACCCGCGGAGCGTAGGGCGAAATGTCCGCGCGCGGCGCCGCGATAGCGGCTTCCATCTTGCCGATAATGTGCAGGCGCGCGGCCTGGGCTTTGGCCAGGGCCTTGCGCATGAGGTCCACGGAAATCCCGCCGATCTTGATGTCCATCTGAATGGCGGTCACGCCCTGCCGGGTCCCGGCGACTTTGAAGTCCATGTCGCCGAGATGGTCCTCGTCACCGAGAATGTCCGTGAGAATCGCCACGCGGTCGCCCTCCTTGACGAGGCCCATCGCGACGCCCGCGACGTGCGAAGCGATCGGAACGCCCGCGTCCATCATCGCCAGCGATCCGCCGCAGACGGATGCCATGGAGGAAGAACCGTTCGATTCAAGAATGTCGGATACGAGTCGAATGGCGTACGGGAAGGATTCCTCGGTCGGGATGAGGGACCGGAGCGCCTTTTCGGCGAGCATGCCATGCCCGATTTCCCGGCGGCCCTGCCCGCCGAAGCGGCCGACTTCGCCGACTGAAAATGGGGGAAAATTATAGTGAAGGTAAAACCGGCGTGACTTGTCGCCCTCGATGTCGTCCGTCCGCTGGACATCGTCTCCCGTGCCGAGGGTCACGACGGCGAGGGCCTGTGTTTCGCCCCGCGTGAAAACGGCGGATCCGTGGGTCCTGGGAAGAAATCCGAGTTTGATGTCGATCGGCCGGACTTCGTCAAGTCCGCGGCCGTCGTTGCGTTTGCCCTTTTCAAGAATGTTCGACCGGACGATCTTGGCTTTGATCTCCTCGATCTCGCCCTTGGCCTCCATCTCGATCTTCTCGCGCTCCAGCCCGAGTTTCCCGGCGGCTTGGCCGATCGCGTCGTCCTCGATCCTGTGAATTTCCGCGTAGCGTTCCATCTTGGTCGGGATGACGAGGGCCTTGGACAGGCCGGCGGCCGCGAGCGCGTTCAGCGTCTCGGCGAGTTTCGGAGTTTTGGCGGGCGGCGAGAAAAGCCGTTTGGCCTTGCCGACTTTCCGCGCCAGTTCCTCCTGGACCTTGCAGATTTTTTGGATTTCCGACTGGGCGATCTGCAGGCCCTCGATCACAACGTCCTCGGAAACCTGCCGGGCGTTGCCTTCGACCATCGCAATGTCGGTGGCGGTGCCGGCGACCACCAGTTCCAAATCGGCGTTATCGACTTCCTCCCGGGACGGGTTGACTTTGAACTGGCCGTTGAGCCGGATCACGCGCACGGCGCCGACGGCCTTGGTGAAGGGAATGTCCGAGATCAGGAGGGACGTGGCCGCGCCGACGATCGAGAGAACGTCGGGCAGGGCGGTCAGATCCGCGGAAATGACGAATGACGCCGCCTGGACTTCGTTGTGGTACCCTTCCGGAAAGAGCGGCCGGAGAGGCCGGTCGGTCATGCGGGCCGAGAGGGTTTCGCGGTCGCCGGGGCGGGTTTCGCGTTTGATGAATCCACCGGGGATTTTTCCGGCCGAATAGGCTTTTTCCCGGTATTCGATGGTCAAGGGCAGAAAGTCGACGCCCGCTTCGGCTTTTTCCTCGGCGCACGCGGTGGAGAGCACCATCGTGTCGCCGTATTTCACGAGGACGGAACCGTTCGCCTGTTTGGCGAGTAGTCCTTGAGTGAGGGTCAGCGGTCGCCCGCCGACGTCAACGGATACTTCGTTCATGATTGAGCCGCCTTTTCAAATGGGCGGAGGCGAGAAAACGGGAAAGATCCAAAATCGGAAACTGCCAACTGTTGATTGTTGAATAGCGAAGCGGTTCGCTCCTCAGCAATCCACAATTGCCAATCTCCGGCTTTCTTTTCCGTTTCTCACCCGCGCCGAAAATGTCCGCCGATCAGTCGGCGGAGAATTTACTTGCGCAATCCGAGCCGCTTGACCACGCCGCGGTACCGGCCCAGCTCGCTGGTTCGGAGATGGCTGAGAAGCTGGCGCCGTCGGCCGACCATGATCAAAAGTCCGCGGCGGGACCCGTGATCTTTGGGATGGGTTTTCAGGTGGTCTGTGAGAGTGCGAATGCGCTCCGTGAGGACCGCCACCTGAACATCCGCGGATCCGGTATCCTGGTCATGAGTCCGGTATTCATCAATGATTTTTCGCTTCATTTCCTTTTCCATTTCAATATCCTTTTCGCCCGGGCAACGTCGGTTTGGATCGCCGCTTTCAACCGGGCTAAATTCGAAAATTTCCGTTCCGGCCTCAAAAACCGGACCACATCAACCGCCACCACCGCCGCTGGCCGGATTGAAACGCGTTTCCCGTCCAGCACGTGTACTTCCAAAATCGCCCGGCGCGATGCCCGCAAAGTCGGCGCGACGCCGAAATTCATGACGGCGGGGCGGCACCGGCCCCCTTCGCAGATGGAGGGAAATCCCGTCCTGGGATTTCCTGAGTCTGGAGCTTCGGGGACTGGACATCCCTGTCCGCCCGCGGTTTTCAGCCAACCGGCGTAGACGCCGAATTTCGGCTGAAGCTCGTTCGCTACATGGATGTTGACGGTCCGCGCGCCGGTTTTACCGCCAAGTCCCGCGCCGGTTTCCACCCGGCCGACCAGTTCCAAGGGCCGACCGAGAAGTTTCGCCGCGGATTCAACCCGTCCGGCGGATACCATGCGTCGAACTCGCGTACTCTGGATCGCAGTCCCTCCGGACAGAACCGGCTTGACCGCAAGAGCAAACGCCCCGCGGTCTCGAAGAAGCCGGTCCAGATCCCGGACCGTGCCGGCGCGCCGATGGCCGAACCGGAATCCCCGGCCGACCACGACGCCCTTTACATTCCAGTGTCGAAAGAGCACCCGCTCCACAAATTGAGCGGGGGACAGTCTAGCCAGTGATTTCGTAAAATGCAAGGGATATATCCGGCGGATGCCCAAGCTGCGGATGGAATCGCAACGCTGGGAAAACGTCTGAACAAGCGGGACGGGATGTCCCGGCGCCAGGATCCGGCTGGGATGGATGGAAAAGGTCAGCGCGACAGGCAGAGCGCCGAGCGCGCTCGCGCGCCGGAGCGTTGTCCGCAAAATGGCCTGATGGCCGAGGTGGACGCCGTCGAAAATTCCGATCGCAACGACAGCCGCTGGTTTAGACAAACGATCCCTTCGGATAGATCTTCCCGCCGCGGACTTCGCCGAAACCGCAGAGGCCGCTGCGGCCGACGCCGAAGATCATCTGGCCGCTGTCGACGGAGGGGCGGTCGAATAGGACGGAGAGGGAGATCGGGTGGCCCGCGACGAAACCGGCTTCAAGTTCGCCGAGGGGAAGCTTGGGCCAGCTTGATAGAAGCTGGTCGGGCGCGAGAAGAACAGGCTGTTCGGGGAGTTCCTTCGGGCCGGCGGCCCGGTCGAGCGTGAGGTCGCCGATCTGAACCCGCGTGAGGGCGTCGACCGTGGCCCCGCACCCGAGTTCCTGCCCGAGGTCGTGGACCAGGCTCCGCACGTACATCCCGGGGCCGCAGAGGACGTCAAAAGAAAAAAAAGGCGGCTGGATGTCGCCGGGGACGATTTCATAAATTTTGATCCGGCGCGCCGGCAGGTCCAGTTTCACGCCCTGCCGGGCCAGTTCGTAGAGGGGTTTGCCCTGGTATTTGATGGCCGAGAACATCGGCGGCACCTGGTCGTGCTCGCCGACGAACGCCATGAGCGCGTCGCGAATTTTGGGTCCGACTTCCGGCCCGACCGGATTTTGCGCGACGATCTGGCCGGTCCGGTCGTAGGTGTCGGTCACGACTCCGAGTTTCGCCGTCACGCTGTATCGTTTGGGAAGGTCGGCCAGAAAGGGCGCGAGTTTGGTCGCGGGCCCGACGCAGAGCAGGAGCAGTCCCGTTCCGAACGGATCTATCGTGCCGGAATGTCCGACCTTTTTGTACTTGTACCGCTTCCGCACAAACGCCACCACGTCATGCGACGTCCAGTCGACGGGCTTGTTCACCGGTAAAATTCCAACAGGTCTCATGGGTAAGAGGTATACCTCCACATCTCATCACATGCAATCAGCCGGCGGAAAACCTGCGGGGAATCCAGAACAACTGTACTGGATTTCGCGGGAATGACACATCGGACATTCTTTTTTGAGCGATTTCCTAAAGAACCGCCTTTTCGAGTTCCCCCAGGACTTTTTTCCGGACTTCCGAGATTTCACCAGGGACGGTGCATCCCGCGGCGAGGCGGTGGCCGCCGCCGCCGAAGAGTTTGCAGATTTTGAGGACGTCGACGCCCGGTTTGGATCGGAGGTTGACTTTGATCTGGCCCGGGGCCGTTTCCCTGAAGAAGACGACGGCGCGGACGGTCCCGACGCTTTTGCCGAAGTCGATGAGGCCTTCGAGGTCGTCGTCGGTGGCGCAGAGGTCGGTGAGGAGTTTGCGCGGGATTTCGGACCAGAGGATTTTCCCGCCGGCGGCTTCCCGCGCTTCGCCGAAAATCCGGGACATGAGCCTGATTTTCTGGATGCGGTTGCGTTCGAAGATGGAACTGTATACCGCGTGCGGCGACACGCCGTGTTTTTCGACTATGGACGCCGCGAGGTTCAGGGCCTCGGAGCTGGTGTTGGCCTGTTTGAAGTTTCCGGTGTCGGTGACGAGGGTTGTGTAGACAGCCGTGGCGATGTCTTTGGTGACCGGCCAGCCCGCCCATTCAAGAAACCGGTGGATGACCATGCCGGTCGAGGCGGCGTTGACGTCGATGAGGCGGTAGGGCGTTTTGATTTCATTTCCGAGATGATGGTCGACGGACACAAGGTACGGCGCGGACTTGAGCGCGGGCTGAAGCGCCGGCGCGACGCGGGTGAGGTCGCTGGCGTCGCAGTAAAAGACGGCGCGGACCGGCCACGGCGGCGGCTCGACGGTGACGTGCTCGATGCCCGGCAGAAAATCGTATTCGGGCGTCACCGGGAATCCGTTCGCGGCCCAGACGCGTTTGCCGAGGGCTTTGAACGCGTGGAAGAGCGCAAGTTCCGACCCGGTGACGTCGCCGTCCGGGCGTTCGTGTCCGGTGAGGAGAAACCCGTCCTCTTTGAGGATGAGGTCCTTGACGGTCTTGCAGTCTTCAGCGCGAAGCGGCATCGTTGTCCGGCGCCGGGTCCGCGGTTTCCGTGCGGCTTAAGCCCTCGATCTTCCGGATGAGTTCGAACCCACGTTTGAGGGAATCGTCCTCGACAAACGAGACAGTAGGGATTTTCCTCCAGGAGAGGCGATGCATCAGCTGTTCGCGGACATCCCACGCGCGCGCGTTCAGGGCGGTGACCGCCGGGCCCGTCTCGCCGTCCTTGAGATGGCTGACGTAGACTTTCGCGGTCGACTGGTCCGGCGAAAGTTTCACGTGGGTGACGGAGAGGAGCTTAAAGGACTCCGGGAGTTTCAGATCGTTGCGGATGATGTCGGAAAAATCCCGGATCAGCTGTTTGCTCATCCGTTCCATCCGGGTTTCCTTCGACCTCACGGCCGCGCCTCCCCTCCGAGTTCGATTTCCTCGACGCCGAGCACATCGGTTTCCCCGCCGTGGTCCAGGGCCTCGAGGATCAGGTCGACCCGGGTTCGGATTTCCGATTCCGTCCGGCCGACCGCCGCGAGGCCGATTTCGGCGTAGTTGGATTTCAAGGGGTCGGACAGATCCGCGGCTGAAAATCCGTGGCGGCGTTTGGCTCTCTGGATCAGGCTCTGGACCCGCATGCGGCGGTCCTTGAGGGTCCGGCATTCCGGAAAGCGAAGGCGAATTCTGAATCCCATGAATCGTCCGGCCAACGCGCTAGAGGGTGGCGGCCATTTCTTCGACGACGAAGATTTCGAAGATGTCTCCGACTTTTACGTCGTTGTAATTTTCGACCAGTATCCCGCACTCGTATCCTTTTTCCACTTCCCGGGCGTCGTCCTTGAACCGCTTCAACGAGGCGATTTTGCCCTCGTACCCGGAGACCCCGTCCCGGACGACCCGGACTTTTCCGCGTCGCTCGACCTTGCCCTCCTTCACGAAACACCCGGCGACGGTGCCAAACTTGGAAATCTTGAAAACGTTCCGGACTTCCGCCGTGCCGATCACCCGCTCGCTGATGCGCGGGGCCATCCGGCCGGTCACGGCTTTTTTGACGTCATTCAAAAGATCATAGATGATCCGGTAACAGCGGATGCTGACGCCTTCGTGATCGGCCGTGTGCGTGGCGCGGTCGTCCGGCCGGACGTTGAATCCGAGGATGGCGGCGCGGGACGCGGCGGCGAGGAGGACGTCGCTTTCGGTGATGCCGCCGAGGGCGGCGTGGAGGACCTGGATGGGGACTTCGTCGTTGCGAAGCCGCTCGAGCGCGTCGCGGATGGCTTCGAGAGATCCCTGGACGTCCGCTTTCAGGAGCAGGGGCACCACGGGCTTTTCGCCTTCCCGGAGATTTTCCGTCATCGCCTCGATCGTGAGCGGCGCCTGCTGGCGGTTTCGGGCGAGGTCCTTGCGCTGAAGGTTCCGGGTTTCAGCCGCGTCTTTCGCGGTTTTTTCGTCGGACACGACATGGAACCGGTCGCCCGCCTGGGGCGCCTGGATGAACCCGAGGACTTCCACGGGCGTCGAGGGGCCGACCGCCGGAAGGCGTTTGCCGAATTCGTCGACGAGGGCTTTGACTTTGCCGGACGTCGCGCCGCAGACAAAGACGTCGCCAACCCGGAGTGTTCCGTTCTGAACGAGGACGGTGGCGGTGGGCCCGCGTCCGCGTTCCAGCCGGGACTCGATGATGGTTCCGGACCCGGGCCGGTCGGGATTGGCCTTGAGGTCGAGCATCTCCGCCCGAAGTTCGATCATTTCGAGGAGGGACGGCATGCCGGTGCCCTTCAAAGCCGAAATCTCGACGACGACGGTGTCACCTCCCCAGGCTTCCGGCACAAGTCCCTGGTCGGAAACACTCTTGAGGACCCGCTGTTTGTCGCCTTCGACTTTGTCGATTTTATTGAGCGCGACGATGATCGGCACGTTCGCGGCGCGGGCGTGGCTGATGGCTTCAACCGTCTGGGGCATCACGCCGTCGTCCGCGGCGACGACAAGGACGGCGATGTCCGTGACGTTCGCGCCGCGCGCGCGCATGGCGGTGAATGCCTCGTGGCCGGGCGTGTCGAGGAACGTGATGGTTTTGCCTTTGCCGACGTCGACCCGGTAGGCGCCGATGTGCTGGGTGATGCCGCCGAACTCGCCCTCGGCAACGCGGGTTTTCCGGATGGCGTCGAGAAGCGAGGTTTTCCCGTGGTCGACGTGGCCCATGACCACAACGACGGGCGGTCGGGGCTTGAGATTTTTTGGATCGTCAATTTCCTCCACCGCCGCCTCGGCCACCGGAGCTTCCTCGGTCTCTTCCTGGAGTTCAAGTTCAAATCCGTATTCCTGCGCGATGAGAATCGCGGCGTCCTTGTCGAGGGGCGCGTTGGCGGAAACCATCATGCCAAGACCCATCAGTTTCCCGACCACTTCGGCGACGCTCTTGTCGGCGGCCCGGGCCAGATCGACGACCCGAAGGGGAAACGGCAGGGATAATTTTTTAAGCGGCTGGACCGGTTTGGGCGCGGGCGCAGGTACCGGCGCCGGCGGCGACTGCGGCTTAGGCGCGGCCGCGACGGGCGCTGCTTTTGCGGGCTCGGGTTTCTTGACGGGCGCCGGCGGCTGTGGCGCGGGTTTGGGCGGCGGCGCGGGCGCCTGGGCCTGCGGTTTCACCGGCGGTTTTTGGGGTTCAACCGGTGTGGGAGGCTGCACGGGCGCCGGCGCAAGCGCTTTCGCGGGAACGAGCATTTTTTCCAGTTCCGGAGGAACGGCGACCATGTGATTTTTGAGCAGGATGCCGTGTTTGGCGGCCGTGTCGATGATCTCCTTCGACGGAATGCCGATCACCTTCGCGAGTTCGAATACTCTCATGGTTTAGGCCCCATCCCTGTCTTTTTCCGCGGCGGTTTTCTCAGTGGAAGTTTTTGATTCACCCAGTCGTTTGGAAAAGAGTTTGAGGGCCTCCTCAAACGTCATGGGCGGGTGTTTTTCGACGATTTCTTTTTCGTGGGATTCCGCTTCATGTTCCTCGTCGGTCTTCGTGGCCTTCCCGCGCTTGACTTTGACCTTGTCGGCCTTCACCTTCTCCTTCGTGTCTTCGTCCACGGCCTTCTCCCCATCCGCCCCTTTGTCCTCCTGCGCCTTCGCCGCGCGTTCGGCCAGAACTTTTTTGTAGGCCTCCTTCGCGCCCTCGATCAGCTTCTCGGCTTTCTTTGCGCCGATCCCCTCCACGTCCACCAGCTCCTCCGGTTTGGCCTCCTGCAGACGCTGAAGAGAAAATCCGGCTTCGGTAAGGGCCTTCGCGGCTTTCGGGCCGACGCCCGGGATGGTCTGAAGGTCCTTCTGGAGGTCCTCGGCGGTGGCGAAGAGTTTCGCGGCGGCCTCTTTGGCGGCTTTGGAGGCGATCTCGGCGTAGGACGTTTCGCTGTAGATGTCGATTCGCTTCTGCGTGAGGCGCGCCGCCAGCCTCGCGTTCTGGCCCTGCTTGCCGATGGCCAGGGAAAGCTGGTTGTCGGGCACGACGACATGGACCGTGTGGCCGTCCATCTGGAGGACGACTTTGGTGACCTGGGCGGGGGAGAGGGCGTTTTTGCAGAAGACGGAAATTTCCTCGTGCCAGGGAACGATGTCGATTTTTTCCCCGGGGACCTCTTTCAAGATCATCCGGATCCGGCTGCCGCGGACGCCCACGCACGCGCCGATCGGATCGACGTTCGGATCGTTGCTCTTGACGCCGATTTTGGTCCGCACGCCCGCTTCGCGGACGATGGCCTTGATTTCGATGAGGCCGTCGAAAACTTCGGGGATTTCCATCTTGAAAAGTTTCTCCACCAGCCTCGGGTGCGTCCGCGACACGATGATGAGCGGCCCCCGGAGACCCTTGCGGACCCGGACGACGTAGACTTTGAGGCGGTCGCCGACGCTGTAGATTTCCCGGTTGATCTGTTCCTTGAGCGGCATGATCGCCTCGACTTTGTCGAGGTTCAAGATGACCTTGTCGCCGATGATCTTCTGGACGATCACGGTGACGACTTCGCCCTCCCGCGTCCGGTATTCCTCGTAGAGAAGGTCCCGTTCGGCCTCGCGGATGCGCTGGACGAGGACCTGCCGGGCGGTCTGCGCGGCGATGCGGCCGAATTCCTCGACGTCGAAAACAAGTTTCTCGCCGGGCAGTCGCGCGCCGATCTCGGCGTCCTTGCGGCGCTTTTTGGCATCTTCAAGCGATACCTGCAGTTCCGGATCCTCGACGGTTTCGACGACGTCGTAATAGCGCGAAAACGTGATCTCGGCGTTTTTGCGGTCGACGCGGGTTTCGACGTTAAAGAGAACCCCATGATTCTTCCGGTAGGCCGACACGAGCGAGGCTTCCACCGCCTGGAACATGATCTCCCGGTCGATGCCCTTTTCCTTTTCGATCTCGTCGATGGCCTGCAGAAGCGCCTCGCGATTGACGGCGGAGGAAGGTTTGCGTTTGGTGGCCATGCCTAGATTGCGACCTCGGTCTGGAGCTTGGCGCGGAGGATATCGCTGAAGGGAAGAAAGGGGAGCGCGTCGGATTCGAGCGTGATGCCGTCGTCGGACACGGCAAGGAGTTTCGCGCGGACGGTCTGCTTGACCCCGCCGGTCCTGGCGGTCACTTCGACCGGCTGTCCCACAGCCGATTCGAAGTGGTCCTTGCGGCGGAGCCGCCGGAAAATCCCGGGCGAGGAAACTTCAACACGGCCCTCCCTGGGAAAAAGGCCCTGCAGAGTCAGGAATGGGATCAAGACTTTGGCAAACGCATCGATTTCACCGATCGACACCCCCGCCCGTTCAGGCTGAGCCTCCCCGGTTGACGGGCATTTTTCGACAAAGACCCGGAGAAGCGGCCGGCCAAGGCTCACGAATTCAATATCGTAGACCGCCAGGCCATACCTCCCGGCCATCGGCGCGATCTCAGTTTCAATGGTCCCGACTTCCGTCATGCGGCATTCCCTTCCATACTCCTTTTTGCCAACCCCCCGCCAACAATACAAAATGCGTGGGGATTGCCCACGCATTCGGCAGGAGAAAGGATCAGTCTATGTCAGCTGGCCCCAAAAAGCAAGCTTTTTTAGAACAGCGCCGGGGTCAGGAGGTTTCGGTAGAGGAAGATGAGGGCGAGGATCGCCAGGCCGGCGCCGGTCAGGCGGGCATCCAGGATGGAACGCCTGATGGAGGTCCTTAGAGATCCGGATTTGTGCCGGGAGAAACGGTTGGCGTAGGGGAAGGCCATGAAGATGACGCCGCAAACGACGAGGGCAAGAGGCATCGCCCAGCGGAAGACTGTGTAGCCGCCCAGGAGCGCGGCGAGGAATGCGGCCGTGACCAGGGCCACCTGCGAGAGAAACCACCCTTTCACGTGACGGGCATACCGGCGATAGTATTGGCTCGCCGAGGCCTGACATGCCTCGCCGCAGGCGGGGAACCGGCGTGCGACTTTCTGAAAGGGATCCCCGAATCCTTCCGGTATCCCGGCCTCGAACTCCGGTAAATTCTCGCCATCCTTTCCGCACCACTCGCATTTGGGGTTCATCTCTCCATATATATATAGTATGCGGGAGCCCAATTGTTCAATGGCCTTTCTGTTGACACGGGGGGTTCTTTCGCTAATCCGCTTATGTCTGGTAGTCTCTCTGATATGAGTGAGCCATCGTCAGACAAATCGGGTGGTTTGGATCGGACAGATCATTTCAAAAAACTGCGCCCAAGCGGAGGTTATCGGACCCTCCGGAGCTTCCAGGTTACAACGGTCATCTACGATGCGACCGTGTCGTTCTGCGCGCGTTTCATGGACAAGCGCTCGCGCACGGTGGATCAGATGGTGCAGGCGGCGCGCAGCGGGCGGCAGAACATTGCCGAGGGTAGTCGGGCTTCGGCCACTTCCAGCCAAACCGAATTGCGCCTGGTCAATGTCGCTCGGGCCAGCCTTGACGAGCTGTTGCTCGACTACGAGGACTTCCTGCGACAGCGCGGTAAACGACAGTGGGGCAAGGACGACCCGGAAGCCCGGGCGGTGCGGGAAGTGAGGATTGGGGAAAAAAAGGATCCGACGAATCCGTCCGATGCGTCTGATTGGAATCTTTACGCCCCATGGCTCACGCACGCCGACCCCACCGTGGTGGCCAATTCGCTCATCTGTCTCATCCACCAGGCCAACTATCTGCTGGATCGGCAAATATCCGGTCTGGAACGTGATTTCATTCACGAGGGTGGCTACAGCGAACGCCTGGCGGCGGCGCGAATCGCCGAACGCCAAAGGAAAGCGCAGACGGATCAGTCTGATCAGGAATTTCCCGTCTGTCCGAGTTGCGGCAAGATCATGGTCCTGCGGACCGCCCGCAAGGGAAAACACGCCGGTTCACAATTCTGGGGGTGTACCGCTTATCCTGACTGCAAAGGAACCCGCCCGGCCGATGGATCGGATCTATCAGGCCGATCAGACCTATCCGACCCATCAAAAAAAGAGGGACCATGAATGTCCTTCTGGTGAAACTGGGGGCTCTCGGGGATGTTCTGCGGACGACGTGCCTCATTCCGGGCATCCGGCGAAAGTGGCCTTCCGCGAAGATTACATTTCTTTCTCGCCCGGCGTCTCTGCCGCTTCTATGCCGCATCCCGGACTTGGGTGAAACAGTGACGGCAACGGACGGGCAATGTCGTTCGGCCGTCCGGGACAGGGCGTTCGATGTGCTGGTGAACCTGGACGAAGACCGCGAGGCGACCGATCTGGCGGAGACCGGCCGGTTCGGGACGATGTACGGGATCGGGCGGGAACCTGGCGGGAAACTCCGGGCGCTTGCGCCGGAATCGGAACGGCTGGTCCGGCTGACGTGGGATGACAGGTTGAAGTTCCACGAGAACCAGAGGTCATACCCCGCGCTCATCTACGAAGCGATCGGCGCTGTCTGGGAAGGGGATCCCTACCGGTACGTCCCGCCGCCGGACGCCGAGTTGCGACGGGCGCGGCTCCTGTCGAATGTTCCCGGCCCGCGCCGAGTCGGACTTTTTGTCGGCGCCTCAGAGCGATACGCGAACAAATTCTGGTCGGAGGCGGAAATTCTTGAATTTTGCCGCGCTCCCGTGCCGGGTCTTTTTTTGCTGGGCGGCCCCTCTGAGAACGCCCGCATGGCGCGTCTCGGTGAACACATCGACGGATCACGCGTTCCGAGCGTTCGAGTCGACCATCTGGATGATCTGGCGGCGGTGATCGGCGGCTGTTCCGCGCTCATTTCGGGGGACACGCTGGCGATGCATCTGGCGACAGCGCTGGGCATACCGTCTGTGACACTGTTCGGCCCGACATCCTCCTCCGAGATTTTCCTGTACGGCCGCGGCCGGAAAATCATATCGCCTTATGCCTGCGGTCCGTGTTATCTCCGGACATGCGACATTCGGCCCAGCTGTATGAGCGCGATAAGCGCAGACCGGGTGCGGTCCGCGGTTCGGGACGTTACGGGCGGGTTGCGAGACTGATTCGAATTTCGGGGCCGGTTTCCGCCAGGTATTTGAAAATCAGGCGCCGAAGTTCAGCCCTCAGCGATGGGTGCCGCTCCTCGGCAATTTGAATTTCAATATCCTCTCCCTGGAAGGCGATTGATCCGCCGCTCCGCTCGGTCAAGTCAAGCAGGTCCCGCTTGAACAGGGATATGTCGGAAATTCTGGCGACGAGGCCGGCTCGCGCCGCCGGGGCCGGTGACACGACGGGAACTTCCAGAGTCAACGGGACGGCGACGACTGGAGGCGGTGAGGGAATAGAGGGAATCGGTCTGGATGTCTCCGCGGTCGGCTCTTCGGCGGCGATGACTTTGGTCGGGATCCTCTCCGCTGTCTCCGCGGGCGGGACGGGCGCCGCCCGCTCCGGCCGCTTTGCCTGCCGCGGCGCTTCGGGTTCCGGTTCTTTTTTCAGAGGCGACAGAATCTGAACGGACCGCGTCAGCTGAGGCGGCGGCGCCTCGGGCGCTGCCTGAAGCTGGGGCAATTCCGGCGTGACTATTTCTTCCGTCGGAATCGTCATGGGAATCTGTACCGGGGTTTGGTTGAAGACTTGCGGCGCGGACGTCTCCGACACCGGAGGCCGCGCCAGAACCGTGGAGATGCCCGCCCCGATGAGGATCGAAAGAGCCGCAGTCAGGTCCCGGGCAAACATCTTGCGGGGCGTCATGGGGCCAGCTTGAAGTGAAAGGAAACGCGCTCCTCGATTTTTTTCCGGGTCTTGGCGTCCCGCCGGACTTCCTCGTCCAGGGGGCGGACGACACAGGAAAAATCGAGGGCATCCGGGCGGCGGTCGAGCTCTTTCCGGGCGATTACCAGGATCTTAATCTGAACGTAGCTTCGCTGGGGAATCACCGCCTTGGAGGGATCGATCTCGAGTTTGACGTCGGGTAAATCGGCCGCGGCGTACTTGACCTCGAAATCGGACACGATGACGGGCGTATCGGATTCGTTGACCAGCGAGGCGTAGAGCGCCGGCACGGCGCGTTCCTTGAACCACCCGACCACCCGCGGGCGCTGGAATTTGAGCCGCATGGAGAGCGTGTCGGTCCGGACCCATTCGTTGAAAATGAGGGTCTCATCGAAGGCCTTGATCCGGTCCGTTTCGTCCGGATGGGTCTGCAAAATGGCCGGACGTTCCGGCCGGTCCCGGGAGAGGTCGTCCAGTTTGAGCAGGACGCGCCGCATGGCGCTGGTGTCCTGGCCGAGAGTCGCCAGAATCCATTTCGCGCCGGCGTCGGCCTCGAGCTCAAATTGCCGGGAAAATCCGTTCATGACGAGGTGGACGGCATAGTCCTGGAGAACCTGGAAAATACCGCCGAAGCTGGCGCTCTTGTTGAGGATGGCGGACGCGAGGGCCGTGATGAGGGTCAGTTTCTGGCTGAGTTTGAAGTCCTGCAAAACGTGCCGGAACTCCGCGTGCATGATTTCGTGGGCCAGCACCGCCGCCACCTCGTCGTCGTCCTCCAGAATATCGAGGAGTCCGGTGGTGAAGTAGATGTTGCCGTTTCCGGCGGAGATCGCGTTTTTTTCGAGGCTGGACCTGAGCGGCGTGAAAAAGAATTCGAGGTGCTTGCGGTCAAGGATCGGAATCATGGGCCGGCCGAGACGGTCGAGCCGTCCGGCGATCTTATCGTCATTGAGTTTCCGGTACCGGAACTCGACGATGCCGGAAACTTGATTGGCGATGGCTTCCTCCAGTTCGAAATCCTCCTCCGTGATGGCCTCCTGAAAGCAGATGGGGCAGGGATCAAAGCGGGGGCTCAGAGAGTCCGTGTCGGCCGACACGGTCACATTTTTTTCGGCCTCGCGCGGGGCGTGCCCGAACGTGCGCTTGTGATAGAAACAGCCGCCGGCCCTGGCCGAGTAGGGGCGGGTGTCTTGGGGTTCGGTGTCAGTTCCGGTTGTGTCAATCGAGGGTGTGTCGCCGGCCGGTTCCGGAGGGACGCCCATCGCCAGGAGGGTGGGCTGAGAGTCGGGCGCTAAGCCGGGTGTGTCCGCGATCGGACGGGTGTCCACAGTGACGGTGGCCGCCGGTTTGGGCTGGGCTTTGTGTTTTTTCTTGACGCGCACCCGCGCCGCCGCGTCGGCCGCGTCGGCGGTCAGGAGAAGCGCGGCGAGACACATCCCAAGAACGAGGGCGGGCGCGGCGGGCGCGCGGGTCACGAGACGGGGACGCGAAAGCGGACGATGCGCGAAAACGACTCCGCGGTGAGGGACGCGCCGCCGACCAGGGCGCCGTCAATGTCGATCTCGCTCATCAGATCATCGATATTTTCGGGTTTGACGCTGCCCCCGTACAAAATCCGAATTCGCTCGGCGGCCGGGCCGAACTTATCGATGAGCCGCCTGCGAATCAGGGCGTGGACTTCCTGCGCCTGCTGGGGCGTTGCGGTGTGGCCGGTGCCGATGGCCCAGACCGGCTCGTAGGCGACGACGAGCATTTCTCCCTGGTCCTTTGAAATCCGGCCGAGTCCGCCGTCCAGTTGACCAAGGACCACGTCGTGGGTCCGGCCGGCCTGCCGTTCCTCGATTTTTTCTCCGACGCAGAAGATCGGGGTAAGCCCGGCCGCGAGCGCGGCGGGAACTTTCCGGGATATTCCCTCGTCCTTTTCGCCGAAGATATGCCGACGCTCGCTGTGCCCGAGGATCACGTGGCGGACGCCGAGGTCGGCGAGCATGCCGGGCGATATTTCTCCGGTGAAGGCGCCCTCTTTTTCGGAGTGCATATTCTGGGCGCCGAGGATCAGATGACTGTCGGAGAGCATTTCGGAAACGGATTTGAGCGCTGTAAAGGGCGGACAGAGCACGACCTCGCGGTCACGGACCTGGCCGATCGAGACTTTGAGTTTTCGCACCAGAGCGAGGGCTTCGCCCACGGTCTTGAACATCTTCCAGTTTCCGGCCAGAAGGGGTTTTCGGCCCATGGATCAGTTGCCGGCGGTGCGGTCGTCCAGGACCGCGATGCCCGGGAGGACTTTGCCTTCGATGAATTCCATCGACGCGCCGCCGCCGGTCGACACGTGGTCCATCCGGTCCGCCACGCCGGCGACGTGGACGGCCGCGACGGAATCGCCGCCGCCGACGATTTTGACGGCGCGGCACTGGGCGAGGGTCCGCGCGAAAGCGAAGGTGCCTTCGGCGTAAGCGGGGGTTTCGAAGATTCCGAGCGGCCCGTTCCAAAAAACGGTTTTCGCGTCGGCCAGGGCTTCGGAAAAAATCTGAAGGGTCCGCGGGCCGACGTCGACGCCCTCGAGGTCCGACGGGATCCGGTCGGTCGGGACGACGGCGATTGTGCCGGGCTGATCGGGACTGCGCACGGCCCGGGTGTCGACAGGCAGAATGATCCGGACGCCGCGGCGCTCCGCTTCATCCAGAATTTTCCGCGCTTCGTCGAACAGCTCGACTTCGCAGAGAGACTTGCCGACGGCCCCGCCTTGCGCGGCGACGAACGTATAGGCCATCGCGCCGCCGATGAGAAGGCGGTCGACCTTGGACAGCAGGGAAATCAGGGCGGAGAGTTTGGAGGATACTTTCGCGCCGCCGAAGACCGCGACAAAGGGGCGCTCCGGGTTGGACATCACGCCGCCGAGATATTCGATCTCTTTTTTCATGAGGTACCCCGCCAACCTCGGCTTGAGATGGGCGGCGACGCCGGCGGTTGAGGCGTGCGCGCGATGGGCGGAACCGAAGGCGTCGTTGACGTAGACAGAACCGAGTTTCGCCAGGGCGTGGGAAAATTCCGGATCGTTTTTTTCCTCTTCAGGATGAAACCGCAGGTTCTCCAGGAGAGCGACGGCGCCCGGCGCGAGTTTCGACACGGCTGATTCGATGTCGGGGCCGATCGAGTCCCTCAGCGCGAGGACGGGTTTGCCGATGAGATCGGACAGCCGGCGGGCCGCCGGCGCCAACCTCAGGCCCTCGGAAATTTTGCCTTTGGGCCGGCCGAGGTGCGACATCAGGACGGCGGATCCGCCGTCTTTGAGAATTTTGCGGATGGTGGGAAGACTTTCGCGGATTCGCGTGTCGTCCGTAACGGCGCCGGACTTGTCGAGGGGCACATTAAAGTCGACGCGGACCAGCGCGCGCCTTCCGGAAAAATTCAGGTCGTCGACGGTTTTCTTTTCGAATACCGCGCCGGCGGTCGGCATCTGAAGTCTTAAAGCAGACTCGCCGTCAGTTCCGCGACCCGGCTCGAGTATCCCCACTCGTTGTCGTACCACCCGAACACTTTGACGAGGCTGTCCTGGGCGTCGGTGAGGGAACTGTCGAAGATGCAGGACGCGGGGTTGCCGTTGAAGTCCCTGGAAACGAGAGGCTCGGCGCAGTACTGGAGGTAAGGCTTGAGCCGCGAGGATTCGGCGGCCTTTTTGAAGGCCGCATTAATTTCATCCTTCGTGACGGGCCGGGACAGCACGGCCGCGAGGTCCACCATGGAAACGTTGGGCGTCGGCACGCGGATCGCGCAGCCGTTGAGCTTGCCCTTCATGTCCGGAATCACCAGCCCGATCGCCTTGGCGGCTCCGGTTGTGGTGGGGATCATGGACAGTCCCGCGGCCCGGGCGCGGCGAAGGTCCTTGTGCGGAAAATCCAGGATGACCTGGTCGTTGGTGTAGGAATGGATGGTCGTCATGAGACCGTGCTGGATTTTGAAATTATCGTGGAGGACTTTGACGAGCGGCGCCAGGCAGTTGGTGGTGCAGGACGCGTTGGAAATGATGTGGTGTTTGGCCGGATCGTAGGCGGTCTCGTTGATGCCCATGCAGATGGTGATGTCCTCGCCTTTGGCCGGCGCGGAAATCACGACCTTGCGTGCGCCCGCCTCAAGATGGGCCTTGGCCTTTTCGGCGGCCGTGAATCGTCCCGTCGACTCGATCACAATGTCGATCTTCAGGTCCTTCCACGGAAGTTTCGCCGGATCCTTCTCCGCGACAACCTTGATCTCGCGGTCCCCGATCACCAGGGCGCCTTCCTTGGCGGACACCGGCTGGGACTGAATGCCGAAAGTCGAATCGTACTTGTACAAATGCGCCAGGGTCCTGGCGTCGGTCAGGTCGTTGACCGCCACAAAATCAAGCTTGGGATTGTTCCATCCGGCCTTGAGGACCAGACGGCCGATCCGGCCAAAGCCGTTGATCGCGACACGAATGCTCATGAACAGCACCTCCTCTGAGTGACAGACAAACTTGGTTCTAGCCTATCGCCCGGAAGGCGTCAACCGGCGGTCGGCCTCGCGCATGACCTGGCGCGCCTCGTCGAGCATCCGGCGCATTTCGGATTCGAGGCGCTGGTTGATGAGGCCTCGGACGAAAAGGCCGAAAAAACGCAGAAGAGGGTTTTCGACGTCGATGTAGACGTAGAAATTTCCAAGAGACCGGCCTTCGGGAAGTTCCCGGTAGGTGAACTTCATGGCGTATCGGCCGCGAAATCCGCCGCCGGTACGCTCGAAAACGCCCTCGCCGACGGCTTCGAAGTGTCCGCCGGACGGCTGGAGGTCCAAGCGCACAGTCCGGATTTGCGCGGTGAGTCCGCGCGGGGTTGTGAGCACGTACGCATTCGTATCGGCGGCGTCCAGCCGGTAATCAAGACCGGTGACGGATTTGGCCAGGCGCACGGCGGCGGGCATGTCGGTGAGCAATGCCGCGAGCGCCGCAGGCCGAGCTGGAAGGGTCTCGCCCTCTAGGACCCACTCGGCGAGGGCGTGCCGGGCGAATTCGTCGACGGGGGATGAGAGCGCAGCGTCGGGGAAGGCCGGCTGGGCCGGGAGGAAAAACAGGGCCAGGATACAAAAACTCAACAAAGGCGAGATTGGAGAAGGCTCAGGTCTCAAGTTTTGGGAATTGTCGTCATTCCCGCGAAAGCGGGAATCCAGTCCATGACCGGCTCCCGTTGGAATTCCGAACCTGGATCCCCGCTTTCGCGGGGATGACGAAAAGGACGGACAGTCAGTCGGGTTTCCAGCTGAGTTTGTCATAGGTGACTTCCAGCGCACGCCGCACGAGATTTTTCACGATGGACATTTTGTATCCGTTTTCCGGCAGAGGCGCCGCGACGTCGGCGGCGTGACTGGCCGCCGCGGCCAGAAGACTCCGGTCCAGTTTCTGGTGTGACAGGGTCTTGACGACGGCTTCAGGCGTATAGGCCCGCGGCGCCACGCCGCCGAGAAAGAGCTGGATATTTTTAAACCGCCCGTGAAAATTATTATAGACGACGGCGACGGAAGCGAGCGCGAAATCGAACGCGCCGCGTTCCGTGATTTTCAGGAAGGTTCCCGTATAGCGGTTGGAAAGGCCGGCCAGCCGGATCTCCCGGTTGATCTCGCCGGGCTGAAGGGTGTGGAATTTCAGAGGGTCTTTTTTTGGATCCGGATATAGATCCCGGACCGGCATTTCGCGTTCTTTGCCGTCGGGGTTCAGAATGATCAACTGGGCGTTCAGGGCGTGGAGGGCGAGCCCAAGATCGGAATGATAGACCGACCAGCACGGGCCGCCGTCGAAAATCGCGTGATAGCGGTGATCCCCGGTGACGGCCGGACAATCGGAACCGTCGCTCCGATGGCAGGAAAATCCGCCGCGAAGGTACCAACAGCGCGGCCTCTGCAGGAGATTGCCGGCGAGCGTGCCCTGCGCGCGGATCTGGGGAGATCCGACGGCCGCGGCCGCCTCGGAAAGAGGCCAGGCCAGCCTCCGCACGGCGTCGCTCTCGGCGATCTCCGCGATGGTGAGGGCCGCGCCGAGACGGAGCTGGTCGCCGCGGGAGTGGATGTAGGACGTGTCGGGAATCTGCCCGATCGGAATCAAAATGTCCGGACGGGTCGACCCCGCCGTCGGCGAGTCGACCTCGTCAAGAATCTCCAGCCCGCCGCCGATGACGGCGGCTTTGCCCGGGCTGTCCGCGATCCTTCGGGACGCGTCCTGCAGAGTCCGGACTTTTTCCAGAAGGAATGGATAACTCATTTTTTTGCCTGCTCTTTCATCAGACTGTCGATCAGGCGTTTTCGAGAAATGGGCAGGCGCTCGATCCGGGCGCCGACGGCGTCGAACACGGCGTTCGCGACGGCAGGCGCGGTCGGAATGACCGGTGGCTCGCCAAGCCCTTTGGCGCCGATCGAATTGGCGTCGTACGGGACTTCGACCCGGTCCAGTTTGAATTCGCGCGGCTGGTCGAATATGGTCGGAAGTTTGTAATCGGCGAGATTCGCGTTCAGAAGTTTTCCGGAGGCGGGATCGTAGGACCGCTCCTCGAGGAAAGCCATGCCGAGGCCCATGGTGGCGCCGCCGATGAGCTGGCTGTCGAAGGCCATCCGGTTGATGACGCGGCCGCTGTCGTTCACGGCGACGAGTTCGTCGACGCGGACTTCGCCCGATTCGGGATCGACCGTGACGGCGACGAACTGGACGCCGTAGGCTTTCAGGGCGAGTTTGGGGTTCGGTCCGCGCTCGCCGTTACCGACGATTTCCCGGGCGGGCGACTGCGAGATTAATTTGGCGATGGGCGTGATCCACTCGGGCTGTTCTTCCGTCGCGGCGCGGACGGCGTATCCGTCAACCAGCGCGATCTGGTCTTCGGTGGTTTGCAGAGCCTGGGCGGCCAGCGAGATGATCTGCGTCCGGCAGTCGTGCGCGGCCTGGCGGACGGCGGGTCCTGAAGACGCCAACGTGAGACTGCCGTAGCTGGGGAGCGTGTAAGAGGTCAGATCTGTGTCGGCGTTGGTGACTCGGATCCGCTCGACCGCGATGCCGAGTTCCTCGGCCGCGATCTGGGCCAGAGCGGTGCGGATGCCGGTGCCGATGTCGGCGGCGCCGGTGAACAGATCGGCGGTGGCGTCGGCGTGCACCCGCAGGAGCGCCGCGGCCGGCGGTCCGCCGCCTCCACCCCAGATGGTGGCGGCGACGCCAATACCTGTCTTGCTGCCATCCTCATGGGTCTTTCGATCCCGTTTGCGTTTTTCCCAGTTGAAATTTTTGGCGCCCGCCGCGAGGCACTCCCTCAGACCGTGGCGGCCTTTCGGGGAGGCGAAAGGGCGTTTCGAATCGGGATCGCGGTCGGGAATGTTTTTCAGCCGGAACTCGACGGGATCCATTCCGAGGGCCGCCGCGATTTCGTCCATCATCTGTTCCAGGGCGAACGCGCCCTGCGCGTAACCCGGCGCGCGCATGGCGCAGGGCGGGGGAACGTTGGTGAGGGCGGCGATTGATTCGGCATGGACGTTCGGGCATTCGTATATTTCGGTCAGCAAGTCTTCGGCGTGCCCCCACTCGGCGCCGAATTCGTAGGGTCCGATGGCGTGGATGCCCTTTTGTTCGATCGCGACCAGTTTTCCGGCGGTGTTCACGCCGACTTTCAGAGTCTGGACGGAGGCGGGGCGGCCGTAGGGAGAAACAAACTCCTCATTTCTGTCCTGAACGAATCGAACGGGCCGGGCGAATTTTTTGGAAAAATAGGCCGCGCCAAACGTATATTTTCCGGCCGAAACTTTTCCGCCGAATCCCCCGCCCGGATACGTCCCGATGACGCGGATGTCGTTGATGGAAGCGCCGAGCATTTCGGCGAGGCTTTCGCGGACCGCGAAAACACCCTGCGTCGATTCCCATACGGTCCAGCGGCCGTTTTCGAAACTTGCAACGGCGGCGTGCGGCTCGATGGAACAGTGAGTCATCGGGGCCGTGCGGTAGGTCCGCTCGAAAATGCGGACGGACCGGCCTCCGGAAGTCAGCGCGCGCCGGGCGTCACCCCGCTGGTACACGGCCGGCTCGCCCAGCCGGGTCTTGCGCCATCCGCCGCCGACAAATTGTCCGGCTTGGTGGGCCTCCTCCGGGTCGATCACGTGCGGAAGATCGTCATACACGACGCGGATTTTTGCCGCGGCTTCCCGCGCGGCGTCTTCGGTCTCGGCGCAGACGGCGACAATTTCTTCGCCGGCATATTTTGGCTCGTCGGCGAGGATCGGTATGCCGCGCCCCAGATTGTCCTTCAAGAGGACGTCCTTCCACTCGTCGGGTTTCACGATGGCCAGAACGCCCGGAACGGCTGACGCCGCGGCCGTGTCGATCGAAACAATTTTTGCGTGAGTGCGCTCGCTTCGGAGGAACCGCGCGTGGGCCATGTTGGGAAGCTGGACGTCCGCGGTGTAGACTGCGTCGCCGCGGACTTTCTGCCGGGCGTCGATCCTCGGAACCGGCCTGCCTACGACGCGGGTGGCGGACCAGGCCGGAAGGGATGTTGTCTTATCGGGTTTGCCCATGCCGTTATCTCCCCACGGCCGCCCGGACGGCTTTCAAGATATTGTCATACGCGCCGCACCGGCAGATATTTCCCGCAAGTCCCGCGCGGATCTGGTCGTCGTCCGGGCGGGGATTCCGGATAAACAGAGCCTTGGCCGCGCAGATCATTCCGGGCGTGCAGTACCCGCACTGCAGGGCGTCGGCTTCGATGAAGGATTTCTGGATCGGGTGGAGGTTGCCGCCCTCGCTGACGCCGGAAATACCTTCGATGGTTTCCACGAGGGCGCCGTCGGCAAGCGCCGCCAGCGTTCGACAGCTGTAGACGGGGCGGCCATTGACGAGGACGGTGCAGGATCCGCACTCGGCGGCGTTGCATCCGATCTTGACGCCGGTGAGATGCAGGTCTTCACGAAGGACCTCCGAGAGGAGCTTTCCGGCCGACACGGTCATCCGTTTGGGCACGCCATTGACGGTCATCCGGATCTCCACGGTCTTCAGGGGTTCGGCTGCCTTGGCCGTCTTGCGGTCTGTCGCGGATCCCTTCTTTTTTTTGCGTTCGGCGGCAAAACTGTTCAAAGTCTGTCCCGCTACGGCGGCGATCGCGGCAAGCCCGCCGCCGAGAATGAATTTTCGGCGAGAAACCGTCCTCCTCCCCCCTTGAGGGGGAGGTTGGGAGGGGGGTACCTTTCTGTTTTTTCTCATGCCCATATCTTGCGGATTTCCTCTACGGCGCTCTCGAGCGGAACCTCCCGGGATTTTTGTCCCGCTCGCTCCTGAATTTCCGCCAGTCCCTTCGACACGCCCCGGCCGAGGACAACGCGGACCGGGACGCCGACGAGATCCGCGTCGTTGATTTTGACGCCCGCGCGGGCCGGCCGGTCGTCCAGCAGGACGTCGCCGGGCGCGGCCAGGTCGAGGTCTCGGTACAGTCGTTCGGCCGCCTCGATCACGTCGGGTTTGTCCATCAGGATCGGAACCACAACCGCGCGGTAAGGGGCGCAGGACTTCGGCCAGACGATGCCCTTCTCGTCATGCCGCGCCTCGACGACGGCGGAGACGAGCCGCGAGACCCCGATGCCGTAACAGCCCATCTCGATCGGTTTGCGGGTTCCGTCCGCGTCGAGAAACTCGGCATGCATTTTCGAGCTGTACTTGGTGCCGAGAAAAAAGATGTGCCCGATTTCCATCCCCGTCATTTTTTTCCGGTCCTTGCCGCAGGCCGGGCACGCCGCGGCTTCGGGCGACCCGTCCGGCCGCATCGCGGAGACGGCCGCGTCACAGGACTCGCACCGAAGGACGGTGTCCTCGCCGCTCTCGGACGGCATGATGAACTCGTGGGAGAGGCTTCCGCCGATCAGCCCGGGATCGGCCTGAACCGGAAAAAACGGGATGCCGACGCGGGTGAATATGGTTTCGTAGGCGCGCTTCATCACGGCATAGGATTTCTCGGCGCCCTCGCGGGTCGCGTCGAAACTGTAACAGTCCTTCATTAAAAATTCCTTGCACCTGAGCAGGCCGTGGCGGGGCCGGGGCTCGTCCCGGAACTTGACCTGGATCTGGTACAGCATTTTCGGGAGATCCGCGTGGGACTGGACTTCCTGCGCCATCAGATTCGTGATGACTTCCTCATGCGTCGGCCCAAGACCAAAATCCCGCCCGGTCCGGTCCTTCACCTTCATCATGTCGTCCCCGTACGTCGTCCAGCGCCCGGTGACTTCCCAGAGTTCACGCGGATGAAGGGCCGGAAGGAGCAGTTCCTGGGCGCCGGCGCGGTTCATCTCCTCCCGCACGATCCCCTCGATCTTCCGGAGCACCCGAAGACCCATCGGCAGGAACTGGTAGACGCCGGCCGAAAGCGCCCGGATGAATCCGCCGCGGAGCAGAAGCCGGTGGCTTGCGGCCTCGGCCTCACGCGGGACTTCCTTCAAGGTCGGCGCGAGGAGAACGGAAAGTTTCATGGAGCCTCTTTACGAGTTCGTTCCAGGCAAGGGCGACAGAAAGAGCCTCAAACCGCGATTTTGTCGATCAGTGTGCCTTTGGGCGGCCACCCACCCACGGCAATCATATCCTGTGTCCATCCCCATCATACGTGTACCAGTATACCTGATATTTTCCTGGGAGCAATTATGACTGCACGGTTCTCCGATGTAATAACCTCTTCCCCCTTATCGCCATCCGACCCCCAAATCCCACTCGACAATCACCTGATGTCTGTGGGATACTCAAAAAAACAAGGAGGAGCGGAGCCATGCGGCATGTCTCCAAGGTTCAAGTATTACAGGATTATCGGCTGGAATTGACGTTTGACGATGGAGTGCGCGGCGTGGTGGACCTTTCCAACCTGCTAGGGAAAGGTGTTTTCGCATCGTGGCGGGACTATCATTTTTTCGATCAGGTTCAGATTGGATCATCCGGCGAACTTGTCTGGGGCAGTCAAATCGATCTCTGTCCGGACTCTTTGTACCTGAAAGCCACCGGCAAGAAGCCTGAAGATATTTTCCCCGCGTTTCGCCATGAACCTTCCCATGCCTGAAATCAGCCGTTTCTTCGGTATTGTCATCAAGATGTTTTTTGACGATCACAACCCGCCGCACTTCCATGCGGAATACGGCGGCGATATCGCTCTGATTGACATTCGCAACCTATCCGTCTTCTCCGGTCGCCTGCCGCCTCGCGTGATGGGACTTGTGATAGAGTGGGCAACACTTCACCGGAACGATCTCCTCGTCGATTGGGAGAGAGCGCAGTCTCAGCAGGAATTGCAAAACATAGCCCCTCTTGAATAAATGAATGAAATGATTCAAAGAATCAACCCGCACAAAAATATCCTTGAAAGAACAGCCATTTCTCATGATTTGTCATGCCCGCGCAAGCGGGCATCCAGCCGTTTCTCGTACAAGGATTCTGGATTCCCGCTTTTGCGGGAATGACGAATAGGACACCCGGCGTCTACTGGCCCTTTACCTGAAGCGCAACCATGCGGATTAAAAAATATCTTTCAGGGTGTCGAATCCCCGCGAGAGTTTTTCGCCCAGCCGCAGGCGGATCATGAGGTCGTTGTAGGTGGCCATCACGAGAAGGGTGAGGACCATGGCCCAGCCGAGGATGTTCCAGCGTTCGAGGCTTTTGACCGACATTTTCCGGCGTCGGACGGCTTCAATCAGGAACAGGAAAATGAGGCCGCCGTCGGTGATGAGAAAAAGCGGGATGAGGTTCACGAATCCAAGGTTGGCGTTGATCATGCCGAGAAATTCCAGGAAGGGATATCCGACCTGTTTGAGGCTGTCCCCCGCGAACTGGGCGATGCCGACCGGTCCGGCAAGCATTTTGACGGAGAGGGCGCCGGAGACGAGCTGCCAGAGCACCGTGAGGAATTTCAGGACGAATTCGTAGAGCATCACGCAGGCGATCTTGAGGCTTTCCGTGAACGCGACCCGCTGCGATTCGGTCTTCACGCCGCTCTGGATGCCGATCCGCCCGACGGTCTCCAGTTCACCCTGCGCGTTCTGGACCTGGTGGGCCTCCGGGATCAGCGTGAGGGTCACAGGACCGCTCTCGCGGACGACGCCCAAGATC